>NZ_JBJMQP010000039.1:0-309874 GCF_045802625.1 Hyalangium sp. | reverse complement strand
GAGCGAAACCTCTAGAGGGGGCACGTTCGTGGGGTGGGTGACGTACCTGTCGCGCCGCCGGGGAATGGTGCCGCCCTTGCCCGCTCCCGTGCGCATCGAACCGGTGGAGGACAAGGGTGCACTCATCATTCTCACCCCGGATCGCCTCACCGCAGGCAACCCTGATCATGTCGAACTGGGCCGGCGCGTGGGCAAGCTGCTGGACAAGGCAGGGCTCTTGCAGCCCATCGTGACACCCTGAGGGACCCTCCCCTCTGAGAGAGCCTCAAGAGGTTCCGTTCCGTATCCGGCAACGCGGCAGGCCCGGGCGACGGGGAGTTCCCGACTTGATATAACCGAGGCATGACGTCCGCGGTCTCCGGCTCTGTCTCCCCTCGCGCTCCAGCTGTGCCGTGGCTGGAGGAGCTCGACATCCTCATTCGGGCTCGCTACCCGATGCTCTACCTCGTGTCCTGGGAGGAGCATCGGGTGGACGCCATCTTGTCCGAGCTGGCGCGCTCGCACGGCAAGGCGCTCTTCCACTGGTCCATCATCCGGGGGCTGCGCAACATGGGGGGCTCGCGCACCGCGACGCTGCCCGAGGAGACGCGCAACCCCATCGACGCCCTGGCCGCCATCGAGAAGCTGAACGAGCCGGCGCTCGTTGTCCTCAAGGACTTCCACCCCTTCCTCGAGGATAAGGGCGTGGTGCGCGCCCTGCGCGAGCTGTCCCACTTCCTCAAGAGCACCTTCACCACCGTGATCCTCCTCTCGCCGACGCTCAGCATCCCCGTCGAGCTGGAGAAGGAGCTCTCCGTCGTCGATGTGCCGCTGCCCGGCTACAACGATCTCATGCAGCTGCTGCGGGAGATCATCACCGTGGTGCGTAAGGGCAACAAGGCGACCATCGATCTATCGCGGGATCACGCGGATCAGCTCATCAAGGCGGCGCTCGGGCTCACGCTGGCGGAGGCGGAGAACGCCTTCGCCAAGGCCATTGCCCACGATGGCAAGCTGGGCCCGGACGACATCAAGCGCATCCAGGACGAGAAGCGCCAGGTCATCCGGAAGAACGGGCTGCTCGAGTACTACCCGCCGGACGAGACCCTGGGCAGCGTGGGCGGCTTGCAGAACCTGAAGGCCTGGCTGGGGCAGCGCACCGCCGCCTTTGGAGAGCGCGCTCGCCAGTTCGGTCTGCCCGAGCCTCGGGGGCTGCTGCTGCTGGGCGTGCAGGGCTGTGGCAAGAGCCTCACCGCGAAGGCCATCTCCGCGCACTGGAACCTGCCGCTGCTGCGGCTGGATATGGGACGCATCTTCAGCGGGCTGATCGGCTCCTCGGAGGAGAACCTGCGCAAGGCCATCCGCGTGGCCGAGAGCGTGGCCCCCGTGGTGCTGTGGGTGGATGAGATTGAAAAGGGGCTGTCCGGAGTGGGCGCCTCGAGCTCGGGCGACAGCGGCGTCTCGGCTCGCGTCTTCGGCACGCTGCTCACCTGGCTCCAGGAGAAGACGGCGCCGGTGTTCGTGGTGGCCACCGCCAACCGCATCGACGGGCTGCCTCCCGAGGTGCTGCGCAAGGGGCGCTTCGACGAGATCTTCTTCATCGATCTGCCCGAGCAGGCCGAGCGCCGGGAGATCTTCCGCATCCACCTGAGCCGCAGGAAGCGGGAGCCCGGGCACTACGATCTGGAGGCGCTGGCCTCGCTCACCGAGGGCTTCAGCGGCGCGGAGATCGAGCAGGCCGTGATCGCCGGGCTGTATGAGGCCTTTGGCGAGAACGCGGAGCTGGGCCAGCAGCACCTGGTGCACAGCATCCGCGAGACCTTCCCGCTGTCCGTCACCATGAGGGATGAGATCGCCCGCCTGCGAGTCTGGGCCAAGGGGCGCACCCGCCCGGCGTCGCCCAGTGGCCCTCCGGAGGGCTTGCAAGGGGGCGCGGCCCCAGGGAGCCGACGATGACGAACAAGTTCTCCCGCTTCCTCAACCTGGAGCGCGCTCGTGGCGCTCCCCCGAAGTCGGAGGAGCAGCCCCAGCTTCAGAGCGGCAACCGCTTCGAGACCCTGGCGCAGCGGGGCGCGGCGCCCCAGCAAGCCGCCGTCCCGGAGACGCACCTGGAGCGCTTCCGGGGCGAAGCGCCCCTGGCGTTGGCCGAGGAGCCCTCCTCGGAGGAAGAGGAGCTGCGCTTCCCCCGCTGTGGGAGCTGCGAGTCCGACAACGGCCGGTTCTCCAAGGAGTGCACGGTCTGCGGCGCGGACCTGACCACGCCCCAACAGCGCGCCTACAACGAGCGACTCTGGCAGGCGCGGCAGCAGGAGCGGGCGCGGGAACGTGAGGCCGCGGCGGCCCTGTCGCAGCAGAAGCATGCGCAGGAACGGCAAGCGGATCAGGCTCGGTACTCAGTGCTGATGCAGAAGCTGAAGCGGGAGGAGCGCTCGAACGGCATGGGAGGGCTCTTCTTCGGGGAGGGCTCCTTCGGGTGGAAGCTGCTGGGCCTCGTTCCCAGCATGGGCGTGCGCATCATCATCCTGAGCTTGGCCGTGATCGTGCCCGTCGCGCTCGTGAAGTACGGCCGGGGTCAGGCCCGGTCCGCGGGGATGATCGCGGGGTTCATCGTCCTCATGCTGTTTCTCCCCGGACGCTCCAAGCGCTGGTGGCGCTGAGCCGTGAACGAGAGCGCAACCCCATGAGCGAGCGGCGAACATCGCGGATGGCTCCCCCGGCGTCGGTGGAAGGCAGCCCGGTGGAAGAGAGCCAGGGCAAGCCCCGGAGTATGGCGTCGCCGAGGCCCGTCCGCTCGGCGCAGCGGCCCCAGGCTTCCAGCCAGAGCCGGATGGGCGAGCGGGTAGCTCGGGCCTGGGGGCGGCATCCCATCGTGGCGATGGTGCGCCACCGAAGGCACCTCAGCTTCTATGTGGGGCTCCACGGCATGCTCCGCTCTGGCGTGTCGCTGTCACTGGCCTTCACCGAGCTGTCTCGGGGGGCGGACAAGGATCCGTTCCTCCGCGCCGTGGCCAACGTGGGCAAGGCGGTCTCCAACGGCGCAGGGCTGGCCGAGGCGATGCGCAGCCAGCCTGCCTGGTTCGAGCCGCAGGTGGTGGCGGCGCTGGAGGCAGGGGAGGTGTCCGGGACGCTCGAGAACGCGCTGGCCGGCATCATCGCCCGTCTGGAGGCGCTGCAGCGGTTGCGCTGGCGCACATTCTTCCTGTGCCTCTATCCCGTCTACCTGCTGGCCGGGTTCATCGTCGGAGGTGCACTCCTTGACGCGGCCGCTGGCGCCGTGAACGCCGGGAATGCGGACAACCTGGGCTCGGGGATCGTGAGCGCGTTCCTGGGGAGGATCTTCTCGACGGGATCGGTGGGCCTGGCGCTCTTCCTGTCCCCGCTGGCCGTGGCGGCGCTGGGGCTCGAGGAGCGCTGGGAGCGGGTCCGTCTGCGGCTTCCGCTGCTCGGAGGATTCCACCGGCGGCTTCAGGCCAGCCGCTTCTGCGATGTCCTGGGCACCTCGCTCGGGGCCGGGGTGGACGCAGCGCGCAGTCTGCAGATGGCCATCGAGGCCACCGGGAGCACGGAGCTGCGGGCCCGGACTGGGGCGGCGGTTCAGCGCCTCCGGGGCGGTGCCACCTTCGCGGAGGTGGTGGAGTGGCTCGGAGTGCTCGAGGGAGAGTCGCTGCGTCAGGTAGGCATCGGCGAGCGGGCCGGCCGCATCGAGCCGCTGCTCCAGCAGCAGGCGCGGGAGAACTCCGAGGCGGCGCTGCGGGGCCTGCGGGTGCTGATGATCGCCATCATCGTCGTGGCGGTGGCCTGCCTCATGGCCACGAACATCGCTCGGATCTTCGAGTTCCAGGCGGACTACTTCCGCCGCATCGAGCAGCTCAGCCACGGGTAGCAGAAAGCGCCCCGTGGCCGTGGAGCCCGAGGCAGGAGGCTTTCTACCGCTGGGTGCGGGTCAGGATCACGTCGTCCACCATCACGGAGCCATCGCTGCCCGGGGAGATCACCACGCCGACACGCTCGTCGAGCATCGTCTCGTCAATGGGCAGCTTCTGGGAGATGTGCTGCCAGTTCTCGTAGGTCGTCACGGTGATGCAGGGCCCGGTCCACGGATCGTGGTCGATCTGCAGGCACAGGTTGACCGATTCGCCACCATGGGCGCCTCGGACATCGGCTTCGATACGGTACTCCTCGCGCTCGGCCACCGGATCCGGGAGCGGCTGCTTCACCAGGGTGATGGTGCCCTCGGGCCCTCGGTTCAGCACCAGCCCCGCGTAGCCCGAGTGCCGCGCGTCCGGTGACGTGGAGGCCGTTCCTTCCGGGGCGCTCGTGAAGAAGTCCCACAGGGACAAGCCACTCTCGAAGGAGCTGTTGCGCAGCAGGTTGCCTCTCGCCATCTCCGCATCGCCTCGCTCCACCTGGGCCATCGCCAAGGAGACCTCGTCCACATAGACGGTGGAGTCATTCGTGGTGAGGCTGATGCGGAGGTTGGAGTCGTCGCTGCTCTCGGACATGAGCAGCAGCCGTGACACCGTCCTCCACCGCGTCTCGGCCACGACCTCGACGCTCTGGCTGTCGTAGCCGATGATGACGTGCTCGTTGCCCGTGGTGCCCTTGATGCGGGCGTGCACCTGGAAGGTCTGCCACGCCCCATGGCCGTTCAGGGTCTGGCCCACCATGGAGTAGAAGCCGTCCGGGCCCTTGTGGAGCATCAGCCCGGCGGAGCCCGAGTCCGCCGCATCGGGGCTGGTGGTGGCCGAGCTCTTCTCCGGGGGCTCTGCCTTCGAGTCCGTCGCCGTCCACCAGCCCTCTTCGAGCGTGGACTCGAAGGTGCCGTTGACCACCAGGTTGGGACCAATGATCGGCGCCTTGGGCTCTCCACCACAGCCTTGCCACGCAACCAGCGCCAGCACGCACAGCCACCAAGGGTTTCGAAGAGTGAAGTTCATGTGATGTGCCCCCCGTTTGCGGCCGGAATCGCCGCTGGGGTGGGATCTTCCCTCCATTCCCGAGGCTGTTAGCAAGTGGCTATTCGCGTGGGCGCATGGGCGTGCACATGGTTGGAGAGGCTCCAGCAGGACGACCATGACGTACACCGAGCTCTTGTCTCATGTGGCCGCTCAGGAGTCTCTACCGCGTTCGTCGCAACGCCTGACGCAGGAACGCTCGGCCCACCGTGACGGGGTGGTTCAGCGCGGTGGCCAGCCGCCCCTTGAGGCTCAGCGGATCGTGGGCAATGCCGAGCTGCCGCAGCAGGGTGTTCGCGTCGAAGTAGATGCGCTCGCACACCAGCCGATCCCCCTCGAAGAGGAAGAACGCGCTCATCCGCGCCGAGAACGCTCGCCCCGTGGGTGGCAGCCCCCGGTAGTTGCCAAGGTGCGTCCCGTATAGCTCGAACTCGGTGATGACCGCGTCGTCTGCGTGGTGCATCGCCAGCAGGCGGTTGCGCTGGTCCGGGAAGGCGGCGCGGGACTCCTTGAAGTACCGCATCACCTGCTCGGGCCCATCGTAGACGTCGCCCGTGGCGATGAGCTCGTAGCGCGGGTGGTGGAACGTCGCCAGCGTCGCTCCGAAGTCGTGACGGTTCTCTGACTCGAAGTGCTCGCGGATGAGGGCCTCGCGGCGGGCGCGCAGGTCTGCGGGAAGGGACATGGATAGATGCTGCCTCAGCGCCACGCGCGGCCCAAGGTGACGTTGCCCATCAACGAGCTCAGAACCGGCGGACCCAGCGGAGCGCTGCCGTGGCTCCGCCCTCGTTCTCGTAGTACTCCATGACGACGGTGTGGTCACCGGAAGAGACCCAGGGATTGGCCCGGTAGGTGGTGGTCCCCTGGTCTATCCATGCATCGATCAGCGTCGAGCCGTCCAGGTAGACCCGGACACCGTCATCGGCCGTGGCCGTGAACGTGTAGGGCGCCCGGGCGAAGTGGAACTGGCCCGTCCACCGCACCGAGAAATGGTTCGCGGTGACCTCGGGGGCTGGGCTGCCCTGGCCCCAGTCGTAGGAGAACGGCGCCGCCTCGCAGCGCACCAGCACGGGAGAGCCGCTCAGGTCCTGGTTGTTGAAGTACTCCGCCTGGAACTGCTCGTTCGGACAAGAGGCTGGCCCCCACTGGAGCTGGGCCACGGCATCCACTTCGTCCTCGTAGTACTCCAGGGTCACGACGTGCTCTCCGGCGGAGAGCTGCAGATTGGCCTGGTACGTCGTGGCGCTCTGATCCTGCCAGGCATCGATGAGGAGCGCGCCATCCACATAGAGGCGGACGCCATCATCCGCCGTGACCGTGAACGTCTGGGTGCTGGCCGGGAAGTAGAACCGGCCCGTCCACCGCGCCGAGAAGTGATCCGCATCGACCCCCGGAGCCGGGCTTCCCTCTCCCCAGTCGTTAGAGAGCGGGGTGTCCTCGCAGCGCACGTACGCCGGCCACCCGCTCAGCTCCAGGTTGTTGAAGTACTCCGCCACGAACTGCCCTTGCTGACACTCCATCCGGACGAAGGCCGCCGTGTACGTGGCATCGGTTGTCCCGGCCGTAATGGAGTGCTGCTGGGCGCCTGAGTCCGACCAGGAGAGGAAGGCGTAGCCGTTCTGCCCCGAAGGCGCGTAGACCGTGTGGCTGGAGCCCACAATCGCCGTGCGCACCAGCGGCGCTGTGCCGCTCATGCCATCGAGCACCAGCGGCAGGCCGGGCGGCCAGCTCTGCAAGGTGAGCTGCACCGTCTGGGGGTAGAGGAATGCCGTGCTGGAGCCTGTCAGCCCCGCCGAGTCGGTCGCGGTGAGCGTGAGCTCGAAGTAGATCTGGTCGCCGTGATCCGTGATGGCAAAGGAGCCACTCGCGCCCGTGCTCGTGGCGAACGGGTGGATGTGGCACCCGCTGGGAGTGCAGTGGTGGAGGATGATGGTCCAGGAGAGCTTGTTGGCGGGGATCGAACCGTCCTCCTTATCCGTCGCCGAGCCTGAGTAGGTCACCACATCACCCACCCGGAAGCGGAACTCCGCCGAGGGCGAGGTGATGGCGGGCACGGGTGCCAGGTTGCCCACGGAGATCCGCACGGCGGCGGACTGGGCTCCACCGTGCCCGTCGCTGACGGTCAGCGTGGCCGTGTAGAGGCCCGCCGTGGCGTAGGTGTGCTGCGGGGAGGCCAGCCCCGAGAGTGGAGAGCCATCTCCGAAGTCCCACGAGAACTGAAGCGCGTCACCATCCGGATCCGAGGAGCCTGCGCTCGAGAACTGCACGCTCAACGGTGGGTAGCCCTCGCGCGGGTTCGCCGAGGCCACCGCCGTGGGCGGCGTGTTGATGCGCGAGTAGGTGTAGCGCTGTAGCTCGCCCGCGTAGATATCCACGACATAGAGGAGGCCGTCCGGGCCGATTTCGATGTCGACCAGACCGTCCACGCCGGTCGCGAAGGTTCCCACGCTGCCAGGGATCAGGTTGTCGTTCGCATCCACTTGCAGAAAGGAGATCCAGCCCCCGCCGTAGTCTCCGAAGAAGTAGGCGCCACGATAGGGATCCGGGTAGGCCGTGCCCGTGTAGAAGGCTCCTCCCGTGGACGTCCGGCCCACGTCGTGCGTCCAGGCATGCAGCGGCATCGTCACCGCGGAGGCCCCCTGGGCGTAGAGCTGCTGGCAGGCGGCCAGCGCCGCGTAGCCGGGTTGGCGCTCGGGCCCCTCGTAGCAGGGCCAGCCGAGGTTGGCTCCGGCCTTGGCGACATTGAGCTCCTCCCAGGTATCCCAGCCCACATCCCCCAGGTACGGGGTGTTGGTTCCAGGGCGCAGGTTGAACCGGTAGGCGTTGCGCAGCCCGTAGCTCCACACCTTCGAGCGGTTGGCCCCGGCATCCCCATTCCAGAAGGGGTTCGAGGACAGCCCCTGGCCCGTGCGGGTGATGTGGAGGAGCTTGCCCGCCAACGAGTCGAGCTCCTGCGCTCGGAGGGCATCGGGATCGACGGAGTCGTAGTTGGCCCCGTCTCCCAGGGTGACGAAGAGCGTGCCATCAGGGGCGAATTTGAGGGCGCCTGTGCTGTGCGACAGGCTGTCCGAGGGGATGCAGTCGGCGCCAGCGGGGAAGTCGTGGCACGAGGAGCCCACCTGCGTCCCCAGCAAGACGAGCTCGCTGGAGGGAGAGGCGGTGTTTCCCACCGCCGTGTACCGCGCCAGCCGTCCGGTCTTCGGACCCTCGGGGTGCCCGGCATCGTCCTCGTACGTGTAGAGCAGATAGATGTAGCTGTTCGTCGCGAAGCTGGGGTCGGCGGTGATGCCCAGCAGGCCTCGATCGTTGAGGGTGCTCACCCTGTCCCGGATGTCGAGGAAGGGCGTGCCCTGGAGGGCGCCGTTGCTGTAGAGCCGGACCACTCCGTCCTTTTCAGCGATGAGGATCCGCCCGTCGGGCAGGGAGACGAACGTCGTGGGCAGGTTCAGGCCGGAGACCACCGTCTCCCGGGCGAAGCCTGGAGGCAGTTGGAGGGTCTCCTGTGGTCGCGGCTCGCGCTCATGCTTCTGGGGGACGGAGCTCCCGGCGGAGGCCGAGGCGAGGATGCCAAGGACCGCGCCCATGGATAGCGAGAGGGCGCGCCGGCGCCAGCGGCTCAGCAATGGCATGTGAGAATTCCCCCTGTGACTCTCAACGCCGGGCGTGGCTCGGACCGCGAGCAAGCCGGGCTGTCGAGGTGGCGCGCAGGCTAAGGGGGACGAGCGAAAACCCGAAGTGATCCGAGGGGCCAGTGCCGTGTTGCCTGCAACACGGGCTCACGCCCGGTGCCGTGCCTTCAGTGCTGCAATGGCTCTTCCGAGTCTTCTGGGTGCTGAGCCGTCTCGTGCTGCGAATCCGGAGTGAGGGGGGTTGTTGCCGCGGCGGGGGCGCGCTGCCGGGCCTCTTGCTCCCACTTGCGGCTGCGCCGCTCCAGCACCCGCTGCAGGAGCACCTGGAGCGCCGCCGCGAGCGGCAGGGCGAGGACTGCGCCCAGCACCCCCATCACCATGGCGCCACCGACGAGGACGATGACGATGAGCAGCGGGTTCATCTGCAGGGTTCGTCGCTGGACCAGCGGCTGCAGCACATGGCTCTCGATCTGCTGATAGATGAGGAACAACCCCAGGGCGATCAGCGCCCGGCGGAAGCCCACCGTGGCGAGCGTGGTGAGCGAGACGGTGATGGCCACCAGCAGGCTGCCGAGGTACGGGACGAACGCGAGCACCAGGTACATGAGCCCGAGCGCCAGGAAGTAGGGGACGCCCAGCGCCCAGGTGATGATGCCCGTCGACAGGCCCCCCATGGCGCAGATGAGGAACGCCCCCACGAGGTAGCCGCTCACGGCCCGGTTCATGTCCACCAGCAGCTGGCGGAGCTCGGGACGCCGGTCGGGTCTCACCCAGCGCATGCCCTGCTCGAGCAGCTGCTCACCGGAGAGCAGCCCGAATGTGGCGAGGGTGAGCACGGTGATCGCCGCGATGAGCACGGTGATTGACGAGCTGAGCACGCCGAGCACGGGACCCGCGATGGTGCTGGGGACCCTGGCCACCTCATTCTGTATCGAATCCATCACCTTGAAGCGATCATTGAGCGAGTGCATCCACTGCGACTCGCGGACCTGAGTGATGAACCCGGGGAGTGATGAGAGGAGATTGCTCACCTGCTCCACCAGCATCGGGACGATCGAGAGGGCGACCAAGGCCAGGAGCCCCAGCAGCGACAGGACCGTCAACATCACACACCAGCCGCGCTTGAGCCCGGTGCGCTGGAACAGTCGCACCAGGGGCTCCAGGGCCAGGGCCAACATCAACGAGATGGCCAGCAGCGCCAGCACCGGCCGCAGCTCGTAGAGCAGGAGCCCCAGGGCCGCTATGCCCAGCACATGAAGGCCCACCGTCCAGACAGTTCGAGGGGCTACCTGAGAAGTTCGAGACAGCGCCATGGCGGCCCACAAGGTGGGGACGCTGCTACGCAAGCGCATCGTCCCGGGGCGGGAACTGTCCAGCGGAGCACTGCCGGGCGGTTCAGTTGCGCAGCTCGGGCTCGGACCAGTCCTCGGCGGTGAAGCGCCACACCCGGGTGCCCGAGAGCCACTCCTTGGACGGCAGCCCCGCCTTGCGCTTGAGGAAGGTGAGGAACTCCACCGGATCCGGGAGCTGCTTCCACATCTTCGGGATGAAGACGCCGCGGTGGGGGCCCCACTGCAGCATCACACCATCCACGCCGGGGCGCAGCTTCTCGAGCGCCTCTTGCTGGCTCTGCACCTCGAGTCGCTCGAGCGGCGTCAGCAGGCTCACCTCGAAGCGGACGACGTCCAGCTCATTGCGCCGGAGCGGTGAGAAGCGGGGATCCCGGTGGGCGGCGCTCCGGGCGTTCTGGATCAGATCTTCCGCCAGGGGCCGGTGGGCCTCGAGGCTGCCGATACAGCCGCGCAGCTCTCCGTCCTTGCGCAGGGTGACGAAGCAGGCGCCGGGCTCGGCCAGCCAGGCCTCGGTGGGCACTTCCACGCGCGGGCCTTCGAGGGACTCATGCACGGCGGCACGGGCCAGGGCCAGCAGGGTGATGCCTCGCGTCATGCCATCTCCTGGGGAGCGTCGAAGGCGAACGAGCCGTAGCCGACCACCCGCGAACGGTCTCCGGCGGTGTCGCCCGAGTTGCGCAGATCAAGCTCCTCGGCGCGCAGCCCCCGGCGCCGCGCCGCGAGCAGCAGGCCGCTCACGGGGAGGGCTCCACAGGCGTGCTCCGTGTCGAGGTGCTCGGCGTCGAGCGAGAGGATGCGGTCGGCCGTCTCGCGGTCCACCGCGCGGGCCTCGTCATAGGGCAGGTAGTGCGAGAGATCCGAGCTGATGAGGATGAGCGTGTCGTCGCCAGCCCAGAGCCGCTCGATGACCTCCGCGACCTGCTCGGCGTTGGAGGAGCCCACCACGAAGGGCACCACGGGGACGCCCGGGAGGACGCGCTGGAGGAAGGGGAACTGCACCTCCAGGGAGTGCTCATGAGCATGGGCGCGGGCGGAGGAGGCGACCTGGGGGAGCCGGGCCGCGTCGGCCGCTCCCTGCTCATCCACCGGGAGGACTCCGAGCGGAGTCTCCAGACCTTCGGCGTCGGGCAGCGCCAGTCCGCGGAATGGCACGCGGTGGGAAGGCCCCAGCAGCACCACGCGGCGCAGGTGGGGCGCGGCGCCTTGGAGCCGCGCATACGCCGAGGCGGCAACGGGCCCGGAATACAGGTAGCCCGCGTGGGGGACGATGAGCGCCCGGGGCACCTTCGCCTTGCGTGGGTGGGCCTCGGCCAGGAGCCGATCGACCGTCGCGGCCAGCCTCTCGCGGTCGCCCGGGTAGAACGTTCCGGCCACGGCCGTGGGACGTACCTTGCTCATCGCCTGGGAAACCCCTTGCTGGCCTGAATTCTTCCCCTCCGAGCATACAAGGGCGGGCGTTCACCGGGGGTGAACTCGGGGTGGGGCGGGACCCCGGTTGACGCGGGCCCGGGGGCGCTGTCAGAACGCTCTGGACGCTTTGACAGGAGAATCAATGGCCAACGAGCTTCGCTTCGACGGAAGGGTCGCAATCGTCACCGGTGCCGGCCAGGGGCTGGGCCGCGCTCACGCGCTGCTGCTTGCCAGCCGTGGCGCCAAGGTCGTGGTCAACGATCTGGGCGGCTCGGCTACGGGCGGCGGGAAGAACTCGGAGGCCGCCGACAAGGTGGTGGCCGAGATCAAGGCCGCGGGCGGCGAGGCGGTGGCCAACTACGACTCGGTGGAGGACGGAGCGAAGATCGTCCAGACGGCGCTCGATCACTTCAAGCGGTTGGACATCGTCATCAACAACGCCGGCATCCTGCGCGACACCACCTTCCACAAGATGAGCGAGCAGGACTGGGAGCTCATCTACCGCGTGCACGTGCTTGGCGCGTTCCGCGTCACCCAGGCCGCCTGGCCCCACCTGCGCGACGCGGGCTATGGCCGGGTAATCTTCACCTCGTCGGCCGCCGGCATCTACGGCAACTTCGGCCAGGCCAACTACAGCATGGCCAAGCTGGGCCTGGTGGGCTTCGCCCGCACGCTGGCGCTCGAGGGCGCCAAGAAGAACGTCTTCGTGAACGTGATCGCGCCCATCGCCGGCTCGCGCCTCACGGAGACGGTCCTCCCCAAGGAGGTCACCGACGCGCTCAAGCCCGAGTACGTGAGCCCCCTGGTGGCCGTGCTGTGCCACGAGAGCTGCCAGGAGAACGGCGGGCTGTTCGAGGTGGGCGGCGGCTTCCTGTCCAAGCTCCGCTGGCAGCGCACCGAGGGCGTCCGCTTCAAGCTGGGGCGCAACATCACCCCGGAGCTGGTCCAGAGCCATTGGGAGCGCGTCACCGACTTCGAGAAGGCGACCTTCCCCGCGGACATCACGGCCGCCACGCAGCCGGTGCTGGAGAACCTGGGCACCAAGAGCCGGGGCGGCAACGAGTTCATCGACGCCGATGCCGCGCTGGGCTACGAGCTGCCTCCCATCACGACGTCCTATGACGAGCGCGATCTGTCCCTGTACGCCCTGGGCGTGGGCGCCGCGAGGGATCCGCTGAACCCGAAGGAGCTGCGCTTCGTCTACGAGAACCACGCTGAGGGCTTTCAGGCGCTGCCCTCCTACGCCGTGGTCCCGGCCGTGAACGCCGTGCTCAAGCTGGTGGCCGAGGGCAAGCAGGCTCCCGGGCTGAACTACGGCCTGGATCGCGTGCTGCACGGCGAGCAGTACACGGAGCTGCTCCGGCCGCTGCCCCCACACGCGAAGCTGCGCCACCAGGGACGCATCAAGGACATCTTCGACAAGGGCAAGAACGCGCTCGTCGTCACCGAGATCCGCACGTTCGACGCAGCCACTGGCGAGGAGTTGGTTCGCAACGAGCTGACCACCTTCGTGCGCGGCGCGGGCGGTTGGGGCGGCGATCGCGGCCCGTCGAGCGACATCAACGTGCCCCCTGAGCGCGCGCCGGACGCGGTGGTCACCGAGAAGACGAATGAGAATCAGGCGCTGCTCTACCGGCTCTCGGGAGACTGGAACCCGCTGCACGCGGACCCCGAGTTCGCCGGAGCGTTCGGCTTCCCCAAGCCCATCCTTCACGGCCTGTGCACGTTCGGCCATGTGGTGCGGCATGTGCTGAAGACGTTCCGTGACAGCGACGGCCGCTACTTCAAGAGCATCAAGGTCCGCTTCGCCGAGTCCGTGTTCCCCGGCGAGACGCTGCAGACGGAGATGTGGAAGGAGTCGGACTCGCGGATCCTCTTCCGGTGCAAGGTGCTCGAGCGGAACAAGGTGGTGATCAGCAACGCCGCCATCGAGCTGCACACGGAGCTGCCCAAGGCCCGCCCGGCGCCCAAGGCCGAGGCGCAGGCCCCTGTTGCCGGCAATCCGGGAGCGGCCCAGGGCAGCGTCAGCGCGAGCGTGTTCGCCGCCATCCGCGGGTACGTGGAGAAGCACCCGGAGCTGGTGGCCAAGGTGAACAATGTCTACCTCTTCAAGCTCACCAGCCCTGAGAGCACCTGGACGCTGGATCTCAAGAACGGGCAGGGGAGCGTGACGCAGGGAGCGGCGGGCAAGGCCGACTGCACCCTGGAGCTGACCGACGCCGACTTCCTGGCGATGACCTCGGGCAAGGCGGACCCGCAGAAGCTGTACTTCGGCGGCAAGCTCAAGGTCGCCGGCAACGTGATGGCGTCGCAGAAGCTGAACTTCCTCACGAAGATTGATCCGCGCGAGGTGGGCGCGTCCTCCGCTCCCGCCGCGAGCGCCGAGGCTTCGAAGGCCGAGGCCCCGAAGGCGGATGCTCCAAAGAGCAGCGGTCCGGCGTCGGCTCCCGCCATCTTCAAATCGCTGCAGGAGCGCCTGGCGAAGAGCCCCGAGCTGGCCGCCGAGGTGAGCGCCCTCATCCAGTTCAAGCTCACCTCACCCGAGGGCGCCTGGACGGTGGATCTCCGCTCCGCGCCGGGCACCGTGTCCGAGGGCACGCAGGCGAGCCCCACCGCCACGCTGACCCTGGCGGACGAGGATCTGCTGGCCCTGGCCAAGGGGGCGGCGACGGCTCGGGAGCTGTACCAGCGCAGCAAGCTGCGGGTGGACGGAGACGTCCGGGTCGCCCATCGGTTGGGATTCCTCAAGCATCTGGTCTGACGCGCATCACGAAGGAGAGACGAGTCATGGGTCGTCGAGTCAATGTCGCCGGTGTGGGCATGATCAAGTTCACCAAGCCGGGCGCGAGCGAGGAGTACGACGTGATGGCGTCCAAGGCCGCGGCCGCGGCGCTGCAGGACGCCGGGGTCCGCTACGACGAGATCGAGCAGGCCTTCGTCGGGTACGTCTACGGGGACAGCTCCTGCGGCCAGCGCGCCGTGTACGGGCTGGGGATGACGGGCATTCCAGTCATCAACGTGAACAACAACTGCTCCACGGGCTCCACCGCGCTGTACCTGGCGCGCCAGGTCATCGAGGGCGGGCTGGCCGAGTGCGTGCTGGCGCTCGGGTTCGAGAAGATGGAGAAGGGCGCGCTGGGCGCCAAGTTCGATGACCGGGTGAGCCCCGTCGAGAAGCACGTGGACGTGCTCAACCGGACGCAGGGCTTCGCCAACGGCCCGCTGACGGCGCAGATGTTCGGCGGGGCGGGGCGCGAGTACCGCTGGAAGTACGGGACGAAGCGGGAGACGTTCGCGAAGATCTCGGAGAAGGCGCGCAAGCACGCCTCCAAGAACCCCTACGCGCTGTTCACCCAGCCGCTCACCGTGGAGCAGGTGCTCGCCTCCGAAGAGGTGTTCGATCCGCTCACGCGCTTCCAGTGCTGCCCGCCCACGTGCGGCGCCGCGGCGGCGGTGCTCTGCTCGGACGAGTTCGCGCGCAAGCACAACCTCTCCCGGCCCGTCTACATCGCCGCGCAGACGATGACCACGGATCTGCCCTCGAGCTTCGAGGAGAGCATGATCAAGATGGTCGGCTTCGACATGGCCGCCAAGGCCGCGAAGCAGCTCTACGAGAAGGCCGGCGTGGGGCCCGAGGACGTGGATGTGGTGGAACTGCACGACTGCTTCACCGCGAACGAGCTGCTCACCTACGAGGCCATCGGCCTGTGCAAGGAGGGCGAGGCCGAGAAGTTCATCTGGGACGGGGACAACACCTACGGCGGTAAGTTCGTCACCAACCCGTCCGGCGGGCTGCTCTCCAAGGGCCATCCGCTGGGCGCCACGGGCCTGGCCCAGTGCACCGAGCTGGTGTGGCACCTCCGGGGCCAGGCCGGGGAGCGCCAGGTGGAGAACGCGCGCGTCGCGCTCCAGCACAACCTGGGCCTCGGCGGCGCCTGCGTGATGACCCTCTACCGCCGCGATTGATGCATGAGCCGGTGCGACCGGGAGGTGTTTCGCATGCTTTGCTCTGGAACCGGGAGAGGCGGGCGCTCGTGGGCGAGGGGGCTCGCCCTGGCTCTTGTCCTGCTGGCAACGCGTGGCCTCGCGGTGGAGGCCTCGAAGGCGGAGGCCTACGACAAGGGCTGCAAGAAGGGCGACGCGGGCGACTGCTTCAACCTGGCGCTGATCTACCAGCAGGGGCTCGGCGGGACGAAGAAGGACGAGGCCCAAGCGGCCTCGCTGTTCCAGAAGGCCTGTGACAAGGGGCACCTGGAGGCGTGCAACGATCTCGGCATCGCCTACGCGGAGGGGCAGGGCGTGAGGCGGGATCCGAAGCAGGCCGTGGCCCTCTTCGAGAAGACCTGCAAGGCCAATGATGGCAAGGGTTGCTACAACCTCGGGTTCGCGCACACCATGGGGATCGACGGGGCGCAGGATCTGGCGGGCGCCGCCGCGCTGTACGAGAAGGCCTGCAACAGGGGGTATTCCGAGGGCTGCTTCAGCATCGGGGTCGCCTACGCGCGGGGAACCGGGGTGGCGCAGGATCCGGTGAGCGCCGCCGTGTTCTTCAACAAGGGGTGCGAGGCGGGGAACATGCAGTGCTGCAGCTCCCTGGGCGCCGCCTACATGAATGGCACTGGCGTGAAGCAGGACCAGAAGCGGGCGGTGGCCCTCTTCGAGAAGACCTGCAACGCGGGCATGCCGGGCGGCTGTCTCAACCTCGGCTTCGCGCACCTGCAAGGCAACGGCGTGGAGAAGAACGTGGAGCGCGCGAAGCTGCTCTTCCAGCGCGGCTGCGAGCTGGGACTGCGCCCCGCGTGCGATGCGTACCGGAGGGCCTCGAAGGCGCCTTGAGCGCCAGCGAGGCTCTACGTTTGCCGCCGCCAGGACGCCGGATCAGCGGCGGCGGTACGCCAGGGCTCCCTGGATGAGCTGGCGCATCCGTTGGCGCTCCGCCTCGGGCAGCCTGAGCCGCTCGAACTCGGCCTCCAGGGCCTCCAGCTTCAGCTGGCCATCGATACAGGCGTTGAGCCACATGGCGACAGTGGAGTCCTCGAACTCGCGCTCGCTGTAGGCGCTGAACTCGCGCATCACCTGGGGGTACCGGCGGAGGTAGTACTTCTGGTGGTAGTCCTCGGCCCGGTAGAACGTGGCCAGCTTGAGGATGGGCGTGAGCAGCGGCCCGCTCCGGCCCGCCAGCGCCTGCCTCCCGGTCGCGAGCGCCAGCCGCTTCTGCTCCTCGTTCGCGTAGAACACGGCGGACATGTACTGGCGGCTGTAGGGGCGCTCGGCCGGGTCGGCGTCCTTCCAGAAGTGGCCCAGCAGCGTCTCGTAGGAGAGCCACGTGGGATCATAGTCCACCTGGAAGGACTCCGTGTGGTCCCCGAGCCGGCGATAGGTCGGGTCCGGCTGCTCTCCGCCGGTGTAGCCCACGCGCGTCCGAATGACTCCCGGTAGACGCCCAAACTGGGCGTCAGGGCCCCAGAATCAACCCAAGCCGAAGGTGGCCGTCTCCACGCGCGTGGGCATCAACGTATCCACGAGCAGCAGGCGGGAAGAGGGAGCTTCGGCGTTCGCGGTTGGCTGCATGGTGTGTCCTCCACCGTCCTCTACGAATGAACCCGGCCCGAGGTTACGTCTCTTCCCGCACAGAAAGAGCCCTGACTCCACGCAGTGGCCTGCCGGACGATATTGCGTGGAATCCAGAGTGCCCAGAGTGCGCGCAATTCCCACCGCGAGGAATCGATGGCGCGAACTCAGCTGATGACCTTCGTTCTGCGCGCTCTGCGTACGGCGCGGCAGGCTGCTGTCGCGGGCGTGCCTGTCTCGGAATATGCCGCGCTGCAACGCGAGCGTGAGCGCTTTGACCGGCGGACGTTCCTCCACCTCACGGCGGGCACGGCGGGTGCGGCGGTGCTCACGGCCTGTGGCGGAGACGACAGTGGCGTGGCCATCGTGGGTGGAGGCATGGCGGGGCTGCACTGCGCGTATCGGCTGAAGCAGCGCGGTGTGACGGCGCGGGTCTACGAGGCGGCAAAGCGGACGGGTGGGCGGATGTTCACGAAGCGCGGCACCTTCCCCGACGGCCAGCACTGTGAGCTGGGGGGCGAGTTGATCGACACCGGCCACCAGACGATGCACGACCTGGCGCAGGAACTGGGGATCGAACTGCTGGACTACACCCAGGAGGATCCGAGCCTGTCCCGGTTGCTGGCCTTCTTCGACGGCCGGAGGCTCACCGAGGAGGAGATCCTCCAGGGCTTCGCTCCCATCGCGCAGCGCATCGACGCGTCGCTCCGAGTGCTGAAGGACCCTGAGGAGTACATCACCTACCGGACGCCCAACGGCGCCGAGGGGTTGGATCAGCTCTCGATCAAGGAATGGCTGGACCGTGCGGACATCCCGGCCCAGGACCCGGTGCGCCAGCTCATCGAGGTGGCCTACGTGGGCGAATACGGGCTGGAGGCGGACGTATCGAATTGTCTCAACCTGCTGACCTTCATCTCCACGGACACCACCCGGCTGGAGCTCTTCGGGGAATCTGACGAGCGCTTCCACGCGAAGGGAGGCAATGATCTCTTCACGCAGCGGCTGGCCGAGCGGCTGGACCCGGGACAGCTCCAGCTCGAGCACAAGCTGGTGGCGCTGACCGAGCTGGTGGACGGCCGGTACCGGCTGACCTTCGACACTCCGGGCGGCACGCGGGAGGTGAAGGTGGAGCACGCCGTGCTGGCCCTACCCTTCACAATCCTGCGGCAGATCCCCCTCGAAGTGCCGTTGCCAGAAGTGAAGAGGAAGGCGATCCAGGAGCTGGGGTACGGCACCAACGCGAAGCTGATGGTGGGCTTCTCCTCTCGTCCGTGGCGTGGGGAGCCGTATCGGTCGGAGGGGAGCACGTACTCGGACGTGGGCTACGAGCAGACGTGGGAGACCAGCCGCCTGCAGCCAGGCACTTCGGGCATCATCACCCAGTTCGTCGGGGGCCAGAAGGGGCTCGACATCGGAGCCGGCACGCCCGCGCAGCAGGCGGAGCTCTTCCTCGGTGAATTCGATCACGTGCTCCCCGGAGTGAAGGCCGCGGCGAACGGCCGGGTGGTGCGGGCGCACTGGCCGAGCTATCCGCTGACCCTGGGCAGCTATGCCTCATACAAGGTCGGCCAGTACACGACGATCGCGGGAGCGGAGATCGAGCGGGTGGGCAACCTGCACTTCTGCGGCGAGCACACCAGCCTGGACGCGCAAGGGTTCATGGAGGGGGCGGCCCTCACCGGCGCGATGGCGGCGGACGAGGTGGCGGGGGATCTCGGCATCTCGGTGGAGGAGCGGGTCGGCCCCGGCGCGCGCATCCTGGAGAGGGCTCGGGCGGCCAGAGCCCATGGCCGCTGGCTGGACGCGATGCGCGACTCGAGCCGGCGCCGAGCGGGGTAGGCGCTGAGCGCGTGGCTCAGGGGACCGAGGGATCGGAGCGGGAAGAGCCGGTCCCTCCTGGATCGACACTTTGGGACTTCTCCCGCTCCCGGAGAATCGGTAGCACCACGCCGGACAGGCCGATGAGGCCCACCAGGTTGGGGAAGATCTGCAGGCCGTTCATCAGATCTCCCCAGGCCCATACGGTCTCCGGCTTGCCCACGGCGCCGAAGTAGATGAGGCCGCAGTACACCCAGCGGTAGGGCCTCGCGATCTTCACTCCGGCGATGTACTCGAGGAACTGCTCCCCGTAGTAGGCCCAGCCGATGAGCGTGGTGTAGCCGAACAGGAACGCGCAGAAGGCCACCACCCAGCCGCCCACGGGAATGGCGGTGTCGAAGGCCGAGGCCACCAGCGCGGTGCTCGTCCTGCCCGACTGCCAGACGCCGCTCACGAGGATGGTGAGCGCGCTGATGGAGGAGGTGACGAAGGAGACGATGAAGACTTCCATCACCGCGTTGAGCCCTTGCTGGAGCGGTTGCTCGCTGCGAGCGCTGCCGTAGGCCACGGCGGCGGTGCCGTACCCGGCCTCGTTGGCGTAGATGCCGCGTGCCAGTCCATAGCGCATGGCCACCATGAGCCCGATCCCCGCCGTGCCACCCTTGGCCGCCTCGAGGGAGAAGGCCTCGCGGAAGATGAGCGCGAAGACCTCCGGCACCTTTCCCGCGTGGAAGAGGATGACCCACAGCCCTCCGGCCAGGTAGAGGCCGACCTTCAGGGGGGCGAGCTTTTCCGCGACGCGGCCGATGGAGCGGACGCCGCCGATGATCACGAGCCAGGCCAGCACGGCGATCCCGATTCCCGAGACCCAGGTGGGGAGATGGAACTGGCTCTCCAGCACCACGGCCATGGAGTTGGGCTGGGTGAAGGGCGTGGTGGTGAGCGCGGCAATGCCGGCCACCAGCGCGTAGAGCCAGGCCAGCGTGGGCGAGCGGAGCCCGTCCCGGAGGTAGTGCATGGGCCCCGCGGACACATGGCCCTCGCGGATGGAGCGGTAGCGGATGCCCAGCACGGCCTCCGTGAGCTTGATGACGGTGGCGAAGAAGCCGTAGCACCAGATCCAGAAGACGGCCCCGGGGCCGCCGGAGACCACGGCGGTGGCGACTCCGGCGATGTTGCCCGTGCCGATGGAAGCACCCAGCGCCGTCATGAAGGCCTGGAAGGGTGAGAGCGCGCCCTCGGCTCCCGCCTGTTGCGTGGGCACCAGCGTCCGAGCGGCCTCTGGGAAGAGCCGCACCTGGGCGAAGCGGTAGCGCAGCGTCAGGAACAAGCCCGCCCCCAGGAGCAGCGCCAGCGTCCATGGACCCCAGACAATGTCACTGGCCCAGAAGATGGCGCGGCGGAGAGGCTCGGGGAGCATGCGTGGCGCGCACGCTACCACCGCTGATAGGAGGGGTGGCCATGAGCGCTCGTCCTCGTGCTGCTGTGCTGTTCGCCGCGTGCTGCCTCCTGGCGTTGCCTGGGAGCGCGGTGGCGCAGTCCGCTCCGGCGAAGGCCACGCCTGGCTCGGCCAAGGCACCGCCTGCTCCGGCGAAGGCGCGTGCGCGCGAGCTGGGGATCTCCTTCGGCGGCCAGCCGGGAAGCTGGGACGCCATCACGGACGTGCCGGGCGTGGAGATCGGTCACACCACGTTGATCTCGGGCCAGGGACGGCTGGTGGTGGGCAAGGGGCCGGTGCGCACGGGAGTCACCGCCGTGTGGCCTCGTGGGAAGGCCGGCACCGCGCCGGTGTTCGCCGCCACGCACGTGCTCAACGGGAACGGGGAGATGACGGGCACGCACTGGCTGAACGAGTCCGGGCTGCTCTACGGCCCCATGCTGCTCACCAACACCTCGAGCGTGGGCACGGTGCATGACGCGATCATCGCCTGGGCGCTCAAGCGGGGCCGCTCGTTCGAGCTCAGCCTGCCGGTGGTGGCGGAGACCTGGGACGGCATCCTGAACGACATTGACGGCTTCCACGTGAAGCAGGAGCACGTCTTCCACGCGCTCGACAGCGCGAGCACTGGCCCTGTCGCCGAGGGGGCGGTGGGTGGCGGGACGGGGATGATCTGCAACGGCTTCAAGGGAGGGATTGGCACGGCCTCGCGCAAGCTCTCGCAGGAGCAGGGGGGCTACACGATAGGCGTGCTGGTGCAGTGCAATTACGGCAAGCGCCGGCTGCTCACCGTGGCGGGCGTCCCGGTGGGCGAGGAGATTCCGGACCTGCAGGCCTGCACCACGGGGGACTGGGCGCCCTCGAATTCTCTCATCACCGACATGCCTTCGTGCTCGAAGCAGGGGGCCTCGCGGCCGTCCTTCCCCGAGGGAATGGGCTCGATCCTCGTGGTGGTGGCGACGGATGCGCCGTTGCTGCCGCATCAGCTGGGACGGCTGGCGCGGCGTGTCCCGCTAGGGATTGGAAAGATGGGAGGGCTGGGGGAGGACGGCTCCGGGGATCTCTTCCTGGCCTTCTCCACGCAGGAGACGCAACCTGCGACGCCGGGGCCGGTGGCCACGGTCTCCACGCTGGACAACGAGCGCATGAACCCGCTCTTCGAGGCCACGGTGCAGGCCACGCAGGAGGCCATCCTCAACGCGATGCTCGCCGCCGACACCATGACGGGCGCGGACGGGATTCGGGTGTTCGCACTGCCTCACGACCGGCTGATGGAGGCCATGAAGAAGTACGGCCGGAAGTAAGCGTTGACCTCGAGCCCTCTGGACCCGTGATGGTCTGAGAATGGAGTGCCTTTGATGTATCCGCAGTGGTAGCCAGATGGTTGGGTGTCCTGTCTCGTGAAGGTGTAACAGCATGGATCTTGAGCGTTTCTGGAAGATCGTTGAGTCATCCCGGCGTGGGTTTGATCCAGGGCAGGTGGACGGGAACATGGCGAGGCAGCTTGAGGAACTCAAAAGGCTGCTGCGGGCGCTGCCTCCCCCAGAGGTCGTCGGCTTCCGGGACCGCCTTCTCGAACAGATGGATGTCGCCTTCCAGTGGGATCTGTGGGCGGCGGCGTACCTCATCGCGGGCGGTTGCTCGGACGACGGCTTTACTGACTTTCGGGGGTGGTTGATCTCCATGGGGCGGCGCGTCTTCGAGGGAGCGATGGCGGATGCGGAATCGCTCGCTGACGTAGCCGACGCGCCCGGAATCGAGGATGTGTTCTTCGAAGAGTTCCTCTACGTGCCAACGCGGGCTTATGAGGAATCAACCGGGCACCAAATCCCCGAGTACACCGGCCCGCTCCACGATGCCCCATCAGGAGACAAGTGGAGCGAAGAAGGGAGTGAGCTACGGCAGAAGTTCCCCAAGCTCTGGGAGAAGTACCCGCACTGGTAGAGCCGGCGCAGCCAGCGGCGACGCCCTCAGTGGTGGACCTCCTTCCCACAAGGTCCTGGGCGTAGCGGCAGGGCCAATCTTCACCCTACGCCCGGCGAAGATCAGGCGTCAACGGCCCCTCCCAGGAGTTGTCGGAAGGAGGGGCTCGGCCACGCATCTGGCCTTCATCGCCTCGCTCCGTTAGAGCATTTTCCATGGGAAGCGAACTGGAGAAGCAGTCCTTCGTGAAGCTGCTCGTGTCGGACGGCGAGCGCGCGGCGCGGTTCTACGAGGCGCTCGGCTTCGAGCGGGTACAGGCGGAGCCTCCCTTCATCCACCTGAGATGGGGCGAGCGCGCGGATGTCTACCTGGTGGCCACTCCGGCAGCCTCGGCCTTGCAGGGCCGGCGGGGCCTGGGGGTGCTGGTGGGATTCCGGGCAGGTCCCGAGGGCCTCGAGGCGGTGGTGGCCCGGGCGCTGAAGCTCGGGCTGGAGGTGGACGGCCCCACGCTCCAGCCCTGGCATACGCGGGAGATCCTCCTCACGGATCCGGACGGGTACCGGCTGAACTTCATCGAGCCCGCCTGAGGCGCCTCCCGCGCCCGTGCTCCCCGAGGCGGGAGGGAAGGGCTGCTACAGTGTCCCCTCCCATGGATCCGAAACGACCGTCCTCCCTCAAGAGAGCGCTGCGCATCCTGCTGTGGCTGGCAGGGATCGTCCTGGTGCTCGTGCTCGCGGGGCTGTTCCTGTTCGATCACGTGCTCCGAGGAAAGTACGAGCCCGCCATCGCCCACCTGCAGCAGGAGACCACGCAGAACGTGGGCTTCTTCTGTGAGCAGCAAGCCCTGCTCGCGGCGGACCCGTGGTTCCACGAGCCGCGCACCGAGGGTGATGTGGGGCCGCTCCTGAATGCCTGGGTGCAGTGGGAGGGGAGCGCGGAGCCGCCCAAGGGCTCACCCCTCACCATTCCGGTCCACCTGCCGCAGCACGTGGGGGACTTCAAGGACTGGCTCACCTCGCAGGCCGACGTCTCCACCGTGGACTTCAGCTGGATGGAGAAGCTCCACGCGTACGATCGCTGGGACATCCTGAAGAACGCCCCCGTCCCGCCCGGGCAGCCTTTCAATATGGCCACCGCCGCCATTCCAAACCTCGTCTCGCTCCAGCTCTGGGCGAAGTTCCGGCTCCTGCAAGGCCTGAGGACGGGGCAGCCGCTCCCGGCGGCCAGGGACGTGCGCCACCTGGCGTGGCTCATGTACCGCACCGACAGCCTGCTGGGCGCCATGGTGGCGGCCACGGTGCTCAAGGCAGAGCGGGAGGCCTACCAGTCCATGCAGGCCCCGCCGCCCGAGTGGCAGCCCATGACCACCGAGCAGCTGGAGCGGATGCGGGCAGTCCTCATGAGCAGCCTCGCGTTCTCGAACATCGCCGTGCCCGTGGACGTGGCGAAGAAGGCGCGCAGCTGTGGCGAGCCCACGGTGAGCCGCTGCATGGCGCTGGCGGAGGCGGGCTTCATGGCGAAGTACCTCAGGCCGCTGGCCCAGGATTCGTACCCGGGGGCTTACACCGCGCTCGAGGCGGATCTCTCGGCGTCCTCGTGCGCCACCTCCCTCGCGCGAACGGTGTGGGAGAACGGGGTGACGATCGAGGATCAGGTCAAGGATGCGGCCATGCCCAATCAGCCCGAGTGGATGCGGAAGCTCCCCCGCTGGTACTTCGGCTCGCGCATCGCGGGGATCATGCTCGCCATCGGCAGCCCCAGCCTCGAGCGGCTGCACACCTTCCACAAGTCGCTCGACGCGGGAGACTTCAAGGCCGGGCCCGGGGCCCCGCCGGCGAGCCCTCCCTGAGCCTCAGGGCGAGGCCTGACGGCCCGGAGGCGGGTAGAGGTACTTGAGGATCTGGTCGATGCGATCGGCCCAGGCCGTCTCGGTGTGGATGGCGCCGGGCACCTCGACGTACTTGAGGTCCTTGCCCTCCACCCAGCCATCGGCCACCAGCGCGTCCCGCAGCAGCCGGGCGTCGTCCACCGTCTCCTGGCTGCCCTTGGACTCCTCGGTGCCGATGTCCACCCAGATCTTCAGGGGCTGCTTCTTCTTCAGCGCCTTCACGCGGGTGACGATGTCCTTGTCGCCCCAGAACACGGACGGAGACACCACCCCCAGGCGCCGGAACACGTTCGGGTACTTGAGGCCCAGGTACAGGGTGACCAGGCCCCCCAGCGAGGAGCCCGCGAGCCCCGTGTCCTCGGGGTTGGGCCGGGTGCGGAACGTGCGGTCGATCATCGGCTTGAGCTCCTCGACGAGGAAGCGCCCATAGGCGTCCGCGTTACCGCCGCCGAGGCGGGAGAACTCGCCGGTGTCCTTCACCTGGGTGTACTCGGCGAAGCGATCCTCGGTGTTGTACACGCCGACGATGATGAGCGGCTCCAGCTTCCGGGCGGACACCAGCTTCTGGGCCATCTCGTCCACGCGCCACTCCGCGCCGGTGAAGGAGGTGGCGGAGTCCATGAGGTTCTGCCCGTCATGCATGTAGAGCACCGGGTAGCGGCGCCGGGAGTTCTCTTCGTAGTCGGGCGGAAGCCAGACGATGATGTCGCGCTTGCGAGACAGGAAGTGCGAGGCCACCGCGCGCAGGTAGCGGATGTTGCCGGTGAGCGTGTGCTGGGCGGGAGTCTTCGTCTGGTCCGCCCAGCGCGCCACGGTGAGCACGACGTGCTGGGGCTCGGGGTTCACCCTCAAGGTCCGGTTGGGGATCTCCTTGCCGGAGACGTCCTTCTCCACGGTGTCCCACGAGCCGCGCGTCAGCTTGTACTCGAGCTTCGTGCCGACCGGCAGGGAGACGGTGGTCACGTAGCGCCCATCGGGGTTGCGAGACAGCTTCACGCCCTTGCCATCCCACTTGCCCAGCGAAGGGTGGTTGCCGGAGAGCCACACCTCCTCCTGCTCGCCGGTCTCCAGGGGGACCGCCACGTCGAAGGTCACCAGGGTGTCCTTGGCGGGCGGGGTGGGAGCGCTGCCACAGATTCCCAGCCCCACCGCGAGCCATAGGAGGAGAGCCACACGAGCTGCAGGTCGCTGCGTCATGCCCGGGAGGATAGCGCAGGCTTCAGCGAATCTCCCGGGCGAGACGCGGCGCTTTTACTCCTTGTGCGCGTCCGAACGTTGGCCGCCGGCCGGGAGATCCCTCTCTCCGAGGTTCACGGCGCCGACCCAGCGGCGGCGGTCGAAGCGGTTGAGGTTCTTGTTGGCGACGAGCTGGAAGCAGGTGGAGCTGCCCTGCGCGGCGATCTCCACCGACCAGGCGAGGAACACCTGCCACAGCCGGAACCACCACTCGCCGTAGGTCTTCACCACCTGCTCGCGGTTCTGCATCCAGTTGTCGTACCAGCGCGAGATGGTGAGCGAGTAGTGGATGCCGATGTTCTCCACGGAGTGGATCTCGAAGCCGGCCTTCTCCAGGTTCTCCACCACGAAGCTGAGCGGCATGGAGGCGTCCGCGCCGGGGAAGATGTACTTGTTCATGAAGAGGCCCCACACCAGATCCTCCAGGTGGAAGCCCAGCAGGCCATTCTTGGCGCGCAGGCCGGCGATCTGGAGGAAGAACAGGCCGTCATCCTCGAGCAGCCCGTACACCTGCTCCAGGAAGGTCCCGAAGCGGCGCACGCCCACGTGCTCGGCCATCTCCAGGCAGGAGATTTTATGGAAGCGCTCCTTGGGGATGTCGCGGTAGTCCATCACCAGGGCGCGCGCGGAGCCGGAGACGCCCTCGCGAGCGCACTGCTCGTTGGCGAAGGCGGCGCCCTTCTCCGCCACGGTGATGCCGGTGGCATCCACGCCGAAGTCCCGCGCGGCGTGAGCCACCAGCGTTCCCCAGCCGCAGCCGATGTCCAGCAGGCGCTCGCCCTTCTTCAGCTGCAGCTTCTCGCAGACGAGCCGGATCTTCCGGTCCTGCGCCTGCTCCAGCGTGTCCTCCGGCGAGCGGAAGAAGCCAGAGGTGTAGACCATGCGCGGCCCGAGGAAGGCGCCGAAGAAGTCATTGCCGCGATCATAGTGGGCGCGGCCGATGCGGATGTCCTGCTCCTGCGAGTGGATGAGCAGCTCGGGCAGGAAGCGCGTGAAGACGAACTTGAAGTGGTCCGCCACGAAGCTGTAATCCACCACCGCGTCGCGCTGTTGGATGAAGTCGCGGAAATCACCTTGGATGTCGATGCGCTCGTGGATGTAGTCGTCAATAAGGGTGGTGATGGGAACCTTGGTGTTCCCATAGCGGGGGCGGACTTCCGAAGACTTCGGTGCGATGCGCTGGTGAAGAGCAGTTGTCATTAGGGCCTTGGGGTAGCCAGCCGCGGGATTGCGGACTGGAGGAAACGGAGGGCTGATATCCCATCACATGGCCTCTGAGTGAGTTTTCAGTGCTCAGGGGATTTTCAGGAGTGGCTTAAACCGATTGAGCGAGCGCTCGGAACTCCCGATCCTCTGGGATGGCGGGCAGACGAGGCTCCTGGAGCGAGCGCCGCCGGAACTCCTCGCCCTCGCGCTGGACGGCCCTGAGCACGAGCGAGCGCGCCTCCTCGTGCCGCCCGTAGAGGAAGGCGATGTACCCCGTGTTCCAGAGCGCCGAGCCGCCAGGGCGCCACACGAGCGCGGCCACGAGCTTCGCCCGCGCCTTCTCGAGGAGCGCCCACGCCTGCTCGCGCTCCTCCCACCAGTGCCGCTTGGCTTCACGGATCAGCGCCAGCCCCGCGTGGGTGAGGGCTTCGTAGGAGGCCCCATCTGCTCGCCAGTCTCCTGGCTCGGAGGCTCGGCTCACGACGGTCTCGTACGCGGCCAGGGCCGCTTCCAGCTCGTGCCGTCTGGCCAGGAGGTCTCCCTTGCGGATCAGCGCGTTGAAGAGCTCCATGCGCACCCTCCCGTCGTTCGCGCCGCCGTACCACCGGAGGAGCTCGTCGAGCACGGCCAGCTCCTCCTCGCGCCGATTCAGCTTCCCGAGGAACGCGGACTTGCGGAGGAGGCCGCGGGCCACCAGCTCCCGCAGCTCCGCCTCGCTCGCGAGGCCGAAGCGCTGGACCAGCTCGTCATGGGCGGCCAGCGACGGCGCGGGCTCCTTCCGGTTCTCCAGGAGGATCGCCTTGTCCAAGAGCGCCAGGGCGACGCGGAGGCGCACCTCCCGCTCGCTCGCGCTTTCATATCGCCGGATCACCTCATCGAAGGCCGCCAGGGCCTCCGGGTGCCGGCCCACCAGCGTCAGCAGCCGGGCCTTGTCCACGAGCGCCCGAGCCGTTCCCTCCTGCTTCTCCCGCTCGGTGGCGCCGTCCGGAGCGTGGAGGAAGGCCTCCAGCTCGACCAGCCGCTCGCCGGCCTCCTCCAGGTGCTGTTGGAGCTCGGTCTTGCTGCGGCGCCCCGTGGCCGCCACTCCCCGCAGCTCCTCGTCCTGGGCCTCTCCGAAGCGCTGGACCAGCTCGCCGTAGAGGGGCAGCGCCTCGGCGGGGCGGTTCTGCACCCACAGGCTGGCGGCCTTGCCCAGCAGCGCCCAGGCCATGGGCTGAAGCAGCATGGGATTGTCCGAGCCCTCGGCCCGGCGGATCACCTCGTCATAGACGGTGCGCGCCTCCTCGAGCCGCTCCTGGAGCGCCAGGGTCCGCGCCTTGTAGAAGATGGCCGCGGTCACGGGCACCCGCAGCGCCTCTTCGCTCGAGCCGTCGAAGCGCCGGCGCACCTCGTCGCAGACGGCGAGGACCGCCTCGAAGCGCTCCAGCTGTCCCAGGACATCGGCCTTGCTCACGAGCGCCTTGGCCACCAGGACGCGCAGCTCCGGCTCGCGCATTCCCCCCGGCTGCTGGGCGATCTCATCGAAGAGGGGGAGGGCCTCGTCGAAGCGGTGCAGCTCCGCCAGGGCGAAGGCCTTGCCCAGGAGCGCGCGGGTCACCTGGATCCGCACCGGCAGCGCGCTCGCGCCGCGGAAGCGCCGGAGCAGCTCGTCGCACAGCTCCAGCGCCTCGTCATGTTGCCCCTGGTCCAGCAGGGCGCGGGTCTGGTCGGCGAGCTCCTTGCTCACCGCTTCGCTTCGAGCCGTGCTGCTCGGGCCCGCGGAGCGCCGGGCCTTCGGATCATTGGCCGCCATGGACTTTCCCCTCCCTGGGAACGCGGACACCCCCGGCCCGGCTCCGGGCCTGGGTTCGGGGCTCAGAGCGTGGGTTGGCTTACCACGGGGGCAGGGGACTCCTTGAGATCCTGCGCCAGCGCGTCGAGCTCGTGGAAGCCCTTGGTGCTCACCTCGGGGCCACGGAAGAGGGCCCAGCTCTGGAGGCCGCGCTGGAAGCCGTGCGTCATGTGGTAGAGCTCCATCGCGCTGTTGGCCAGGTAGAGGTAGAGCACCCGCTGGGGGTTCCAGGGGTTGGGCAGGGCCACGGCCAGGCCATCATCCGAGCGGCCATAGGTCGTCCCCTGCCAGCGGAAGAAGCGCCGGCCAATCTCCACGGGCAGCTTCTTCTCCGCGGCCAGCCGCGCCACCAGCGCGTTGTCCTCGGCGCCGCCAAAGAGGATCAGATCGTGCTCGGCCAGCTCCTGGTCCGTCACCTCGGCGTCGGGCTTGAGCGGGGGGAGGATCTCCACCGAGGCATCCGCCACCACGTCCCGGTAGTTGGTGGCCAGCGTCCGCTCGGACTCCACCTGGTGGGCGGTGCCGTAGACGAAGAGCAGGCGATCGAACTCCTCCAGCATCTGCGAGAGCGTGTAGTAGCGCTCGCGGCGCACGGGGAGGTCGTTGGAGGGGTTGAACACCAGCCGCGACGGCTTGTCGGTGGTGTGGAAGGTGAAGGTGTCAGTGGGGCCCTTCACCTCCACGCGCTCCAGGATCCGGGCCTTCTCGGTCCACAGCTCCACGGCGGTGACGAAGTGGTAGGGCGTGCCCGCCTGCTCCACCTTGAGCGTCACGTCGTAGCCGTCCTTGGCCTTGGAGACGCTGGAGCGGATGCGCGGCTCGGGCAGGCCGCTGCGCTCCAGCCACTGCGACAGGAAGGGCCGCAGATCCTTGCCCGAGGACTGGGAGACGCTCTGGATGAAGTCCGCGGTGGTGACGTTCCGGTTGGCGTAGCGCTCGTAGGCGGTCTTCATGGCCTGGGAGAAGGCCTTGTTGCCCAGCAGCAGCCGGAGCTGGTGCAGGGCGAAGGTGCCCTTGATGCGCGGCACCAGGTAGGTGCCGTAGCGATCGTACGAGGTCCGCGCGGAGGCCGGGGACAGATCCCCCTCCCGCGAGGTGATGGTGAGGTAGCGCGAGTTGAGCTCGGCCAGGGCATCGCGCTGCTGCTCGAAGGCCTTGTCGGCCTTGTCCGCGCCCTCGGGCAGGTCCTTGAGGAGGCTCCAGTAGGCGGCCGAGCCGCTCACCAGCCAGTTGTCCCCATCGCTCGTGGGGAACACGGTGTTGGCCCACAGCAGCTTCTTGTCGAAGGAGATGGCCTCCTGGAGGTGGGCGAAGTCCCGCTTGGGGCTGGTGGGCTCGGCGGGAGCCTTGGCGGCGGCGTGGGCCGCCTTCAGCTTGTCCGCGACGAAGAGGGGGCTGAAGGCGGTGTAGCCCAGGGACAGGCGAGGCGTGGCGCCCGGGAGATCCGGGACGAAGCGGCTGCCCACCATGTTCTCGCGCAAGGTCGGCTTGCCGTAGTGCGCCAGGAACATGAGCTTCTCGGCCATCTCGCTGGTGGTGACCTTGCCATCACAGGCGTGGGGGCGGGTGATGGGGCTGGTGGCCATCATCCGAGTGGCGGTGTCCAGGTTGAAGCCGCCCTTGCCGTACTGATCATAGAAGCGCCAGAAGGCGATGTCCCGGTTCCAGGTGTTGAAGGCCAGATCCACCGGGGCGTTGTTCGGGTTGGGCACGTACTCCTTGCGGACCTCGATATCGCGGTTGTTGTTGTCGGCCCAGATGAAGTCCTTGAGGTTGCCGGGCGTGTCTCCGGAGGAGCCCTTGCCGCCGGTGCGCCACAGCCGCGTCTTCTGCGTGCCGAGCAGGAAGCAGGCGCCCTCGTCCGTCTTGGTGTCCGCCAGGGTCCAGTCGTTGGTGTAGAGCCCGTTGTTCTTGTCCTTGAGGATGCGGGCCACCTCGTCGATGGAGGAGGCGTACTGGATCGCCTTGCGGATGCGGTTGCTCTGGGGAGTGCCGTTCACGTTGAAGGGCGTCTGGCCCACCGTCGTCTCGCCGATGACGAGGCCCGCGTCATTGATGAACCAGTCGGCGCCGCTGTGGATGCCGCCCGGGAACGTCTGCATGACGAAGCGGTGGCCGCGAGTGGGCTGCACGTCCAGCACCACGTCCCAGTGGATGCCCGTGTAGCCGTTCCACATGAAGAGCTGGCCCATGACGAAGCGGCCATCCTGGGTGGCGGATCGGGTGGCGACGAACGAGGAGCAGTGATCGCCCTTGCCGGCCTGCTCCGCCTCGTCCTCGGCCTTGAGGAAGGTGCGGCCCGACAGCGGGGTGGCCGTCACGTTGTTGGCGGACTCGAGCGAGCTGAGGTCCACCGCCGAGTTGAGCGCGACGATGTCCAGCAGATCCAGCTCGTGATCCTTGAACTTCGCGCCGCCTTTGTTCGCGCCGTCGGCGATGCCGCGCATCTCCTCGAGGAACTCGGGATCGTACTTGCGCAGGAAGAGCGAGTCCGTCAGCAGCCGCACCTGGGCCCAGCCCTTGGCCGCGTCCGTCTTGTCCTTGAGGATGCCCAGCTTCTCGATGTAGCGGACGATCTCCTGCGAGACGAGCTCGCCGAACTGGCGGCCACGCTCGTAGGGCTCGCCCTCGATGTGGACGTAGATCCAGCCGCCGTCGTCGTAGCGGAAGCCCTTGCCGGCCCAGCGCACGGACTCCAGCGGAGCGTAGGCGGTGATGTCGTCCACCTCCTCGAGGCGCACGTCATCGAACCAGGCCGTGCCGGTGGCCTTGCCGTTGTGGCCCAGGTGCACCTGCACCTGATCCGTGCTCTGGGTGGCGAAGAAGAGCACCGAGGCGCGGCCCCCCTGCTCGGAGCCTGACGCGGGCGAGCAGTTGGTGAAGGGGAAGCTCTGCATGGAGAGGCAGGCGCCCAGGGCAGTGGGGTAGCGCGCGGTGGGATCCGCCCGGACGTCGCGGGTGCGGACCCAGGCGCTGAGGCGGTAGAGGTGGCCCACCTGGAGCTGGAGGGGCGTGGACTGGACGGTGGTCTCCGCGCCGCCGGGAGGACTCTGGATGGAGAGGCTGTGGCTTCCCTCGGCGTGGACTCCGGTGGCGGCGCTCACCTGGCCTTGGCCCGACACGGTCCAGTCCGTGGGCAGGCCCGAGCCGGCCAGCGCCTCGAAGCTGGGATTGGCCACGGGCACGGGTGCGGCGTGCGAGGGCGCGGCATGGAGCACTCCCACGGCGGCGAGGAGCGCGGTGAGGAGCTTCGCGGGCTTTCGAAAAGCAATCATGGTCATTCTCGTTCTGTCTGTGCGCCGAGCGTCCAGAGTGTCGACGGCGTCTTTGTACCTGGAGATGCGGCCTGGGGGCAGGGGGAGTGCTTCCAATCTCGCGGGCCGGGCGAAGGCATTCCACGGGCTGTGAAACCACCTGGGCGATTTGGAGGGGCCGCGAAACCTCTGGCGTACACCAGACAAGCGAGGTGGCGCCTGGTTCAGACATGCACTCTCCGCTTGGGGCGGGCTGGACTCTGGAGCGAGCGTGGCTTCCGCCCGTGCTATGCGTGGGCGCTGCTGGACGCCGTCCGTCGTCGTCCCAGGAGCCTTCATGGAAAGAGCTTCCTCTCCCGCGGTGCCCCCGGCGTCCGCCGCTGCCGCGGACACCCACTTCTTCGGGCACCCGCGCGGGCTCGCCACGCTCTTCTTCACGGAGATGTGGGAGCGCTTCTCGTACTACGGCATCCGGCCGCTGCTGGTGCTCTTCATGTCTGCCGCGCTGAGCCGGGGCGGCTTTGGCTTCCCGCGCGAGCAGGCCTCCGCCATCGTGGGCATCTACGCGGCCTCGGTGTACCTGGCTTCGCTCCCAGGTGGGTGGGTGGCGGACCGGTTGCTCGGGCTGCGGCGCTCCATCTGGTACGGCGGGTGCCTCATCGCGGCGGGGCACATCTCCATCGGGCTGTCGGCGGTGCTGGGGCGCACGGCGTTCTTCCTGGGCCTCATCCTCATCGTGCTGGGCACCGGCCTGCTGAAGCCGAACGTCTCGGCGATCGTCGGAGATCTCTATCCCGAGGGTGGAGCCCGCCGGGATGCGGGCTTCTCCATCTTCTACATGGGCATCAACATCGGCGCGCTGCTGGCGCCGCTCGCCACCGGCTATCTCGGCGAGAAGGTGGGCTGGCACTACGGGTTCGGCGCCGCGGGGCTGGGGATGATCCTGGGAGTCATCCAGTATCGGTTCACCTCCCGCTGGCTGGGCCCGCTGGGGCTCGACATCACCCGCAACCCCGATCCCCAGGTGCAGGCACGCCAGGAGCGCCGGATGAAGCAGGGCCTGGGCGCGGGTCTGGCCGTCCTGGCGCTGCTGCTGGCGCTGGGGATGTCGGGCGTGCTGCACATTGACTCGGTCGCCGTTGGCAAGTCGATGAGCTACGTGATCGCCGCCCTGGCCGTGCTCTATTTCCTGTATCTCTTTACATTCGCCAGGCTGACGAGTGTGGAGAAGAAGCGGGTGGTGGCCATCCTCGTGCTCTTCATCTTCGCCACGGTGTTCTGGTCGGCGTTCGAGCAGGCACCCACCTCGCTCAACCTGTTCTCGGCGGACTTCACGGACCGGGTCGTCTTCGGCTGGGAGATGCCGGCGCTGTTCCTCCAGTCGGCCAACTCGTTCTTCGTCATCCTCTTCGCGCCCATCTTCGCCGCGCTCTGGGGGGCGCTGGGCCGCCGGGGGAAGGAGCTCTCCAGCCCCACCAAGTTCTCGCTGGGCCTGCTGTTCGCCGCGATGGGCTTCGCGGTGATGATCTTCGCGGCCCAGCGCATTCAGGACGGGGGAGTGGTGAAGGTGTCCCCGTGGTGGCTGGTGGTGAGCTATTTCTTCCAGACCATCGGGGAGCTGTGTCTGAGCCCGGTGGGCCTCAGCTCGATGACGAAGCTGGCGCCGCGCAAGTTCACGGGGCAGATGATGGGGGTGTGGTTCATGGCCGCCGCGCTCGGCAACATCATCGCGGGCCTGGTGGGAGGGCACGTCAACCCGGAGAACCCAGCGGAGATGCCCACGCTCTTCACCCGGACGACGCTGCTGCTGCTGGCGTCCGCGGTGGTGCTCGGGGCGTTGATCATCCCCATTCGACGGATGATGGCCGAGACCCAGACGGAGGGTTGAGCTCCCTCACTCCTTGGGCTTTCTCACGCCGCCTGGGCCAGCGGCATTCCATGGGGCAGCACCGTCTCGCGCGGCAGGAGGACGACCCGCGAGAGCTCTTGCGCCATCACGCGCACGGTGTGCTCGACCTCCATCAACAGCGCGCCGTGGGCCGCCACCTGGAGCGTGGGGTGCGCCAGCTTCACCGAGCCCGACAGCACCAGCAGGTGCGAGCCGGCCTCCACGGTGAGCACCTGGCGCGGCGCCAGCTCGCGGTGCTCGCTCTGGTGCAGCCATGAGCGCCGATCCTTGCGCCCCAGGTGCCCGTACCGCTCCACCCCGCGCACCAGGGAATCGAAGCGCCGCTCGGCGAACGTCTTCCACACGTGCTCGCTCAGGGCCGCGTGGGCCTCCATCAGCGGCAGCAGCGCCTCACGGGGGATGCGCACCAGCGTCGAGGCCGTGGCCGTGCGGATGGAGGCCGAGCGGCGCTCGCCCGCGAGCATGGCGATCTCTCCGAACACCGCCCCGCTGCCCAGCTCGTTCACCACCTGCTCCTCGCCGCCCTCCAGCACGTACGCCGCCCCGCGCGCCAGCAGGTACAGCTCGTGGCTGGCGTCCCCCTGGCGGAAGACGTGGCGCCCGGCCGGCATCCGGAGGATCTCCGCCCGCGCCGCCAGCTTCTTCAGCGTGCCCTCATCGAACTGGGAGAAGATCGGCGCGGCCTGGAGCTGGCGGACGATCTCGGAGCGCAGCAGGCGCGAGCCCAGCGGCAGCCGGTACGCCAGCGACTTGAGGGCCTCCACCGGCTTGCGCAGCTTCGTCTCGCTCATGACGCGGAACAGCCGCACCAGGATGCCCGCCGAGACCGGCACCACCGTCACCAGGCCGTTGCCGTCCACGTAGCCCGGGTTGGCCTCGATGAAGTAGCGCGCCGCGGGCTTGTCGCAGTGCTGCCAGTACTCGCGCTCCGCCTCCGTCTCGCGCGTCTTCCAGCCCACCTTGCGCACCAGCGGCCGGGCCGCGTCCACCTTCTCCAGCCCGAACTCGGCGGCCAGCTCCTCCATGAAGGACTGGAGTTCCGGAGGCGTCTGCACCTCGCGCCGCGGCCACACCTCGCCGCAGTACTTGACGAACACCGCATAGCTGGACGGGTGCACCAGCGAGCCCAGGTAGTACACCTTGCGGCCCGGGTTCTTCAGCATGTAGCGCAGCGCCAGCGACAGGCCGAAGCGCGCGTTCACGTTGCCACCGCGGTACTCGCGCAGCGTGCCCGCCTCCGCCCGGAACACCGCCGTGGGCACCCCGCCCAGCTCCCGCTCGAAGATGTGGAAGGCGAAGTAGCCCACGATCTCCCCCGCCTCGCTCTTGTGCACCTGGAGCCAGGTGTGCTCGGCCTTCGACTCGACCACGTACTTGGCGAAGGACTCCCGCTCCACCCCGTCGAAGATCTCGTTGTGGACCGCGTAGAGCGCGTCGATGAGCTGGGCGCGGGCCTCGGGGGAGAGGGACTTGGGGGCGATGATCTCGGTGTTCGCGATGCGGGGCATGGGCGGCTCCTTCCTGCCCAGGCCCTTGTGCAAGGGGGCTGCCACGCTCCGCGCCAGCCGCCGCAACCCCCAAGTCCCCAAGCTTTTCGAGCAGATACGAGGAGGGAAGCGGCAGAAGAGGGGTGGGAAAGAGACCCGCCGGCCGCCGGTGCGTATCCGCCGGAAGCGCGCGCTTTCCGCATGGACGCCATGCGGTTTCCGCCCTCGGACTTGCGTCGAACGTGGACGCGGCTGCTTCCGGGGGGACGCACGAAGCCCACCGAATGCATGACGCTGACAGCGCCATCCCGCTACGATGGCCCGAGTACTTCTGGAGGGGAGCACGATGGCGAAGAAGAAGCCGGCCAAGAAAGCCGCTGCCGCGAAGAAGAAGACCGCGAAGCGCACGTCCACCACCAAGAAGGCCGCCCGTAAGGCAGCCTCGAAGTCGCCCCGCAAGGTGGCCTCGAAGTCGCCCCGCAAGGCGGCGGCGAAGAAGGGAGCCCGGAAAGCCGCGGCGAAGACCGCCCGCAAGCCCGCGGCTCGCAAGGCGGCCGGAAAGACGGCTGCTCGGAAGCCTGCTCGGAAGCCTGCTCAGAAACCTGCCCAGAAGGCGGCCTCGAAGTCGCCCCGTAAGGCGGCGGCCCGGACGCGCGCTCCCAAGGCGGAGGCTCCGGCCACCTCGTCCGGGATGTCCGTGCGGACCGAGCAGCCCGAGTCCACCCGCTCGCTGGTGCAGACCGAGCGGCCCACCGTCGAGACGGTCGAGACCACCTCCGCCGGCATCCAGGCCCTGGCGCCCGAGCACGCCGCGGTGGATGATCTGACCAGCTCCGGCAACGAGCTGCTGGACATCTTCCAGAAGTACGACCGCAACCGCACCGGCTCTATCGAACAGGCCGAGTTTGCTCGCCTGCTCGAGGCGCTCGGCCAGAACATCACCGATGAGGAATTGATGATCGCCTTCGATATCATCGACACTGATCGGACAGGGAAGATCTCCTGGAAGCAGTTCAAGAACTGGTGGACGAGCCGCTAGAAGGGCTCGCGAAGCGAAGACAAACGATGCGGCGACTGTCGTCTCCTGTAGAGAAGTTGGGCGGGCACTGGCCCGTGGTGGTCGTGGGCTCTGGCTACGGAGGTGCCATCGCCGCGTCCCGGCTGGCGCGCGCTGGGCAGAAGGTCTGTGTCCTGGAGCGCGGCAAGGAGCGGTTGCCGGGAGAGTTCCCGCGCACCAACTCCCAGTTCCTTCGGGAGACCCAGCTCCTGGGGCCCGGAGGCTCGTTCCTGGGGAAGCTGAAGGTCGGCTCCCCCACGGGGCTGATCTCCATGCACCTGCTGGGAGACCTGGCCGTCATCTCCGGCTGTGGTCTGGGTGGCACCTCGCTCGTCAACGCCAGCGTGGTGCTGCGGCCGGATCCGCGCGTGCTCGAGGATGAGTCCTGGCCCGCCGCGTTCCGCGAGGATCTCCAGGGACTGGTCGCCGACGGCTTCGCCCACGCCGAGCGGATGCTGGCGCCCAACGCCTATCCGGAGACCCACCCCAAGCTGCGCAAGATGGAGGCGCTGCGGCACTCCGCCCAGTACATGGGCGCCTCCTTCTATCCCCTGCCGCTGGCGGTGCACTTCCAGGAGGGCGTCAACGCCGCCGGAGTGCGGCAGCGCGCCTGCACCCTCTGTGGAGACTGCGCCACCGGCTGCAATGTGGGCTCGAAGAACACGGTGAACATGAACTACCTGCCTGATGCGCAGCGTCACGGCGCGGAGCTGTTCACCCACGTGGCTGTGCACCACCTGGAGCGCGGCCCGGGCCACTGGCGCGTGTACTACCGGCTCATTGGGATGGGGCGCGAGCTGTTCGATGCGCCGCTCCAGTTCCTCACCGCGGATCACGTCATCCTGGCGGCCGGTGCGTTGGGCAGCACGGAGCTGCTCCTGCGCTCGCGGGCGGCGGGGCTGCCGCTGTCGGGCGAGCTGGGCAAGCACTTCTCCGGCAACGGGGACGTGATGGCGTTCGGGTACAACCTGGACGTGCCGGTGAACGCCATCGGCCACGGCGAGCACCCCGAGAAGGGCGCCGAGCCCGTGGGGCCCAACATCACCGGTGTCATCGATCTGCGGAAGACCGAGAAGCTCAACGAGGGCATGGTCATCGAGGAGGGTGGGGTGCCGGCGGCGATCGCCAGCTACCTGCCCGCGCTGTTCGCCGCGGTGGCGCCGCTGATCGGCGAGGACACCGACGAGGGCTTCATCGACGGCGTGCAGGAGCAGGCCCGCGTGGCCGAGAGCCTGGTCCGGGGGCCGTACCACGGCGCCATCCGCAACACGCAGACGCTCTTCGCCATGACGCACGATGATGCGGGCGGCGAGCTGCGGCTGGAGGGAGACGGGCTGCGCGCCGTGTGGCCCGGCGCGGGGCGGCAGGAGAGCTTCCTTCGCGCGGAGCAGAACATCCGCAAGACGGTCGAGGCGCTGGGCGGCACCTTCGTGCGCAACCCCGTGGGCGCCCGGCTGCTGGACAACGCCCTGCTCATCACCCACCCGCTGGGCGGCTGTGCCATGGGCGAGGACGCCGCGCGCGGCGTGGTGGACCACGAGGGCCGGGTCTTCGCGGGCGAGCAGGGCACCGCCGTCCACGAGGGGCTCTACGTCAACGACGCCGCCGTCATCCCTCGCTCGCTCGGCGCCAACCCGCTGCTCACCATCTCCGCGGTGGCCGAGCGCTTCTCGGCGCGGATGGCCCGGCGCCACGGGTGGAACATCGACTACGCGCCCCTCCAGGAGCAGCCAGGGCCCGAGCCTCGGGTGAGCACGGGGCTGCGCTTCACCGAGAGCCTGCGCGGCACCATCTCCCCCGCGGTGGACGTGGACTACCGGCAGGCGGCCAACCCGGATCGCCCCGGGGCCTCGGAGCTGCGCTTCGTCATCACCGTGCTCGTGGAGGATCTGGACGCCATGCTGGCGGACACTCGGCACCCCATGGCGGTGACAGGGTGTGTGATGGCGCCCGCGCTGTCCCACAAACCACTCACGATCACGCGCGGCGTGCTCAACGTGCTCGTGGAGGACCCGAAGCGCCCCGAGTACAAGCAACTGCGTTACGGGCTTCAGCTGCTGTCCGAGGCCGGAGAGCGCTTCTTCCTCGAGGGCTTCAAGCAGCTCACGGACGACCCGGGCATCGACTTCTGGGAAGACACCACCACCCTCTTCGTCACCGTGCGGCGCGGTGACGGGCCCGAAGCGCCTGCCGCCTACAAGGGCGTGCTGCGTATCTCCGTGGAGGACTTCGCCCGACAGGTCTCCACCATCCGGGTGATGCACGCGCCGACCGTCCAGGAGCAGCTCTCGGCGGTGGGCCGCTTCGGGCGCTTCTTCCTCGGAGGACTCTTCGAGCTCTATTGGAAGCCGTCCTTCATCGACGAGTCGTGAGCGCCGGGCCTCGCGCTCAGTGGGGTGAGCCCTCACTCGCTTGAGGATGATTCGGACTTAGGGCAGCCTGCGGTTCCTTCCGAGGAGCGGCTGGGTCGCGCGTGCCTTCGAGGGCTTTACCCCATAGAGGAGTCACTTGTGCAGAATGATCGACTGATCAACCGTCGCGCACTTTCCGGTGGGCGTTGGCTGCGTTCCTTTTCTTCGCTGATGCTGGCGGGCGCGCTGCTGAGCACCACGGCGTGCAAGGACGAAGAGAAGCCACCCGAGGAGAAGCCGCTCTCGGCCCAGGCCGAGAAGGGGCTCTCCATTGTGCCGTTCCAGCTCGACACCACCGGGCTCACCAACGCCGACAAGGAGCGGATCGGCACGGGGAGCTACCTGCTGAACGGCCTGGCGATCTGCCAGAACTGCCACCAGACGCCCCAGCAAAACGGCCCGCCCAAGTACCTGAGCGGCGGTGTGTCCTTCCCGATCGGTCCGTCGGGCGAGGTCGTCTACGCGCGCAACCTGACGTCCGATCCGGACACCGGCCTGCGGCTGACCGAGGCCCAGTTCATCGAGGCCATCCGTACGGGCAAGGACTTCAAGAGCGACACCCAGAACGAGCAGCTCATCGTCATGCCCTGGCAGACCTTCCGGTGGATGACCGACGAGGACATCAAGTCCATCTACGCCTACCTCCAGAAGGTCCCGGCCATCAAGAACCCGGTGCCCGCCGACATCAAGGGCGCGGCGGCGGCGGCGCAGCCGGTGCCCTTCCCCAACGCGTACGCCGATGGCGCTGTGGTCCGGCCGCTGCCGGCCGACTCTGGCACGCTCAACGAGGATCGCGGCCTGGCGCTCCAGACGCTGGTGGATCCGCCGGGGCTCACCAGCCTGAGCGCCGACGACAAAGCCCTGTACGCGCGCGGCAGCTACATCGTGAACGCCGTGTCCGACTGCAACGGGTGCCACACCAACCCGTCGCGTGACCCGCGCAACGCGAAGATCCCCACGGACCGCTTCCTCACGGGCGGCTTTGTCTTCACGCTGCCGCCGGGCCTGAACGCGGCGCAGCACTACACGCGCTCCATGTCGGCCAACCTGCTGGGTGCCACCCACGGCGTCATTCCCAAGCTGACCTTCGATCAGTTCAAGACCATCATCGACACGGGCAAGGTCACGAACGGCTCCGTCACCCGGGACATCGCCTTCCCCATGTCCGATGCCGTGGCGGTCTTGAAGAATGCGACCGACGATGACCTGAAGGCCATCTTCAGCTACATCAAGAACCAGACTCCCATCTCGGGCGCGGGTGACAAGCTCACCCAGCAGCCGGCCCGTTTCTGCGCCGCGGACACGGACTGCAACAGCGGCGAGTCCTGCAACGTCCCCACCAACGAGTGCGTGGGCGCGACCTGCTCGGCGGACCCGGATTGCGGTGCCTGCCAGACCTGCTCTGCCGGCCACTGCGCGGCGCCCACGACCCCTGTGTGCGCTGGATTCTAGAATCTAGAAAGCTGCCATGAAGAACCCCGTCGCTGCTGCTGAGCGTTGCCCCTCTGGGGTGAAGCAAGCCCTGTCCCTGGCATGCCTGTTCACGGCGTGCCTCCTCGTGGCGTGTCCCTCGGACACGACCATCGTGGATCCTCCCCCGCCGACGAATGTCGCCTGCGGGGATCTGCAAACGGGGCTCGAGGGAGGGGCGGTACCGCCCACGCTGTCAGCGACGGGGCTCTTCCAGGACATCAAGGCTCGGACGCTCGCGCCGGGTGTGCGCACGTTCGAGCCCACCTACAAGCTCTGGTCCGATGCAGCCGAGAAGGTCCGGTACGTGCAACTGCCGGATGGGTGCGCCATCGAGACCAGTGACATGGATCACTGGGTGCTCCCGGTGGGCGCGAAGCTGTGGAAGGACTTCACTGTCGACGGGAAGCTCGTGGAGACACGCTTCATCGCGCGCTACGGGACGGGGCCCAAGGACTTCATCCTCGCGGCGTACGCGTGGCGCGAGGATGGGTCTGACGCGGACTATACGCAGTACGGCGTCGTCAACGCCCAGGGGACGACGCACAACATCCCCGCGGCCAAGCTCTGCACCACGTGCCACGGCTACCTGCCAGAGCGCGCGCTGGGCTTCAGCGCCCTGCAGCTCAACCACGAGGGGCCTGGGGTGACGCTCAAGACGCTGGTGGCGGAGGGCCGGCTCAGCACGCCGGTGCCGGAGATGAAGGTGCCCGGTGACGCGCTCACGTCCGCATCGCTCGGCTACCTGCACGCCAACTGCGGCAACTGCCACAACCCCCAGGGCATCGAGTTCAACAACCCGTTCACCCTGCGGCTCTCGGTGAACGACGCGACCGTGGAGGACACCGGGCTCTGGAAGACGGCCCTGGGCGTGCCGGTGGAGAAGTTCGTCACGCCGGGCGTCACCATGCGCGTCAACCCGGGCAACCCGGACGGCAGCTGCATCGTGCACCGCATGTCCATTCGCGGGACGACGGAGCAGATGCCGCCCATCGCCTCGAAGATCACGGACGACACCAGCCTGACGATGATCCGCGAGTGGGTGCAGGGGCTGCACTGAGCTGGACGGGGACGATGGCGGCTACGACTTTCGTCCAATGGATGGCCCAGGTGTGTGGACTGTCCGACTCCGCGGGTTCAGCGAGCGTGGCCTAACCGACAGGGGCTCTAACAAGTCGCATCCCCAAGCACCGCACCTCCGTTAAGTGGAAGAGGTCCACTTCTTCGCGGCGGTGTATGGGGCTTTTTCCTCCGGCCACTGACAATGTGCTTCGCGGCGTGCTCGCCGTGTTGGCTGGAGTCCCGGTGGTGGCGACCGCCGGGTTGATGCTGATGGCCCGCAGTCCGCTGGGGACTGCCTCGTTCGAGCCTGTCGAGCAGCCCGTGAAGTTCGATCACCGTCACCACGTGGGTGATGATGGGATCGACTGCCGCTATTGCCATGAGGGTGCGTGGGAGGGGCCCTTCGCGGGTGTGCCTCCCACCAGCCGCTGCATGGGCTGCCACGCGCAGATCTGGAACCAGAGCCCGCTGCTGGCTCCGGTGCGTGACAGCTACTTCAAGGACCGGCCCATTGCGTGGAACCGCGTCCACCGGCTGCCGCACTTCGTCTTCTTCAACCACTCCATCCACGTCCACAAGGGCGTGGGGTGCGTGAGCTGCCACGGGCGCGTGGATCAGATGGCGCTGGTGCAGCAGGTGGCTCCGCTCACCATGGAGTGGTGCCTGGAGTGCCATCGGGATCCCACCCCGCACCTCCGGCCGCTCGAGCACATCACCGACATGTCCTGGCGGCCTGCCGGCGACCCTCGAGACACGGGCCGCCGGGTGGCCCAAGAGCTGGATGTCGCCCCTCGCACCGAGTGCATCACATGCCACCGCTGAAGGATCGATTCCCGCTGCCGGTGTTGTCGGATGCGCCCTCGGCGTGGCGCAGTGTGGAGGAGCGTCGCGGGAGCGAGCCGCCGGGAGCGGATGAGTTTCCACCGGGAGCCTCCGAGCCGCCGCAAGGAGTCTCTCGCCGGACCTTGCTGGAGCTGGCGGCCTTCGGGTCTGCGGCGCTCGGGCTCTCGGGCTGCTTCCGCCCCGCGCCCGAGAAGGTGCTGCCGTATTCGCAGCAGCCCCCCGAGCTGACGCCGGGTGTGGCGCTGCACTACGCCACGGGCCTGGAGCTTGCGGGCCACGTGCGCGGGCTGGTGGTGCGCAGCAACGAGGGCCGCCCCACCAAGGTCGAAGGCAATCCCAGCCACCCGGAGAGCCTCGGGTCCGCGGGCGCGCACGAGCAGGCCTCGCTGCTGGGGCTGTACGATCCGCACCGTGCTCGCGAGGTGCGCCACCGGGGCGCGGCGGCCTCTCGCGCGGAGCTGTTCGCTCGGCTCGAGCAACTGGCCCAGCGCACGGATGGAGGGGCCGGGCTGCGGCTGCTGGTGGAGCCCACGGCCTCGCCGCTGTGGGCCCATACCTTCTCGCGCGTGCTGGAGCGCTACCCACGCGCGCGCGTGGTGCCTTTCTGTGCCGCGGAGGTGGGGCACGCGGGTGAGGGCGCCCGTCTGGCCTTCGGACGCCCGCTCAGGATGCTGCCGCGCTGGGATGCTGCGCGCGTGGTGGTGTCGCTGGAGGAGGACTTCCTGTCCACGCTGCCGGGCAGCCCGCGCTCGGCCAGAGAGTTCGTCTCGGGCCGTGCGGCCCGGCTCAACCGGCTGTGGGTGGCGGAGAGCCACCTGAGCCTCACGGGGGCTTTCGCGGATCAACGGCTGCGGGTGCGGCCCTCTCGGATGCCGCTGCTGGCGCGTGCGCTTGCGGCGGAGGTGGGGCGTGCGCTCGGGCGGCAGGGGCTCACGGGGCTGGCGGAAGGGGCAGGGGGCTTGAGCGAGCCGGAGCGGCGCTGGGTGTCGGCGGCGGCTCGGGATCTGACGTCTCATGCAGGCGAGGCGCTCGTGGTGGTGGGGGAAGGGCAGCCACCCGCGGTTCACGCCTTGGCGCACCTGCTCAATGACTCGCTGGGCTCTGCCCGGACGCTGCGGCTGGTGGAGGAGACACGAGTCCCCGGGCCTGACGCCTCGGCGCTGCCGAAGCTCGTGGAGGAGCTGCACGCCGGGGCCGTGGACACGCTGCTCATCACTGCCTGGAACCCGGTGTACCGCGCTCCGGCGGATGTGCCGTTGGCCGAGGCGCTCAGCCGGGTGGAGCACGCGGTGTACTGCGCGCTCGAGGAAGACGAGACGGCCGCCGCGTGCTCCTGGTTCGTCCCCTCCACACACCCGTACGAGGACTGGGGAGACGGCCGGGCCGCGGATGGCACCACCACGATTCTTCAGCCGCTGATCGCTCCGATGTTCGAAGCCGCGACTCCCCCGCTGGACGTGATGGCGGCGTTCACGGGCGAGCTCGCGGCGTCTCCCTACGAGCGGCTCCAGGCCCTGTGGCGCGGGAGGTCCGCCCAGCCCGAGCGCTTCCAGGAGACATGGGAGGGCTGGTTGGCGGAGGGAGTCATCCCCGGCACACAGCTGCCCGAGGTGCAAGCGCGGGTGGACGGGGCGGCCGTGCTCACGGCCGTGCGCGCCCTGGCGGCTCCCGCGAGCGAGGGCCTCGAGCTGCACTTCGTGCCGGACCTCAAGCTCTACGATGGGCGCTTCGGCTCCAACCCGTGGCTCCAGGAGTTGCCGGATCCGCTCACCCAGCTCACGTGGGACAACGCGGCCTGCGTGAGCCCCGCCACCGCCGAACGGTTGGGCCTGAAGCGCGGCGCTCGAGTCCGGCTGGAGCTGCGAGGCCGTTCCCTGGAAGCGGCGGTGCTGATTGCTCCCGGGCAGGCCGATGACACGGTGACGCTGCCGCTGGGCTATGGGCGCACCCGAGGCAGCCCCGTGGCCGTGGGGGTGGGCTTCAACGCGTATGCGCTGCGGCCTCAGGACGCGCTCGGAGCCGCCAGCGGCGTGCGCCTGACTCCCGTGGAAGTGCCCCACGAGTTCGCGCTGGCGCAGGACCATTGGCGGATGGAGGGCCGCCCGCTGGCGCTCCAGACGAAGCAGTCCGAGTTCCAAGCCCACCCGGACGCGCTCCACGGGATGCAGGAGCCCGAGGAGCACCTCTATCCGCCACCCCCGCCGCTCCAGCAGCCCACCTACCGCTGGGGCATGGCGATCGATCTGCACCGCTGTACCGGGTGCAGCGCGTGCGTGGTGGCCTGCCAGGCGGAGAACAACATCCCCGCGGTGGGCAAGGAGCAGGTGCGGCGCGGGCGGGAGATGCACTGGCTGCGCATCGACCGCTACTTCCTGGGGGACGAGCACGACCCAGGCGTCATCACCCAGCCGCTCATGTGCGTGCACTGCGAATACGCCCCTTGCGAGTACGTGTGCCCCGTCAACGCGACGGTACACTCGGACGAGGGGCTCAACCAGATGATCTACAACCGCTGCATCGGCACGCGGTACTGCTCCAACAACTGCCCCTACAAGGTCCGCCGCTTCAACTACCTGGACTATCAGCCGAACCGTCCACAGGACCGGATGTACCGTAACCCACAGGTGACGGTGCGCTCGCGCGGGGTGATGGAGAAGTGCACGTACTGCGTGCAGCGCATCGAATCCGCCCGGATCACCTCTCGCGTGGAGCACCGCCCCATCCGCGACGGCGAGGTGCGCACCGCCTGCCAGCAGGCCTGTCCCACCGAGGCGATCGTCTTCGGGGACCTCAATGACTCGCAGGCCGCCGTCACCCGCCTGCACCAGGATCCCCGCCACTACAAGCTGCTGCACGAGCTGGGCACCGAGCCGCGCACGGTGCACCTGGTGCGGCTGAAGAACCCCGACGAGGCGCTCGGATGACCCAGCCCGCTCCCAAGGCGCCCGTGACGGCCGATCCGCTCGTGGCGCATCCGCTCATTCTGGGCCGCCACTCGAATGAGGAGCTCAACGCGTCGCTGTTGCGGCCGGTGCTCGCTCCGCCAGGGCGCGGGTGGTGGGTGCTCGTGGGCCTCTGCTCGGCGCTGGTCGGGCTCCTGGTGGTGGCCATCGGCGTGACGCTGGTGAAGGGGATTGGCAGCTGGGGCAACAACATCCCGGTGGCCTGGGCCTTTGGCATCATCAACTTCGTCTGGTGGATCGGCATCGGCCACGCCGGCACGCTGATCTCGGCCATCCTGCTGCTGTTCGGCGAGAAGTGGCGCAGCTCCGTCAACCGCATGGCCGAGGCCATGACGCTGTTCGCCGTGGCGTGCGCGGGCCTCTTCCCGCTGCTGCACCTGGGGCGGCCGTGGAAGTTCTACTGGCTGGTGCCGTACCCGAGCTCGCTGCGCGTCTGGCCGCAGTTCCGCTCGCCGCTCACGTGGGACATCGTGGCCATCCTCACGTACCTCACGGTGTCGGTGCTGTTCTGGTACCTGGGGATGCTGCCGGATCTGGCCTCGGCGCGAGACACCGCGAAGGAGACGTGGAAGCGCCGCGCCTGGGGCCTCCTCGCCATGGGGTGGCGAGGCAGCGCCCGGCACTGGCTGCAGTGGCGCGCGGCGTACGTGGTGCTGGCGGGGCTGGCCACGCCGCTGGTCGTCTCGGTGCACACCATCGTGTCGTTCGACTTCGCGGTGGCCCAGCTCCCGGGCTGGCACAGCACCATCTTCCCGCCGTACTTCGTGGCGGGCGCCATCTTCTCCGGGCTGGCCATGGTGCTCACGCTGCTCATCCCCGCGCGGCGGGTGCTCAAGCTGCACCATGTGATCACGGACGCGCACCTGGATGCGCTCGCGCGGTTGCTGCTCGTGGCCGGGCTCTTCGTCGCGTACGGCTACATGCAGGAGCACTTCCTCGGCTGGTACAGCGGCAACGAGTACGAGATGCACGCGATGAGCATGCTGCGCGTGGGCCCGTACGCTCCGCTGTTCTGGACGGTCATCTTCTGCAACGTGCTGGTGCCTCAGCTCTTCTGGAGCCCCAGGCTGCGCATCCAGCCGGTGGTGCTCTTCATCGCCGGGTTGCTGGTGAACCTGGGCATGTGGCTGGAGCGCTACATGATCGTCGTGACTCCGCTCACCGAGGACTTCCTGCCGAGCAGCTGGAGGGCCTACGCGCCCACCTGGGTGGACCTGAGCCTGCTGGCGGGGACGCTGGGATTGTTCGGCCTGGGCTTCCTACTGTTCCTCAAGCTGCTGCCGCCGGTGCCGGCCAGCGAGGTGAAGCACCTGCAGCACGAGCTGGAGGCGTCCGAGGCCTTCGCTCGGGAGATCTCCGCGCGGGATGAGACGGCCGGAGGGGCGGGATGAAGCACTGGGTGCTCGGAGAGTTCCGCTCGCCCGAGCGGCTGGTGGAGGCGGCGCGGGCCCTGCGCGAGCGCGGCTTCGTGCGGCTGGATGCCCATACGCCGTTCCCTGTGGAGGGGCTGGATGAGGTGCTGGAGCTGAAGTCCTCGCGCCTGCCCGCGTTGGGGCTGGTGGCGGGGCTCTCGGGAGCGGTGGGGGCCTATCTGGTGCAGTGGTTCACCCAGGGGGTGGACTGGCCGCTCAACGTGGGAGGACGGCCGCTGCACGCCGCGCCGGCCTTCATCCCCATCACCTTCGAGTCGGCCGTGCTGGCCGCCGCGGGCGCGGTCTTCCTCGGCGTGTTCGTGGCCTGCGGCCTGCCGCGGGTGACGCACCCTGTGTTCGAGCTGGAGTCCTTCCGCAGCGCCAGCGTGGACGGCTTCTGGGTGAGCGTCGCGGTGGACGAGGCGTCCCAGCGCGAGACGGTGTCCGAGACGCTGCGCACGCTGGGAGCGGCGCAGGTGTCGCAAGTGGAGGGGGGGCAATGAGGACGGGCCTGCTCCTGCCTGTCGTGACCGCGCTGGGCCTGGCCGCCTGTGTGGACCGGGACCCGATGCAGCAGCAGGAGCGCGACGATCCCTTCTCCGCCGACTCCTACTTTCCGGATGGACGGGCCATGCGGCCCACGGTGCGGGGCACGGTGGCGCAGGAGTGGCATCGCCAGCAGGCGGCGTTCATGGTCCACCAGAGCCCGGATGCCGGCTGGGTGGCGAGGCCTCCAGTGGCGCTGAGCCGCGAGCTGCTCGAGCAGGGCCGGAGCCACTTCGACACCTGGTGCGCTCCGTGCCATGGGCTGCTGGCGGATGGCCAGAGCGTGGTCGCGAAGAACATGCAGCTGAGGCCCGCGCCCGCGATGTTCGGACCGCTGCACCGGGTGCACCCGTCGCTCAGCGCCTCGCAGCTCGATGGAGGCACTCCAGACGCCGGTGCCTGGGCGGAGATTCCAGGGTCCGCGATCAGCCCGGATGCAGGGCTGAGGGACGCGGGCGTGGTGTCCGGAACCAGCGGTGGAGCGGGCAGGGGATGGACCGGACCGGTGCCGGCGGGCTGGGAGGCGCTGCCGCATCCGCCGGGCTTCTACTTCGCGGTCATCTCCGAGGGGTACGGACTGATGCCCTCCTACGCGGACGCGCTCACGCCCTCCGAGCGCTGGGCCGTGGTGGCCTATCTGCGAGCGCTCGCCTTCAGCCAGTTGGCGCCCGTGTCGGCCGCGCCGCCGGCGGTACAGGCCTCGCTCCAGCAGGGGAACACGGGAGGTGCTCCATGACCACGGTGCTTCCTCGCTTCGAGGGCGGCCGGCGCGAGCTGGGTGTCTCGTTCGTGGTGGGAGTGCTGGGCCTGGCCGCCACGCTGGCCGGTGGCTTCGTGAACCCCCGGGAGGCGGCCCACGGCTACCTGTTCGCCTTCGCCTACTGGCTGTCCTTGTGCCTCGGGGCGCTGATCCTCCTGTCCGCCTTCCACGCCGCGCGTGCGCGTTGGCCCACCGTGCTGCGGCGGCCGTTGGAGGTGATGGCGGCGTGCTGCCCGCTGTTCATTCTCCTCTTCGTGCCGGTGGCGGTGTCGATGCCGCACCTGTTCCCCTGGGTGTCGCCCTCGCCGGAGCTGGGCGAGCACGCGCTCCACCTGCTCGAACACAAGCGCCCCTACCTCAACGTTCCCGCGTTCTTCGTCCGCGCCGTCCTCTACTTCGGGGTGTGGTGCGCCGCCTCGCTGCTGCTCTACCGCTGGTCGGTGCGCCAGGACTCGGAGCCCGAGCGCAGCGAGCACCTGGTGCGGATGACGCTGTGGCAGCGGCGGCTGGCGGCGGGCTCGCTGCCGGTGGTGGTGGTGTGCCTGTCGTTCGCCGTCCTGGACTGGATGATGTCCCTGGAGCCGTTCTGGGAGTCCACCGTCTACGCGCTCTACGTGGGGTGCGGCGCGGTGGTGGGCGCGATGTCGGTCATCGGCATCCTGGCGGCCGCGGGACAGGGGCAAGGGCAGTTCGGCGCGCTCATGAGGTCCGTGCATTTCCGGAAGCTGGGGACGCTGCTGCTCGCCTTCGTGTGCCTGTGGGCCTACTGCGCCTTCTCGCAGTTGCTGCTCATGTGGATCGCCAACCTGCCGGAAGAGATCCGGTGGTACCGCGCTCGGCTGGACGGTGGCTGGCGCTGGCTGGCGGCGCTGCTTGCGGTGGGGCACTTCGCGGTGCCCTTCCTGCTGCTCCTCCAGCGGCGCATCAAGGAGAGTCCGCGACGGTTTGCCCTCGTGTGCGCGTGGCTGCTGCTCATGCACGCGGTGAACATGTACTGGCTGGTGCTGCCAGCGCTGCACCCGAGGCAGTGGTATCCGCACTGGACGAGCCTCACGGCCTTCATCGGCGTGGGCGGCCTGTTCGTGGCGGCCTGCCTGTGGCTGGCGCGCGGGGGCTACACGGTGCCGGTGCGCGATCCATTCCTCCTCCACTCGCTGCGGGTGCCGAGCCATGAGTGAAGGGTTCACGCCCACTCCGCCGCAGCACGACCGGCTGCCGAGCCGGCTCATCCTCATCGTGGGAGGAGGCTGGCTGGTGCTCGTCGTCCTGGCGGTGCTGGCCGTCCGGTGGTGGGAGGGCAAGAGCCAGCCCCGAGAGCGGGCCGGGACTCCGTCTCGGATGGGCGAGGCGGAGATTGGCATCGTCAACCAGCGGCCCTTCGCGTTGGAGGATGAGGCTTCGAGCCTGCGAGCGGAGCAGGGGGCGCGGCTGGAGAGCTACGGCTGGGTGGACCGTAAAGCGGGCGTCATCCACGTGCCCATCGAGCGCGCCATGGAGCAGGTGCTGGCGGAGGAGGGGAGAGGGCCATGAGCAATCTGCTGCGGCACCTCCTGTTCCTGCCCCGGGCGGGCTCCACGCTGGCGGACCGCGTGGACCGCATCCACTTCTTCGTCATCATCACCACCTTCGTGGTGGGGACGTGCATCGGGCTCACGGGGCTCGTCTTCCTGATCCGCTTCCGGCGCCGGCACGCGTTCACCTTCACGCCGAAGGTGGAGGCTCCCATGTGGCTGGAGGGCCTCTTCATCGGGGTGCCCCTGTTCTTCTTCCTGCTCTGGGGCGTGATGGGCTTCCGCGACTACGTCTGGGCGAAGAGCCCGCCCGCGGGGGCGATGGACGTCTACGTCACGGCCAAGCAGTGGATGTGGAAGTTCGCCTACCCGGACGGCCTTGGCAGCGTGAACGAGCTGTACGTGCCGGCGGGGCGCCCGGTGCGGCTGCTGCTCACAGCGCGAGACGTCATCCACTCTTTCTATGTGCCCGAGTTCCGGCTCAAGCAGGACGCACTGCCCGGGCGCTACACGGAGACGTGGTTCGAGGTGAAGGCGCCAGGGCGCTACCAGGTGCTGTGCGCCGAGTACTGCGGGCTGGATCACTCGCAGATGCGCGCCGAGGTGGTAGCGCTGGAGCCGGGCGAGTTCGAGGCGTGGCGCGCCCGGCAGAAGCCGCTGCCCACGCCCGGAGCGGGGGAGGCGCCCGTGGTGGAGTCCGGCTCGGACGCGCCGGGGCCGATGGCCGAGCTCGGGCGCACGGTGGCGATGCGGAAGGGGTGTTTCCAGTGCCACACCGTGGATGGAACACCGCACATCGGGCCCACGTGGTTGGGGCTCTACCAGCGCGAGGAGCCCCTGCAGTCTGGCGAGCGGATCCGCGCGGACGTGGCCTACCTCACCGAGTCGATGATGGACCCGGCGGCCAAGGTGGTGGCGGGCTTCAACCCGGTGATGCCGACCTTCCACGGGCGGCTGAGCCCGGCTGAGGCGGCCGCGATCGTGGAGTTCATCAAGACACTGCGACCCGAGCGCCCCGTGCCTCCGGCCGCGCAGGAGCCCAAGTATGTCCCAGCCCAGCGCTGAGCCGGCGATGCCCGAGCGGCACTACCTCAACGCCGAGCGAGGCGTGTGGTCATGGCTCACCACGCATGATCACAAGCGCATCGGGTTGATGTTCCTGGGCGTGCTGCTGCTCATGTTCCTGCTGGGCGGCGTCTTCGCCATGGCGCTGCGCATCGAGCTGCTCACCCCCGGACGGACGATCATGGGGCACATGGCCTACAACCGCGCCTTCACCCTGCACGGCGTGGTGATGGTGTGGCTGTTCCTGATCCCCTCCATCCCGTCGTCATTCGGCAACTTCCTGCTGCCGCTGATGATCGGCTCGAAGGATGTGGCCTTCCCACGCCTCAACCTGGCGAGCTTCTACCTCTACGTGCTCGGGGCGGCGATCGCGCTGTGGGGCATGTTCGAGGGCGGCGCGGACACTGGGTGGACCTTCTACACGCCGTTCAGCACCGCCACGGGGACGGCGGTGCTGCCGGTGCTGCTGGGGGTCTTCGTGGTGGGGTTCTCCACCATCCTCACGGGCCTCAACTTCATCACCACCGTGCACACCATGCGGGCCCCGGGCATCACGTGGATGAAGATCCCGCTGTTCGTGTGGGCCATCTACGGCACGTCCATCATCCAGGTGCTGGCCACGCCGGTGCTGGGCATGGTGCTGGTGCTGGTGATGCTCGAGCGCGTGGCCGGCGTGGGCCTCTTCGATCCCGCTCGGGGCGGCGACCCGCTGCTGTACCAGCACTTGTTCTGGTTCTACAGCCACCCGGCCGTCTACATCATGATCCTGCCGGGCATGGGCGTGATCAGCGAGATGGTGTGCGCCTTCTGCCGGAAGAACCCGTTCAGCTACAAGGTCATCGTGGTGAGCACGGTGGGCATCGCCTTCGTGGGCTTCCTCACCTGGGGCCACCACATGTTCGTCTCGGGCGAGTCCGCGCTCGGCGCCGGAGCCTTCAGCGTGCTGTCCATGCTGGTGGCCATCTTCACCGCGCTCAAGATCTTCACGTGGCTGGGCACCATGTACCGGGGCAGCATCTCGATCACCGCGCCGTTCATCTACGTGCTCGGGTTCATCTTCCTGCTCTTCTTCGGAGGCATGAGCGGGGTGGCCGTGGCCGTCACCTCGGCGGACATCCACTGGCATGACACGTACTTCGTGGTGGCGCACTTCCACTTCATCATGGTGGGCGCCTCGCTGATGGCCTTCGTCGGGGGGCTGCACTACTGGTTCCCGAAGATGTTCGGCAGGCGCTACCCGGAGGGGCTGGGGATTGGCACGGCGGGGCTCATCATCTTCGGCTTCATCGCCACGTTCCTGCCGCAGTTCCTGCTGGGCAACATGGGCATGCCGCGTCGCTACGCCGACTACCCCGAGCGGTTCCAGTCGCTGCACGTGGCGTCCACCGCGGGCGCCTCGCTGCTGGGCTTTGGCTTCCTGATCATCGCCATCTACCTGGGCTGGTCGCTGCGCTACGGGCGCGTGGCGGGGCGCAACCCGTGGGAGAGCCGCGGCTACGAGTGGGTGAGCGAGTCGCCTCCTCCCGAGTCCAACTTCCACGAGCAGCCCGCGTTCCCCCATCCGCCGCACGACTACTCGCGGCCCGATGTCTCTCCGGAGGTGGGCCGTGCAGCCTGAGCAAGCCATGAGGCCCGTGGTGCCGCAGGCCGAGCACTTCGGCGATGAGGCGTCGCGCCAGGACGCGGCGCACCTGGGCATGTGGATCTTCCTGGCCACCGAGGTGCTGCTGTTCGCGGGCCTCTTCGCCTCGTATGCGATGTACCGGCTGGCATATCCGGAGATATTCCACCAGGCGCGCGAGCACATGGAAGTGACGCTGGGGACGATCAACACATACGTCCTGGTGAGCAGCAGCGTGCTCGTGGCGCTGGCGATCGCCTCCATCCGGAGCGGGAGGGAGCTGGCCGCCAGCGCCTTCCTCGTGGGAGCGGTGCTGCTGGGCATCACCTTCCTCTGCATCAAGGGCGTGGAGTACGCCCACCACGCGCGCGACAAGGCCCTGCCCGGTGCCCACTACGCCTTCCACAAGTTCGCCGTGCCGGGCGCGAGCCTCTACTTCACCCTCTACTGGATCATGACAGGCGTCCACGCCGTACACGTGACGGTGGGTATTGGAGTGCTCTCGGTGCTGAGCTTCCAGACGCTCTCGGGGAAGTTCAACGCGACCTACCACACGCCGCTGGAGCTGGGCGGCATGTACTGGCACCTCGTGGACGTCGTCTGGTTGTTCCTCTGGCCGTTGCTCTATCTGGCGTGACGGGATGCGGAGGATGCGCGCATGACAGGGACTCGGAGCGAGAGCGAGAAGCACAAGCCCCACGGTGGCTTCGGCAAGGCCCTGCTCGTGGGCGTGGGGCTGCTGGCCCTCACCACGCTCTCGTATGGGCTGGCGCACCTGCACCTGGGGCAGTGGGGAGTCGTGGTGGCGCTGGCCATCGCGGTGACGAAGGCGACCCTGGTGGCCTTCTTCTTCATGCACTTGTCGGAGCGCCCGGGTGGGCCTCGGCTGGTGGTGGCTACCTCGCTCGCCTTTGTCGTCATCCTGGTGGGGCTGATCCTCGTGGAGGCCAGCGACCGTCCCACAAGCGTGCTACCACCAGGGCCTTTCTCGGCCGAGACACTCCCGGGGCTTCAGGACGAGCCCAAGGCGGCGCTCAATCGCGAGCCTCCCAGCGAGCAGACGCCCTGAGTCCGAAGCAGGAGATCAGCCCACCGCGTGGCGAGCACCGTGGACGGCTCGGCGCATCCGGTCGAGCGTCGTCACGAGCCCGCGCGCCGGCACCACCGCTCCGAGCGACGCGCCGAAGGCCAGGTGCAGCAGGAGCAGCGCGGCATGCGGCATCTCTCGGTCGAGCGGAGGCGAGGCCCACGGAATCACCAGGGCGGGCATGACGACCTGAAGCGCCAAGCCCATCAGCACCCCGAGCATCAGCGCCGCCGTCCCGGTGCCCCCGCGCGGAAGCAACATCGCGAAGAGCGTGGCCAGTCCTCCCGCGGTGGCCACGTGCACTCCCAGCCCGAGGAGCACCGCGAGTGTGCCGTTCGGAGCCTCGCGCTGGAAGACACCTCCCGCCAGCCGGGCCGCGTACCAGAGGTCCCCATGCGTGAGCACTCCCAGGGGAAGCGCCAACGCCGCCATGACCACGGCGCCGAGCATCCCCGCGATGGCTCCCGGCACCACCACATCCCGGAAGAGGTTCCAGTGCTCCGCCTCCTCTCGCGTGGCTTCGATGACCTGCTTGGCGTGCTGGGTGCGTTCCATGGGGCCCTCCGTCAGTCGATGGGGAAGGCCATCGTGGAGATGAGCGCGAGCTCAGCCTGCCTCGAGTCGAGCCGGGTGTGCTGCACCACGATGGGGACATTGGACGAGATGACGCTCGCGTAGTCGGTGTCGCGAGGAACGGGCACGGGATCGCTCAGATCATTGAAGCGCACGTGCTGGGTGCGCCGGGCCGGGACTGTCACTCGGTAGGGGCCCACCGGCTCCCGGTCCTTGAAGAAGAGGGTGATCTCCACCTGGGCGTCCTGGTCGGACGCGTTGAGTAGACAGGCCGTCTCGTGGCTCTCCATCGCTCGGCCTTGCCCCGTGCTCTTGCCGGGGATGTAGCCCTCGGCGATGGCCCATACCTTGCGGCCGATGGTGGTTGGCATGTCTTGTCCCTCTCTCTGAAAAGCTGGACCTGATGCGCGCGGCGTGCAGGACCCGGCGTGAACGTCGCTCGGGAGAGCCTGCTGTCCTCCCTGCTCAGCAGGCAGGCGTCGAATGAGGGGTGCCGATAGTTGCTGCTCGAACCTACCTTTCTGGTTGGGACTGACGGGGGCCGGCGGTCCTTGGAGGGCTTCGGTGACGGCAGAGGGGATGCAACGTGGCGAAGCCGTTGCTCGCATCGAGCGAGTGGAGGCCTCCGCGTACAAGATCCCCACGGATGCGCCGGAGGCGGATGGGACCTTCGAGTGGAACTCGACCACGCTCGTCGTCGTGGAGCTGACAGCCGGCGGCCAGCGGGGGCTGGGCTACACGTACACGGACGCGGTGGCCGCGGAGCTCATCTCCCGCGTCTTCGCCGAAGAGCTTCGCTCCCAGGATGCGATGGATATTCCCGCGCGGATGATCGCGCTCCTCCGGCGGGTGCGGAACCTGGGGCGGCCCGGGCTGATCTCCATGGCGCTGTCCGCCGTGGATGCCGCCCTGTGGGACGTGAAGGCCCGGCTGCTCGGGGTGCCGCTGGTGCGGTTGCTCGGCGCCGCGAGAGCGCGCGTCCCCGTCTACGGCAGTGGAGGCTTCACCTCGTACTCAGTGGAGAAGCTGCAGTCGCAGCTCTCCGGCTGGGTGGAGCAGGGCATCCCCCGCGTGAAGATGAAGGTGGGCAGCCATCCCGAGCAGGACGTGGCGCGGGTCCGGGCCGCTCGGCAAGCCATCGGGAAGGACGCGGAGCTCTTCGTGGACGCTAATGGCGCGTACTCGGCCACGCAGGCCCTGGCGCTCGCCGAGCGCTTCGCCGAGCAAGGCGTCACCTGGTTCGAGGAGCCCGTCTCCAGCGACGATCTCCCGAGCCTGCACCGCATTCGGGCGCGAGCCCCAGCGGGCATGGCGGTGGCCGCGGGCGAGTATGGCGATGGCGGCCTCTATTTCCGCCGCATGCTGGAGGCTGGCGCGGTGGATGTGTTGCAGGCGGACGTCACGCGATGCCTGGGCATCACCGGCTTCCTCCAGGCGGACGCGCTGTGTGACGCGTACGGCGTGCCGCTCTCAGGCCACTGCGCCCCGGCGCTCCACGTCCACGCGGCGTGCGCGGCACGGCGGCTGGTGCACCTGGAGTACTTCCACGACCACGCCCGGCTGGAGCGGATGCTCTTCGACGGCGTGCCCGAGCTGAAGGACGGCGCCCTCGTGCCGGATCTCTCGCGCCCGGGGCTGGGGCTGGAACTGAAACGGGCGGATGCCGCTCGCTACGCCATGGGGGCGCGGACATGAGGACCTTCTCGTTGCTCGATACGCTCATCGATCAGCGCCGGCTGAAGCGAGGACGGCGGCCCGAGCAGCCTCCCGAGCGCCGCGAGCGAGCGGAGGTGGACGTGAAGGGGCTCGAAGAGGCCCTGCGCGAGCGCTTGGAGGGCGAGGTGGAGTTCGACGCGGGCAGCCGGGCACTTTACGCCACGGACTCCTCCAACTACCGGCAGGTCCCGCTGGGCGTGGTGCGTCCACGCTCGGTGGAGGACGTGATGGAGACGGTGCGCCTGTGCCGTCAGTTCGGTGCCCCGCTGCTCAGCCGTGGCGGAGGCACGAGCCTCGCGGGGCAGACGTGCAACGTGGCCGTGGTGATGGACTTCTCGCGCTACCTGAACCGCATCCTGCACGTGGATCCCGAGCGGCGGCTGGCGCGCGTGCAGCCGGGCTTGGTGCTGGACAACCTGCGCCGGCACACCATCGAGAAGTACCAGCTCACCTTCGGCCCGGATCCCTCCACGCACGACCGCTGCACGCTGGGAGGCATGCTGGGCAACAACGCCTGCGGCACGCACGCGCAGATGGCGGGCCGCATGGAGTACAACACCGTGGAGCTGGAGGTCCTCACCTACGACGGGCTGCGGATGCGCGTGGGCCCCACCTCCGACGAGGGGCTGGCGCGCATCATCCGCGAGGGGGGGCGGCGCGGGCAGCTCTACGCGGGGCTCAGGGCGCTGAGGGATCGCTACGCGCCGCTGATCCGCGAGCGCTACCCGAAGATTCCCCGGCGTGTCTCCGGCTACAGCCTGGACGAGCTGTTGCCGGAGAAGGGCTTCAACGTGGCTCGGGCGCTGGTGGGTACTGAGGGAACGTGCGTCACCATCCTGGAGGCTCTGCTGAAGCTGATCCCCGAGCCCCGGTGCCGCTCGCTGCTCGTACTGGGCTATCCGGACGTGTACCAGGCCGCGGACCACATCCCCCAGGTGCTCGAGGCTCAGCCCATCGGGCTGGAGGGGCTCGACGAGCACCTCATCAACGGCATGCGCCGCAAGGGCCTGCACCCGGACGACATCAAGCTGCTGCCCGAGGGCCATGGCTGGCTCGTCGTCGAGTTCGGCGGGGACTCCAAGGAGGAGGCAGATGACAAGGCCCGCAAGCTGATGGCAAGGCTGAAGCTCCACGGAGACGCGCCCACCATGCGCCTCTACGACAAGCCGGACGTGGAGCACCTGGTCTGGGAGGCGCGGGAGTCAGGACTGGGGGCCACCGCCCTCATCCCGGGCGAGCCGGATACGTGGGAGGGCTGGGAGGACGCGGCGGTGGAGCCGAACCAGCTCGGAGCGTACCTGCGCGAGTTCAAGCAACTGCTGGGCAAGCACGGCTACGACACGGCGCTCTATGGGCACTTCGGCCAGGGCTGCGTGCACTGCCGCATCAACTTCGACTTCAAGACTCGCCAGGGCATCCGGAACTACCGCCGCTTCGTGGAGGAGGCGGCGGACCTGGTGGTGAAGCACAACGGCTCATTGTCCGGTGAGCATGGGGACGGCCAGTCACGCGCGGAGCTATTGCCGAAGATGTTCGGTGAGGAGCTGGTGCGGGCGTTCGGTGAGTTCAAGGCGCTGTGGGATCCAGACAACAAGATGAACCCCCACAAGAAGGTGTCTCCCTATCGCCTGGACGAGAACCTGCGGCTGGGCACGCAGTACGCGCCGCCGCCGCAGGAGACACACTTCTTGTACCCGGAGGACAAGGGCAGCTTCGCGCGAGCCACCGCGCGGTGCGTGGGCGTGGGCAAGTGCCGCCGCGAGCAGGGCGGTACCATGTGCCCCAGCTACATGGTGACGCGCGAGGAGAAGCACTCCACACGTGGCCGGGCGCACCTGCTCTTCGAGATGCTACAGGGCGAGCCGCTCAAGGATGGCTGGCGCAGCGAGCACGTGAAGGAGGCGCTGGACCTGTGCCTGGCGTGCAAGGGCTGCAAGGGCGAGTGCCCGGTGAACGTGGACATGGCCACGTACAAGGCCGAGTTCCTCAGTCACTACTACGCAGGCAAGGCGAGGCCGAGGCACGCGTACGCCTTCGGGCTCATCATGTTCTGGGCCCGGCTGGCCTCGCTGACGCCGCGGCTGGCGAACGCCTTCACGCAGACGCCGGGGTTGAGCCGGCTGGCGAAGTGGGCGGCGGAGGTGCACCCGGCGCGGGAGCTTCCGAAGTTCGCGCCGCGCTCGTTCCAGCGCATGGTGAAGGGGCGCAAGCCCACGCCGACCACTCGGGGGCCGGTGGTGCTGTTCCCGGACACCTTCAACAACTTCTTCCACCCGGACACGGGCCGAGCCGCGCTGGAAGTCCTGGAGGCGGCGGGCTTCGAGGTGCGGGTGCCGCAGGGCTTCGTGTGCTGTGGCCGGCCGCTCTACGACTACGGCATGTTGGACACGGCGAAGGCCCTGCTGCGGCATACGCTGGAGCGCTTCCGCGCGGAGATTCGCGCGGGGGTTCCCTTCGTGGTGCTGGAGCCGAGCTGCGCGACGGTCTTCCGCGATGAGCTGATCAACCTCTTCCCGGAGGACATTGATGCAAGGCGGCTGAGCCAGCAGACGTTCGTGCTGAGCGAGCTCCTGGAGAAGAAGGCGCCGGACTTCGAGCTGCCGAAGCTGCGCGGCCGGGCGCTGGTGCAGGGCCACTGCCACCACCAGGCAGTGCTGAAGTTCGAGGCCGAGAAGAAGGCGCTGGATAAGACGGGCCTGGACTGGGAGAAGCCGGACTCGGGCTGCTGCGGCATGGCGGGGGCGTTCGGCTTCGAGAAGTCCCACTACGACACGAGCCAGGCCTGCGGCGAGCGCGTCATCCTCCCGAAGGTGCGTGAGTCGCAGAAGGGGACGCTCCTCATCGCGGACGGCTTCAGCTGCCGGGAGCAGATCTCCCAGGGCACGGGGCGGATGCCAGTGCACCTGGCGCACGTGCTGTGGGCGGCGCTCAAGCGCAAGCAGCAATTGCTGGACAAGGACAAGCCGGAGGCCGCGCTGCTGGAAGCGGCTCGTGAGGAGGAGTCCCGGGCCGAGCGCGCGCTGCCGCTGGGGGGCCGCTGGGGCGCGCTGGCAGGCACCGCGTTGCTGGCGGCCGGCGCGGTGATCCTGGGCCTGCGCGTGAGCCGACGTGGCCCCGCACTCCTGGCCCGATGAGTGTCCAGCGGACGAGGGCAGGCAGGGGAGCAATGGATGAAGTCCGTGCACCCATGCGCGTCTTCCCTCCTTTGCTCAGGGTGCGCAGTTTGAGGTCCAGAGGTGGGACATGACGCGTGAGCGGGGCGACACACGAGAGGTGGTGCGCGTGGGCCCGTGCGGTGCGCCGTCGTCTCGCCCCGAGAAACCCACTCCAGCCGAGGAATGCCGATGAGCGCTACCGTTGCCGATTATCTGCTCTACCGCCTCTCCCAATGGGGCGTCCGCCGTATCTATGGATATCCCGGAGATGGGATCAACGGCATCCTCGGCGCCCTCGAGGGCAACACCGAGCTCCAGTTCGTCCAGGTCCGCCACGAGGAGATGGCTGCCTTCATGGCGTGCGCTCATGCCAAGTTCACCGGCGAGGTCGGCGTCTGCCTCGCCACCTCAGGTCCGGGCGCCGTCCACCTGCTCAATGGCCTCTATGACGCGAAGCTGGATCACCAGCCCGTGGTGGCCATCGTCGGTCAGCAGGCCCGCGCCGCGCTCGGCGGCCACTATCAGCAGGAAGTGGACCTGATGACGCTCTTCAAGGATGTGGCCAGCGAGTACGTCACCATGGTGACGAAGCCCTCCGCCATCCGCCACGCCGTCGACCGGGCCGTGCGCATCGCTCGGAGCGAGCGCACGGTGACGTGCGTCATCATCCCCAACGATGTCCAGGAGCTGGAGTACCAGAAGCCAGAGCGCGCACACGGCACCATCCACTCCAGCGTGGGCTACAGCGCTCCCCGCATCCTCCCCAAGGACGAGGACCTGCGGCGCGCCGCGGACGTGCTCAACGCCGGCAAGAAGGTGGCCATGCTCGTGGGCGCCGGTGTGCTCAACGCGGCCGACGAGGTGATGGAGGTGGCGGAGCTGCTCGGCGCGGGTGTGGCCAAGGCGCTGCTTGGCAAGGCGGTGCTGCCGGATGATCTGCCGTACGTGACGGGCTCCATCGGCCTGCTGGGCACCAAGCCCAGCTGGGACATGATGATGGATTGCGACACGCTGCTGATGGTGGGCACCAGCTTCCCGTACTCGGAGTTCCTGCCCAAGGAAGGGCAGGCGCGCGGCGTCCAGATCGATCTCGATGGCCGGATGCTGGCCATCCGCTACCCCATGGAGGTGGCGCTGCAGGGCGACAGCAAGGAGACGCTCCGGGCGCTCATCCCGCTGCTCCAGCGCAAGCAGGATCGCGGCTGGCGGGAGCAGATCGAGAAGGGCATCCGGCAGTGGTGGAAGACGACCGAGGCCCAAGCCATGAACTCGGCCAACCCCATCAACCCGCAGCGGGTGTTCTGGGAGCTGTCTCCGAAGCTGCCGGAAGGGGCGATCCTCGCGGCGGACTCGGGCTCGGGGACCAACTGGTTCGCGCGGGATCTGAAGATCCGCAAGGGGATGATGGCGTCGCTGTCCGGCAACCTGGCCACCATGGGCTGCGGCGTGCCGTACGCCATCGGAGCGAAGTTCGCGTTCCCGCACCGCCCCGTCATCGCCATGGTGGGAGACGGCGCCATGCAGATGAACGGCAACGGCGAGCTCGTCACCGTGGCCAAGTACTGGAAGGAGTGGAAGGACCCGCGCTTCATCATCCTGGTGCTCAACAACCGCGACCTGAACCAGGTGACGTGGGAGCAGCGCGTGCTGGCCGGAGACCCGAAGCTGCCGGTGACGCAGGATCTGCCGGACTTCCCCTATGCGAAGTACGCGGAGTCGCTGGGCCTGAAGGGCATCCGGGTGGACAAGCCCGAGCAGCTCGCGCGGGCGTGGGATGAGGCGCTCAGTGCGGACCGGCCAGTGGTGTTCGAGGCCTATGTGGATCCGGACGTGCCGCCGCTGCCGCCCCACATCACCTTCGAGCAGGCGAAGCACTTCGCCCAGTCGGTGCTCAAGGGCGACCCGGACGCGGGAGGCATCCTGCGGCAGTCCATCAAGGGGATGGTGGACAAGCTGGCGCCAAAGAAAGACTGAGCCGCGAGCAGGCGAGCGAGGGGGCAGGGGAGGCCCCGCTCGCTCTGGCGGTGCGTCTGTTCCTCAAGTAAGAGGGAGTCAGCTCGCGAGCTGCTTCCCGCCATGAGATTCCCTGCCTACGTCCTGTTGCCCATCTTCGGCGCCGTGGCGCTCACGGCCGCCTTACTGGGCTCCTGGTTGTGGCCGGCGCCGACGGTTCCTTCCCCGAGCGCGGCACCACCCGCTTTGCCTGCGCCGGTGGCCACGGAGGTGCCCGCGCCCCCGCCGGCTCCCAGGCCTCCTCCGGCCAGACCCGCGGCCCGGCCTCCGGTCGCGACTCCGGCTCCCGTGGTGGCGCAGCCTCAGAGCGGCGCGGTGCCGCCCGCTCCGGTGACGGTGTCCCCGCTGACGGACATAGGGCCGGACGCGAGGCGCGAGCTGCAGCAGAAGTGGTCAGCTCTCCCGGGGCGCGCGGCCGAGTTGGCGGAGAGGGGCGTGCAGGAACTGGAGCGCCAGCGCGTGGCGGCGCGGGTCCGTGGGGACCAGGCGGAGGTCGAGCGCCTGGACGCGATCATCAACCAGCAGTGGGAGCGGGTGGAGCGGCTGCGTGCGATCCAAGCGGGATCTCCCTCCGGGAGGCCCGAGCTTCCTCCTCCGGAGCAGGCCGGACCGCCTGTGGAGTGAGCGGCTGGGTCTGCACAGGCGTCAGCTCACCACGGGCAGGGGAAACTTGAACGGCCGGCCATCCGAGGCCACCGTGTTCCCCGTCACCTCCGCGGCTCCCAGGCCCTCACGCTGCGGCACGAAGGTGGCGTGCGGATCCTTCGCGGACACCTTGCCCGACTCGTAGATGGCGTAGCGCGTGGCCAATGCCCCCGCCAGCGTCAGCACGCTCGCGGTGACCTGCTTCCAGCGCTGCCGGCCCGGCAGCAGACTCACCGCCAGCCCCGCCGCAGTGCACACCTTCGCTGCCTTCCACAGCGTCCCCGACAGTCCCTGGCGCAGCGGCCGGACGATCTCCTCCGAGCGTGCGGCCTCTCGCTCCACCGCGAAGCCCGTGGCCAGCTCCGCCACCTTCCCGATCAAGCCGAAGTGGCGCACAGTCTTCCGCTCCCGCTCCGAGCCCGGAGGGAACAGCTCCAGCAGGCTCGACGCGCTGGCCATGCTGGAGGACATGAACAGCAGCGGCAGAGTGAGCCGGGTGCCCTGCCAGGTGGGGACCGCCGAGTTCGACAGGAGCACCGCCGTGTACCCCGCCAGCGGCATGCCCAGCGCGCCCGCGACCCATGAGGCCGCATCGCCCAGCTTCTGCACCACGCCGCCACGGCCTGCGTACAGGGTCAGCACCGAGGCGGTGTTCATCGCGCCGGATCCCGCCAGCACCCACGCTCCCATGTTCATGGGCGAGGTGGGCCGGAACACCCGCAGCATGTTCAGGAAGCGCGTGGGCCGCCCCAGATCCTGGATGAGCAGCACGCTGCTCACCATGTCCCCCAGCATGCCGACCCACCGGCACCTCCGGCTGAGCGACGCCAGCTTGTGCCCATCGAGCAGCTCCACCGCCGCGCCCAGCGTGCTCGTCGCGCCCGCCATGCCGCCCACGAAGAAGTACAGGGGGATGGTGGGCAGCCACACCGGCGACTTGATGGCCGGAGCCCCGTAGTAGCTCGGATGCGCCTCAGCGGGCCCGGAGCGCGAGGGAATGGTGGTCAGCAGCTTGGGGACGGGATGCGCGATCTCCAGCTCCTTCACCTGCTGCCCGGCGGCCTCACCGATCAGCACCCCCTGCGCCGGGTTCACGTTGCGCCCGTCCGAGGCGCGCTCGAGCTGGTCGATCAACGGGGTGCCACCCTCGATTCGCTTCATGCGCCCTCCTGACGGCCCAGCCACACCACGCTCAGCGCCGCGATCGCCATGCCCAACGAGCCCAGCGCCACCGCCGCCCACGCGCCGGGCTGCTTCTTGGTGGGCACCACCGGATCCGGGGGCAGGTTGTAGACCTCGGGCTTGTCCACCAGCAGGAAGAAGGAGTTGAGGCCCCCCGTGCCCGGCTGGTTCTCCGCGTCCATGCCGTACAGGTACGCGCTCTGCACGCCCTGCTCGTGCAGCCGCTCCACCCGCTTGCGCGCCCGAGCGTGCAGCTCGTCCAGATCTCCGTAGACGATGGACTCGGTGGGGCACGCCTTGGCGCACGCGGGCGTCATGCCCTCGCCCAGCCGGTCGTAGCAGAGCGTGCACTTCCACGCGCGCCCGTCATCGTCCCGCCGATCAATCACTCCGAACGGGCACGCCACCACACAGTAGCCGCACCCGTTGCACACGTCCGGCTGGACGTACACGGTGTCGAACTCGGTGCGGATGATGGCACCCGTGGGACACGCCTCCAGGCACCCGGCCCGCTGGCAGTGCTTGCACACGTCCGACGCCATCAGCCACGAGAAGTCGCCTACTCCCGTCTGCTGCCCCGGCAGCGGAATGGGGCGCTCCACGAAGGCCACGTGCCGCCAGGTGGAGGCGCCCAGGTGGCCTGTGTGGTCGTACGACATGCCCGTGAAGTGGAACCCGTCATCCGGCAACTGGTTCCACTGCTTGCAGGCCACCTCGCACGCCTTGCAGCCGATGCAGAGGGTGGTGTCGGTGAAGAAGCCTTTCTGTCCCATCGGCTATTTCTCCTGCCCCTTCTTCTCCTGCCACTGCCTGTGCGAGGGAGTGCCGGCCAGCGGGCCATCCCGCGGCACCTCCGGCACCTGCGGCGGCAGCGCGGGCACCGTGTCGCCCGTGGCGGCCCGGGCCCCCGTGGCCTTCCGCCCCGCGACGATGTCGCACGTGAGCGCCTTGGACTCCTGGATGTCCACGTTGGGATCCGCCACGAAGGCGATGAGCTCGTTGGCTCCTTCCCCGCGCGTGCGCCCCGTCTCGCCCCAGTGGTACGGCAGGCCAATCTGGTGCACCCACGTCCCATCCAGCTTGAGCGGGGTGATGCGCTCGGTGACAAGCACCCGGCACTCGAGATCCCCGCGCGCCGTACGCAGCGTGGCCCAGCCGCCGTTCTCCAGCCCTCGCTCCTGGGCGAGCTGGGGGGAGACCTCGCAGAACGGCTCGGGCTGCAGCTCGCTCAGCCAGGACAGCCAGCGGCTCATGCCTCCCGCGGTGTGGTGCTCGGTGAGGCGGTAGGTGGTGAGCACGAACGGGTAGCGCGGATCGCCCCAGGCCCGGTGGTACGGGTTCTCCTTTTGCGGCCACTCCTCGCGCGCCGGGTTGCACTGCTGCCCATAGAGCCCGTTCTGCACCGGCGACTCCATGGGCTCGTAGTGCGTGGGCAGCGGGCCGTCGATCATCCCGCTGGGCGCGTAGAGCCACCCCTTACCGTCCACCTGCATGATGAAGGGATCATCTCCGCCGATGGCGTTCATGCCCGTGGTGCCCACCGGTGGGCGGTACTCGGGCGGCCGGTCCTCGAGGAAGTCCGGCACATCCTCGCCGACCCATTTCCGCTGCTCCGGCTCCCACCAGATGTACTTCTTGCGCTCGCTCCAGGGCTTGCCATCCACGTCCGCCGAGGCGCGGTTGTAGAGGAGGCGCCGGTTGGCGGGCCACGCCCAGCCCCACTCGGGCGCCACCCAGGTCTGCTCTCGCCCCGGCTTGCGGCGCGCGGCCTGGTTGACGCCGTCCTTGTAGCAGCCCGAGTAGATCCAGCACCCGCACGCGGTGGAGCCGTCGTCCTTCAGCTCCGTGAAGCCTCCCACGGGCTTCTTGTCCACCACCGTGTAGCCGTTGATCTCCTTCAGCACCGCCTCGGCGCTCGGCTCGGCGTGCTCGCCGTGCGTGGGGTAGTCCCACGTCAGCTCCTGGATCAGCTGATCCTTCTCCTCCTTCGAGTCCGCGTAGAGCGCCTTGAGCCGCCGGCCCAGGTGGAACATGAAGTGCAGCTCGCTGCACGCCTGTCCGGGCGGCTCCACGGCCTTGTGGTGCCACTGCAGCAGCCGCTGCGTGTTGGTGAAGGTGCCGTCCTTCTCCGTGTGCGCGGAGGCCGGGAAGAAGAAGACCTCGGTCTGGATGTCCTCCGTCTTCACCTCGCCGCGCTGGAGCTCCGGGGCGCGGCGCCAGAACTCGGCGGTTTCGATCAGGGTGAGATCCCTCACCACCAGCCACTCCAGCTGGCGCAGGCCCTTGCGCTGGAGCGCGCCGTTCATGGAGCCCACGGTGGGGTTCTCGCCCATGACGAAGTAGCCCTTCACCTGGCCGTCGGCCATGTCGGCCACCGTCTGCATGTGCGAGTGGTTCCCCGACAGCCGAGGCATGTGGCTGAAGAGGTAGTCATTGCCCTCGTGGGCCGCGGAGCCGAACCACGCCTTGAGCAGAGAGATGGCGTACTTGGGGAAGTTGCTCCACCAGCCGGCGCCCGCCTCGTTGTCCTTGATGTACTCCTTCAGCGAGTGGGCCTGCTGGGCGTGCGGCATCGGGATGTAGCCGGGCAGCAGGTTGTACAGGGTGGGAATGTCCGAGGAGCCCTGGATGGAGGCGTGGCCGCGCAGCGCCAGGATGCCGCCGCCGGGCCGGCCGATGTTGCCCAGCAGGAGCTGGAGGATGGAGGCGGCGCGGATGTTCTGCACGCCTGTCGAGTGCTGCGTCCACCCCACCGCGTAGCAGAAGGCGCTGGTGCGCTCGCGGCCCGAGTTGTCGCACAGCGCCTCGGCCACCTTCAGGAACAGCTCCTTCGGCACGCCGCACACCTGGGAGACGATCTCTGGCGTGTAGCGGGAGAAGTGGCGCTTGAGGATCTGGAAGACGCAGCGCGGGTGCTGGAGCGTGTGGTCCTGGCTCTGCTCGGTGATGTCCGTGCCGCGCACCGTGCCACCCGCGCCCGCGCCGGGCTCGCCGAAGATCTCCTTGTGGCCCGCGGCGGGCACCGCCCCCTCCACGCCCTCGTACTGCCAGGACTTGATGTCGTACTTGTTCTTGTCCTCCTCGTAGCCGCTGAAGAGCCCGTCCAGCTCCTCGGTGTCCTGGAAGTCCTCATGGATGATCGTCGGCGCGTTGGTGTAGTGGACGACGTACTCCTTGAAGTAGCGCTCGTTCTCCAGGACGTAGTGCACCAGGCCGCCCAGGAACGCGATGTCCGTGCCGGGCCGGAGGGGCACGTGGAGGTTCGACATGGCGCTGGTGCGCGTGAAGCGCGGATCCACGTGGATGATCGTGGCGCCTCGCCCCTTGGCCTCCATCACCCACTGGAAGCCCACCGGGTGACACTCGGCCATGTTCGAACCCATGATGAGGATGCAGTCCGAGTGCTGCAGATCCTGCTGGAAGGTGGTGGCCCCACCTCGCCCGAACGAGATGCCCAGACCGGGCACCGTGGACGAGTGTCATATTCGGGCCTGGTTCTCCACCTGCACGATGCCCAGCGCGGTGAAGAGCTTCTTGATGAGGTAGTTCTCCTCGTTGTCCAGGGTGGCACCGCCCAGGTGCGCGATGCCCAGCGTGCGGTTGACGGCGAGGCCGTTGCAGTCCTTCTCCTCCCAGGTGGCGTCCCGGGTGCGCTTCACGCGCTCGGCCACCATGTCCATGGCCTTCTCGAGCGAGATCACCTCCCACTCGGTGCCGCCGGGGCGGCGGTAGAGCACGTCCTGGACGCGGTGGCTGCCGGTGACGAGCTGGAAGGTGGCGGCGCCCTTGGGGCACAGCCGCCCGCGGGAGATGGGCGAGTCCGGATCGCCCTCGATGTCGAGGATGCGCCCGTTCTTGACGTAGACATCCTGGCCGCAGCCCACGGCGCAGTAGGGGCAGACGGACTTGACGACCTTGTCGGCCTGGACGGTGCGCGGCTCGAGGGTGCGGCTGCGCTCGCTCATGGACGTCTCGCCCAGCCCCTTGAGATCTCCCTCCTTCAGCTGCCGGAGGACGGGCCAGCGGGCGAGCATGTCGAAGAGTCCCAAGGTAACCTCCCAGGTTGGATGCCTGCCAAAGGTAAGGATGGTCACTCGGCGCCGCGAGGTTGAGGCGCTCGGCTTGTACCCAGGTCCAGTGCGTCCGTCCGCTGACGTTCGGTTGCTCGGCGGTGTGGCCCGGTCAATGGATCCAGGAGGGCTTTCCAATCCCGGGGCGAGTGCTTACCTAGCGGCCTGGCGTAGAGGTTTGAACTCCCGCGCGCCAGTCCCCTATGATCAGGTCTGAGCAGGACAAGCAGAGGACACCACGCTGGAAGGCAGTGCTGCTCTGGGTGACCCAATGGGTCCTCTTCTTCGGGGCTTGGCTGCTCTTCGTGGGCAAGCTGGAGCTGGCGGAGCTGCTCGCCGGGAGCGTGGCCGCGGCGATGGCTGCCACCGGTTCATCCATTGCCTGGGCTACCGACCTGGCACGCTTTGGTGCTCACCTCTCATGGGTCGCCCAGGGGTGGCGCCTGCCCCTCTACATGGTCACGGACACCTGCGAGGTGCTCGGGATCCTGCTGCGCCACCTCTTCACCCGCCACAAGGCCGAGTCCCTGCTGCGCGCTGTTCCTTACGAGGCCTGCGGCTCCTCCGATGATGCAGCCGCCATGAGGGCGCTCGCCATCACCTATACCAACATCACCCCGAGCTTCGTGGTGGTGGATATCGATCGGGAGAAGCGGTTGATGCTCTTCCACCGGTTGAACGAGGGCGAGCTCACGGAGATGACCCGGAAGCTGGGGGCGAAGCCATGAACCTCTGGTTGCTGGCCGCCGCGGGGATGATGCTGTCGCTGGTGCCCTGCGTGATCGCCTGTCTGCGTGGCAAGCCGGTTGATCGACTGGCGAGTCTGGAGATGGCAGGGGTCGTCACGACGCTGCTGCTCGTGCTGCTCGCGCAGGGGTTTCACCGGATTCCCTTCTACGATCTGGCGTTGACGTTGGCGCTGCTCTCGTTTGGCAGTGGGCTGGTGTTCGCGCGCTTCCTGGAGCGGTGGCTATGAGCGTGCACCAGTGGAGCGTGGCGCTGCTGCTGGGCCTCGCGGTGCTGATCACCTTGCTGTCCTCGGTGGGCGTGCTGGTCATGAAGGATCCGTACCAGCGGCTGCACTACATCGGGCCGCCCACCACCGTGGGCGCCATCCTGATCAACCTGGCGGTGTTCCTGGATGAGCCGCAGAAGGTTGCAGGGCTGAAGATGCTGCTGACCACCGTGGTGTTGATCACCATGAATGGTGTCATCACCCACGCCACCGCCCGGGCTGCCCGTATCCGCGAGCTGGGCCGGTTGTCCGTGGAGCCGAGCGAGCGGATCCCCCTGGTGGGCCAGCAGGGCTTCGTGGGCCAGGCAGAGGACTCCCGGCCCGGAGGAGAGGCATGAGCACGGAGCCCCTCGTCGTGCAGCTCATGCAGCTGGGCATCTTGATCTTCGTGGCGGGCATGGGGGCGGGGGTGGTGCTCACCCGCGATCCTGTGCCGCAGTCCATCGGAGTCAGCCTGTACGGGTTGCTGGTGGCGTTGATGTTCTTCCTCTTCCAGGCCCCGGACGTGGCGCTCTCACAGCTCACCGTGGGAGCGGTGGCGCTGCCGCTGATGCTGCTGCTGGCCATGGCCCGCATCCGCCGGAACACGGAGGAGCAGAAAGGCGAGAAGAGCGGCAAGGAGCCCGCGGAGCCATGAGCGCTCGGGGCCGAAAGGTGGCCGTGATCGCGGGAGGCCTGGGCCTCGCGGCGCTCTACCTGTGGGGCGCAAGCGGGCTACCGCCGGCCGGCGTGTACCATGGACCCTACGGCATCGTGCTCAACCAGGTGGCCGTCACCGAGCGTCACTCCACGGACATCGTCACCTCGGTGAACTTCGACTACCGGGGTTTCGACACCCTGGGAGAGGAGTTCATCCTCTTCGCCTCGGTGATCGGGGCGGCCCTGCTGCTGCGCAAGCAGAAGGATGAAGCGGAGCAGGGGGAGGACTCGAAGGACTCTGGCGAGGACAAGGCCGCGAGCCGCCGCCCGCCTCCTCCCAGCGACGCGGTCCGGACGCTGGGAGTGGGGCTGGTGGGGATCAACGTAGTCTTCGGGCTCTACATCATCACCCACGGGCAGGTCAGCCCGGGTGGAGGCTTCCAGGGGGGGGTGATCCTCGCCACGGCTCCGCTGCTGGTGTACCTCGCGGGCGATCCCCGGCGGTTCCTGCGCATTGTCCCCCATACGTTGGTGGAGGTGGCGGAGTCCTGTGGTGCTACCGGCTTCGTGCTGCTGGGGTTGCTGGGGCTGCTCCGGGCCGCGGCCTTCCTGCAGAACGTCGTGCCGCTCGGGCCTCCCGACGGGAAGATCACCTCGGGGGGGACCATCCCGCTCATCAGCGCGACCACGGGGCTGGAGGTCGCGGCGGGGTTCGTGCTCCTGCTGTCGGTCTTCCTCGAGCAGACCCTCCAGAAGCGGCTCAAGCACGAGCGTGAGGAGAAGTGATGCTGAAGCTCCTCTTGGATCATGCGCCCTACATGGTGGCGATCTGGCTGTTCTTCTGGGGGCTGTATGGAGTGACGACCAGCCGGAACCTGGTGCACCTGGTGATCTGTGTGGCGATCCTCCAGTCCTCCACCTACGTCCTGCTGCTGGCGATCGGCTACCAGGTTGGCGCCGTGGCGCCCATCTTCTCGGACATCCCCACGGGGACACCGGCCGTCGATCCCGTGGTGCAGGCGCTCATGCTGACGGACGTAGTGGTGGAGGCCACCGTGATGGCGCTGCTGCTGGCGCTCGCGGTCCAGGCGCACAAGCGGACAGGCTCGCTGGATCCCGAAGAGATGCGGATCATGAAGGGGTGACGCGGTGAACCTGCCTCCTTTGCCCGTGGCGATTCCCTTGCTGATGGCCGCCTTCCTCGCGGCGGTGGGGAGGTTCATTCCCCGCCGCGTGTCGGACGCGCTGGCCGTGCTGACCTCTGCCGCGGTGACGGCCCTCTGCATCCGGCTGATGCAGGAGTCGGTGGACAACCCCATCGTCTACTGGTTCGGAGGCTGGTTTCCGCGCAAGGGCGTGGCCGTGGGCATCTCCTTCGTGATCGATCCCATCGGCGCGGGCCTGGGAGCGCTCACCGGGGTGCTGGTGACGGCGGCCTTCATCTTCTCGGTGCGCTACTTCGACGCGCTGGGGGCGATGTTCCACGTGCTGATGCTGGTCTTCCTGGCGGCGCTGTGCGGCTTCGGGCTGACCGGGGACATCTTCAACCTGTTCGTCTTCTTCGAGCTGATGAGCGCCTCGGCCTTCGCGCTCTGCGGCTACAAGAGCGAGGAGCCCAGCCCCCTGCAGGGAGCCATCAACTTTGGTGTCACCAACACCATTGGCGCCTTCCTGGTGCTGACTGGCATCGCGCTGATCTACGGACGGACCGGAGCGCTCAACCTCGCCCAGATGTCCCGGGGGCTGGGCACGGCGCACGACGGGCTGGTGCTGGTCGCCTTCGCCTTCGTGGTCTGCGGCTTCTTCGTGAAGGCGGCGGTGATTCCCTTCCACTTCTGGCTGGCGGACGCGCACGCGGTGGCGCCCACGCCGGTGTGCATCCTCTTCTCGGGAGTGATGGTGGAGGCGGGCCTGTACGCCGTCGCCCGGGTCTATGGCTCTCTGTTCGCCGGGCCGCTGAGCCCGCACGAGGCGAAGGTGCGGGCGCTCTTCATTGGCCTGGGCGTGGCCACCGCGCTCGTCGGGGGCGCGATGTGCTTCGCGCAGCGCCACCTCAAGCGGTTGCTCGCCTTCTCCACCATCAGTCACATGGGGTTGATGGTGATGGGCTTCGGCCTGGGCTCGCAGGGAGGGCTCGCGGGCGCCGCCGTCTATGCCCTGGGGCACGGACTGATCAAGGCCTCGCTGTTCCTGTGCGTGGGCCTGCTGCTGCACCGCTTCAAGACCGTGGATGAGATTCCCCTTCGCGGGCGTGGGAAGAAGCTGCCGACGCTGGGACTGCTGCTCACCCTCGGTGGCCTGGGGCTCTCGGGCCTGCCGCCCTTTGGCACCTTCCTGGGGGAGAGCTCGATGGAGGAGGCCGCCGAGAAGCTTGGATACTCCTGGCTCTCCTGGGTCTTCGCCGTCTCGGCCATTCTCACGGGCGGCGCGGTCCTGCGCGCCGCTGGGCGCATCTTCCTGGGACTGGGCCCCCCCGAGGAGGAGGTGCCGGGCGTGGGCGGCGAGACGAGCGAGAAACCCGAGACGGCCGGTCCTCACAAGGGGCTCCCTGTCTCCATGGTGGCTCCGGCCGCGGCGCTCCTGCTGCTGGGGCTGGTGATGGCGGCCTGGCCTGGGCTGCGCCACAAGGCGGACGCTCAGGCCGAGCGCATGCGAGACACGGCGGGCCTCGCGGCTCGGGTACTCGAGGGCACGACGCTCGCACCGCCGATCTTGGCGCCTCCCGAGCCGTTGAGGGCCTCGGCCGTGCGCGGGGTGCTCGTCACGCTGGGCGCGGCGCTGCTGGCGGCGCTGACGCTGTTCCGCAAGTCCCTCCCGGAAGCCGTGCGGCGGCCCGTGGCGCAGCTCGTCGATTCAGGGCTGTACCCTTTGCGAGAACTTCACAGTGGTCACGTGGGAGACTATGTGGCCTGGCTCACCGTTGGAGCTGTAGGTTTTGGAAGTCTTTGCGCCTTGCTGCTGCGGTGAGCGGAGGACGATGACGAGGCCACAGCCCTTGGGCAGACTTCGCTCTCATGGCTGCTCCGTCTCCCTTCCGAGTCCCATCGCGCGCTGTCCTTGTCTCTCCTGTGCTGGTGCCGGCGGTGCTGATGCTGGCGCTGGCCTGCTCCAAGAATGAGCAAGACGTCATCGAAGTGACGGTGGATCCGGTGATGGTGGAAGTGGCTCCCGGGGACAGCGTCCGCCTCCAAGCCACGGTGAAGGGAACCTCCGACACGCGCTTGAGCTGGGAGGTGACTTCCGGCGAGGGCACGGTGGACGGCGAGGGCCTGTACACCGCGCCCCCTCAAGAGGGGAAGGCCCAGGTGCGCGCCACCAGCGTGGTGGACTCTCTGGCCTTCTCGCTGCGCATCAATGTTGGGAAGTGGCTCTATGACATGCCCGTGTCCCAGAGCTCAGCCACCTACCTCAACGGGCAGACGAGCGATCTCGGCAAGTACAGGACCTATACCTGGATGCTGGAGCTGTCGGATGGGAAGGGCAACTCCAGCCGGGCTTGGGATCGCTTCTACGTGGGGTTGTGATGACTGCTCCGGAGCGGTGAAGCGTCCCGAGCCGGGCCTCTCGCGCGCTACCGCTTGAAGTGCGCGGCCACCACGCTGGCCACGCAGGCGGTGAGCCTCTTGCCGGTGGGGATGTGGAGGAACTCGTTGGGCCCGTGCGCGTTGGAGCCCGGCCCGAGCACGCCGGTGATCAGGAACTGCGCCTCGGGGAAGCGCTTGCCCAGCATCTCCATGAAGGGGATGGTGCCGCCCTCGCCCATGGCCATGAAGGGCTTGCCGAAGAAGGCCTGACTGGCCTCGGCGGTGGCCTTCTCCAGCCACGGCGCCAGCGCTGGCGCGTCCCAGCCCGCGCTCGCCTTCTCACCCTCGAACGTCACCTTGGCGCCGTAGGGCGGGTTGCTCTCCAGCGCCTCCTTGAGCGCCTTGGTGGCCGCCGCCGGATCCAGGCGCGGGGGAATCCGCATGCTCAGCTTCAGCGAGGTGTACGGCCGCAGCACGTTGCCCGCGCTCCCCAGCGCCGGCATGCCCTCGGCGCCGGTGACGGAGAGCGCCGGACGCCACGTCCGGTTGAGGATCAGCTCCGTGCCGTCATTGGCCACCGGCCGAGCGCCGGGCACCCACGGGAAGCGGTTGTACACCTCCTGGCCCAGCACCTGCGCCACCGCCTTGGCCTGCTCCAGACGGGCGGGCGGAACCTGCACGTGCAGGCCCTCGATGCGCACGCGGCCCGTGGCCACGTCATCCACGCGATCCAGCAGCTGGCGCAGGATGCGGAACGAGGAGGGGACCAGGCCGCTCGCGTCACCCGAGTGCACGCCCTCGGTGAGGATGTCCACGCGCAGGTTGCCCGAGACCAGGCCGCGCAGGCTCGTGGTCATCCAGAGCTGATCGTAGTTGGCGCAGCCCGAGTCCAGGCACACCACCAGGGACGGCTGGCCGATGCGCGGCGCCAGGGCCTCGATGTAGGCCGGCAGATCGTACGAGCCGCTCTCCTCGCACGCCTCGATGAGCACCACGCAGCGGGCGTGGGACTGCTGCTGCTCCTTCAGCAGGCGGATGGCCGCCAGCGACGCGAAGGAGGAGTACCCGTCATCCGCGCCGCCACGGCCGAAGAGCTTGTCGCCCTCGCGCACCGGCTCCCACGGGCTCAGCCCCTGGCGCCAGCCCGTCATCTCCGGCTGCTTGTCCAGGTGGCCGTAGAGCAGGACGGTGTCCTTCCCCTCGCCGGGGATCTCCATGAAGATGACGGGGGTGCGCGGCTCGCCCTTGTCGTTGTTCAGCCGCACCACCTCGACCTTGAGGCCCGGGATGTGAGCCGCCTGCGACTGGGCCCAGTCGGCGATGAGCTTCACCGCCTGCTCCATGTGCCCCTTCTTCACCCAGTCCGGCTCGAACGCGGGGGACTTGTTGGGGATGCGGATGTAGCGCTCGATCTGGGGGAGGATCTCCTTCTCCCAGATGGCATCGGAGGATGTCAGGGCGGTGGTGTTGTTCATGCCGCCTCTTCCAATACGTAAAGCCGGTCGGATGCAAGGCCGAGTTACGGCTCCTGGAGACAGGAGCCCCGCTGGCAGCTCGCTTGTTGACGCGACATGTCACGACCAAGGGCTGGTGGATCTCAAAGCACTGGAAACCCGGAGCACTGGCTCGCGTGTACGGGGGCTGGCGTGCTACAGCGGTCCTCGCTTTCGGGGAGGAGCAATTATGCGCGAGTTCCGTCTTTGGCCCCGCGGTAGATGGCAGGCGCTGTCCTGTACGGTAGCGCTGCTGGGATTGAGCGCGATGAGCTGCGGCTCGGAGGAGGAGCCGCCTCCCGTGAGCGTGGACGAGATGGCTCCCAGCCGCATCGAGATCACCGGCGGCATCAAGGCGGGGACGACGTTCTCGGGTCAGACGACGCTGGAGGCCGTCGCGGAGGACGACTCTGGGCAGGTGGCCAAGGTGACCTTCCTGGTGTCGAACAAGCTGGCCTGCGTGGACAAGACCCCGCGGGACTCGGGCTCTACCTTCTCCTGCACCTGGAGCACGGGCAACGCCCCCGAAGGGAGCTATCAGCTCGTCGCCGTGGCGGAGGACGCCGCCGGCAACACCTCCATCTCCCAGCCCGTTCCCTTCTTCATCGGCGTGAACGTGCCGCCGACGATCTCCACGCTGAGCGCCACCTCCACCAACATCAACGAGGGACAGAGCACGTCCCTCTCGGTGACCGCGAGCGATCAGACGGGAGATGTGCTCACCTACTCCTGGACCCAGGAGTCGCCTGCTGCTCCGGTGGGGGCCTTCACCAACGGGGACACCGCGACGCCGACGTGGAAGGCGCCCCTGCTGTCGGCGACGACGACCTTCACGCTGCGAGTCACGGTCTCGGATGGCAAGGGAGGAACGACCCAGCGCACGGTGGATGTACAGGTGGCCAATGTGGCGTCCGCCAACCGTGCTCCCACCGTGGATGCCGCCATCACCGCGTCCGCCACCTCGGTGCTCGCCGGCGACACCGCGACGCTGTCCATCGGGGCCACGGATCCGGATGGGGATCCGCTCACCTATACGTGGAAGACGACGAATCCCACGACGAACGGAGGGACCTTCTCCAGCACGAGTGGAGCCTCCACGGGTTGGCGCTCGCCGGACATCGCGGCTGCCACCAACTACACCCTGCAGGTCACCGTGTCCGACGGAGTGGCTTCTGTCTCGCGCTCGGTCACCGTGAAGGCCAATGTGCCCACGTATGCCGCGGACATCCAGAGCATCTGGACCCAGAAGTGCACGACCTGCCACAGCGGCGCGTCGCCGAGTGGAGGGATGGACCTGTCGCAGGGGCAGTCCTATGCCAGCCTCGTCAACATCACCGGCAACAACAAGTGCGGCGCGACCACGGCGCTTCGCCGCGTGAGACCCGGCCTGCCCGATAGCTCCCTGCTGGTGAAGAAGATCGAAGGCAGCTGCGGCACGCGGATGCCGCAGAACGACACTCAGTACTTCGCCGACAACCCGGGGCTCATCACGCGCATCCGCTCGTGGATCCTCGCGAACGCGCTCAACAACTGAACCCCGCGTGAGCCGTCACCCTGGGCCTGGCTCGCAGGCTACTCCTGGGGATGCTTGAGCAGATAGTCGCCGTACTCCTCGCGCAGCTTCGACTTGAGGAACTTGCCGGTGGACGTGCGGGGGATCTGCGGCACGAAGAGGTACGCGTCCGGCAGCCAGTACTTGGCGAAGTGCTTCTCCAGGTGGGCCGCCAGCTCCTCCTTCGCCACGCTCTGGCCCGGCTTGAGCACCACCGCCGCCAGCGGGCGCTCGTCCCACTTCGCGTGGCGCCCCGCGAACACCGCCGCCTCGAGCACCGCCGGGTGCGCCATCAGCGCGTTCTCCAGCGCCACCGAGCTGATCCACTCTCCGCCTGACTTGATCACGTCCTTGGAGCGATCCGTGATTCGCAGGTAGCCCTCGGGATCGATCGTGACGATGTCCCCCGTCTTGAACCAGCCGTCCTTGGTGAAGCGATCCTTGCCCTCGCCGCCGTAGTACGACGAGGCCACCCACGGCCCTCGCACCTCCAGCTCGCCCATCGTCGACCCATCCCAGGGGAGCACCTGGCCCGTGTCGCTCACGTGGCGCTGCTCGACGAAGGGCACCGGGAAGCCCTGGGTGGCTCGCAACGACAGCTTCGTCGCCTCGTCCGCCTGCGCGTGGTGCTGCTTCAGGCGCGCGAGCGTCCCCACCGGGTTGAGCTCGCTCATGCCCCAGGCGTGCGCCACCGTCAGCCCATGCCGCTCCTGGAAGCCCTCGATGAGCGCGGGCGGCGCCGCCGAGCCGCCGATGGCCATGGTGCGCATCGAGCTGAGATCCCACCGCTTCGGCTCTTGATCCAGCAGCGCCAGGATGCCGAGCCAGATGGTGGGCACTCCGCCCGCGATCGTCACTCGCTCCTGGGCCATCAGATCCAGCAGCGAGGTGGGATCCAGGTGCGGCCCGGGCATGACGAGCTTCGCGCCGGTGGCCACCGCGGCGTAGGGCAGGCCCCAGGCGGCCGCGTGGAACATGGGCACGACGGGCAGCACCGTGTCTGCCTCGCGGATGCCGAACACGTCCGCCATGCATATGGCCAGCGTGTGCAGCACGGTGGAGCGGTGGCTGAAGAGCACGCCCTTCGGGTTGCCGGTGGTGCCGGAGGTGTAGCAGAGCATCGCCGCGGCGCGCTCCTCCAGCATGGGGAAGTCGAAGGTGTCCGGCTCGGGCTCCAGCAGCTGCTCGTAGTCGAGCCGGCCGCTCGGCGTGGGGCCGTCATCCGGGATGACGATGACTCGCTCGATGGAGGGCACGGCGCCGGCGAACTTCTCGAACAGCGGCAGCAGCGAGCGGTCCACCACGAGGACTCGATCCTCGGCATGGCGCGCGATGTAGCCGAGATCGTTCGGGTGCAGGCGCAGGTTGAGCGTGTGGAGCACCGCGCCCATGGCGGGCACGGCGAGGTAGAGCTCCAGGTGCTGGTGGTGGTTCCAGCAGAGCGAGGCGACGCGATCGCCCGGCTTCACTCCGAGCCGCCGCAGGGCTCCCGCCAGCCGGCACGTGCGGCGGTAGAAGTCCGCGTAGGTATAGCGGTGAAACGAGCGGTCCGGCCGCCGGCTGATGATCTCCGTGCTGCCGTGGAAGGTCCGGCTCCTCTCCAGGAAGTGGGTGAGGGTGAGCGGGAAATCCATCATCCGTCCGGTGAGCATCAGCGCAGTCCCCCAGGTGAGCATGGCCGCGGCGGGCGGAGCCACTGCGGTGGGGGACATGCTAGCGGATGTGCCGGGGGCAGAGCCCCCGATCTCGCCAGACTGCCGCTACTTGAGGCGACGGAAGCGGTACGCGGTGGTCCCGTTCTCGATGCCCGAGCTGTTCCGGACACCCGTGAACCACAGATCTCCGTTCTCGAAGCCGGTCACCTGGACGGCCTGGAAGTCGGGCGGCACGGGCAGCGTCACCACGGACCAGGAGCCATTGTGCTTGCGCAGCACGTAGTTGGTGTCGAGCGTCACCCAGACGTCGGTGCCGTCCGCGCTCACCCACACATCCTGCGCCTGACGGTTGCTCTGAGGAGGGTTGAGCGGGGGGAGCGTGGGCAGGGTCTCGGCGCGCCAGGCGTTGTTGCGCGAATCCCACTGCAGCACGAGGTTCTGGCCGCCCACCGCATAGAGGTTCTGCTCGTTGGGGCCCGCGATGGCGACGAGGATGTTGGAGGCCACGTTGATCTGATTCGGCCCGTCCCAGCCGCCGTCGCTGCCACGGCGCCAGTAGTCCCCGTATTCACCGTAGTTGTAGCCGCCACCCACGGCGAAGGTGGGCGCGCTGGCGGGCGGACCCCAGAAGGCCTTGATCGTGGAGTAATACGAGGAGGTGGAAGCAGGCTCCTCGACCCAGGTCTGGCCATCCCAGCGCAGGGCGCCCGAGTTGCTCGTCGCGACCCAGGTGGAGTTGGGCCCGGTGGTGTAGAGGGCGGGAGGGGTGATGGAGACGCCTGCATCATCGGCTTGCGTGAGCTGGAGCCAGCCCTGCCCATCGTACCGCGCGACGGGAGTGGGGCAGGTGCCTCCGCTGGGGTTGGGCACTGGCATGAGGGGCATGCCTCCACAGGGGCCGTAGTAGGACTGGTTGCTGATGGCCCAGACATTGGTGGCGTCCGTGCCGTGGAGCCGTTGGACGTAGATGTTCAGATAGGCCACGCTGTCGATGTTCGGAAAGCCTCCATCGAAGCGCATCACGTTCTTGCCATCGTCGGTGGCCAGGAAGACGTCATCCGGCCTGCTGCCCCACAGGCCGCGGAAGGTGAAGGTGGGCCCGTTGTTGTAGAGCAGCTCCTTGGAGCTGCGCAGGCACAGGCCCGCATCCAGGGAGCACGTGCCCGGGGGCTCGCCCTCGAACGGGTCTGCTGGCGGGCCAGCATCCGGCGAGCCACCATCCGGCAAGCCACCATCCGGCAAGCCACCGTCCAACGAGCACGTGTGGTCGGTCTGGCACTTTTCGAGCGCCGCGTCGAAGTCCCGGCAGCCGATGAACGCCACCACGAGGGCTACGGCCCCCAGCCACAAGCCGTGCTTCAAGACATCGGGTTTCACCATGGCAGTTCTCCCGCGAAGCCGACCGCGACATGATCCTGACTCAAGGACACCTGGGGCTCCACGGGCGACGAGCCGAACAAGGCCATCGCCCCCCCCGCCACGAGCAAGGCCGTCCCCGCCCCCAGGCAGACCCGAGCCAGATTCTGCTGGCTCTTGCCGTCACTCGAGAGCTGCTTCGCAGCCCCCTCCGTACGGGTAGTCCCATCGGACAGCTCCTTGTACTTCTTCTCGGAGCCGAGGAAGAAGTAGACGCCCGCTCCCGCGGTCACGCCGCCCGCGGCGGCCGGGAGCCACGCCCACTTGCGCAGCGAGTTTCCCTGGGGCTGCGCGTGGGCTCGCGTCAAGGTCGACTCGGGCGCGGGCGCGGGCGCGGGCTCCGGTGCCGTGGCCTCCGGGGCGGGAGGGGGCGGCGCCGCCTCAGCGACCGGGGCGGGCGTGGGCTGCTGCGGGGCAGGGGTCTCCACGCGCGGAGCCGGCGCCGGCGCCTGCGAGGACGAATTGCGCCCGAACTTCTTGTTGCCCGCGAGCACCAGGCTCCGCGCCGCTTTCGACATCTCGTCGAGCAGCGCCTCGAAGCCGGTCACCCGCTTGGTGTGGGTCTTCACGCGGAAGCCCGTGGTCGCGTCGAGCATGCGCAGGTTGAGCTGGTAGCGCTCACCGGACAGCCGGGCCACGTCTCCGGTGACCAGGGCGTCCACGCCGAGCGAGCTGGCCAGCTCGGTGACGCACTTGCCGCCGGTGCAGCCCATCAGCTGCCGCTGGCGGTCGAGGCCGAGCATGACGGCGAGATCCTGGGCGCTCACGACTTGCGCCCCCTCGTCGGAGAGCTGCTGGGCGAGGTGCTCGGCAAGGAAAGAGGTCCGCTGCGGGTCCACGTCCACGACGGACAGACCCGGAACGGCGAGCTTGAGCGGATCGGCCCAACACAGAGCAGGCAGCAGGCACAACAACCACCAGTGGCGCATGGGGCAGGGACCCTACTGCATCCCGGTTACGCGGAAAATAGGCGACCTGGCGAGTGGAGGCAGGCCGAACCCTGGACAAGGGTGTGGTGTAATCCTCCGCGCGCATTCAGCCATGGGAGGAAGCGTGCTGCGACGTTCGACTCGGTGGGTGGTTTCCCTTCTTGCGCTCGGAGGGAGTGCGCTCGCCGCCGAGCCTGCCCGCTCCGCGCCCCAGCCGCTCCCAGGCCTGGAGGCCCTCTACCCCCAGCTCGACACGCTCTACCGGGACCTCCACCAGTCCCCGGAGCTCTCCAGCCACGAGGAGCAGACGGCCGCGAAGATGGCCGAGCGCCTTCGCGCCCTGGGCTTCGAGGTGACGGAGAAGGTGGGCGGCACGGGGGTGGTGGGCCTGCTGCGCAACGGCAAAGGCCCCACGGTGATGATCCGCACCGAGCTGGACGCGCTGCCAGTGGAGGAGAAGACGGGGCTGCCCTATGCCAGTAAGGTGACGACGAAGGACGCGGCGGGGCAGACGGTGCCGGTGATGCACGCCTGCGGGCATGACGTGCACATGACGGCCTGGGTGGGCACCGCCACGCTCCTGGCCCGCTCGAAGGACCGCTGGCGGGGCACGGTGATGATGGTGGCGCAGCCCGCCGAGGAGTCGGGCTCGGGGGCCCGGAAGATGCTCGAGGACGGCCTCTTCAAGCGCTTCCCCAGGCCGGACTTCGCCGTGGCCGTGCACAACCTGGCCAACGGCGCGTCCGGGACGGTGGAGTACGTGCCAGGCTATGCCCTCGCGAGCGTGGACTCCGTCGACGTCACCCTCTATGGCAAGGGTGGGCACGGGGCTTATCCGCACACCACGGTGGATCCGGTGCTGCTCGCGGCTCGGACGGTGCTCGCGTTCCAGACCATCATCAGCCGCGAGCGCAATCCGCTGGAGCCCGCGGTGCTGACCGTGGGCTCCATCCACGGAGGCACGAAGCACAACATCATCCCCGATGAGGTGAAGCTCCAGCTCACCGTGCGCAGCTACAAGCCCGAGGTCCGCCAGCAGATCCTCGACGCCATCGAGCGCATCGCCAAGGGCGAGTCCATTGCCGCGGGCTCGCCGCGCCCGCCCTCCATCGCCATCACCGAGGGTACGCCGGCCACCTACAACGATCCGGAGCTCATGAAGCGGGTGGTGCCCGCGGTGAGCCGGAGCCTGGGAGCGGAGAACGTCCGCGAGGGCACGCCCACCATGGGAGGGGAGGACTTCTCGGAGTACGGCCGCGCGGGGGTGCCGGCGGTGATGCTGTGGATCGGCACGGTGGAGCCGGCGCGGTTCCAGGCGGCGCAGAAGGCGGGGGAGACGCTGCCTTCGCTCCACTCGGGAGTGTTCGCGCCGGACCGGGAGCGGACGATTCGCACGGGGGTGACGACGCTGGTGAGCGCGGCCCTGGAGCTGCTGGGCAAGCCGTGAGTGGAGGCGGGCGGGCGGACGCCTTGGGCGTTGCTCGCAGGGCGTAGGGGTGGAGGGAGCGCTCGTTGCCGGAACAGGGGAATGCCTCACTTTTGCGCGGATACCCGCACGAGGAGGATTCCCATGGCCCAGAACGACGTCGAGACGCTCAATTCGTTTCTGCGCGGAGAGATCTCCGCCGTGGAGACCTATCGTCAGGCGATTGGCCGCATCTCGGATGACCGGCTGCGCACGCAGCTGGAGGAATGCCAGAAGGACCATGAGCAGCGCGTGGCGGCGATCCGGGAGCGCATCGAGAAGCTCGGGGGGATGCCAGCCGAGGGCTCAGGCCCCTGGGGAGTGTTCGCGAAGCTGGTGCAGGGCGGCGCGGATTTGATTGGAGAGAAGGCAGCCGTCCAGGCGCTCGAAGAGGGCGAGGACCATGGCCTGGCGGACTACCAGCGGGATGCGGCTCAGGTGCATGGAGACGCTCGCCGCCTTGTCCGCATGGAGCTGCTGCCGGCCCAGAAGCGCACCCACGAGCGGCTGAGCCGGCTCAAGCGGACGCTGCACTGAGGCCATCAAGAGGGCCGGGCGGGAAGAAGCACTGGGGGCTTCCCGCTGCCGTGCTACGCCAGCTCATCGAGCCGCTCCAGCGTGAGCGCGAAGAGGCGGACCGGTGCGGCATATAGTCGCCAGTCATGGGACGGCCCGTCGCGGACGAGTATCGGCTGCGCTTGGAGGGCCGGGCGGAGCTGCTGGAGTCCGCCCGGCTCCGCTACCGGACCCTGCTCGAGGATCTGAGCGCGAAGATGTGGGAGGAGCGGCTTCGGAGGAACGTCGCGCTGCTCCGAGAGGTCGCGGAGGATCAGGCCCGCGTGGACGAGGTGCTCACCGCCGCCCTCCGCCGGGCCCAGGCTGAGGCCTGGCCCTCGCCCAGTCCGACCGTTCAGCTCCTGCGAGACGTGCAGGTGCTCCGCGAGAAGCTGGTTCTCAGCGTCGCCCAGCGTGCCGCTCGGGGCTCGGAGAAGTCGCTCGTCGGGCTGTTGAAGGAGCTGGAAGAGCAGGCGTTGACCGCTCCGCGTGAGCTTGCCCCCGAGCAACGTTGGGCCACGGCCCTCGAACTGCTCCCGGAGGAGCTCCCCTTGCTCCAGGAGGTCTCCGCGTTCGGCAGGTTCCTGGCCTCCCTCTTCGTGAGGCCCTTCGATCCAGAGGCCCGGCTTCCGTTCCGAGTCGACGAGCTGGGCGTGCTGCGCAGACGGTGGTCACCCGGAGAGGCGGCCCTGGCGTCGGCATGGTCTCGGCTCTCCAGGGTGGATCGGACGGGTGGGCTGGTGGGGGAGCTCCGCAAGCGCGCCGAGCGAGCCCCGTTGCAGCCTCCACGCAATGGCCCCGAGCACCTGCTGCATGCCGAGTACTGGCGCACGTTGGTGCGCAAGCACCTGGAGCTGCTGGTCCGCACGCGCGTACGCCCCATCGAGCCCACGGCCTCGGAGCGCATCAAGGTGGCGTGGTGGCTCTGTGCCGTCGAGTTCGTGCCCGAGGCCCGGCTGCCTGCCTCGGATGTGGCGAGCGATGGACGCGCGGGCTTGATCGAGCTGGCCTACGAGCTGCGGATCCTCCTGCGCCCGGACGGCCCCGAGGATCCACCGCGTCTGCCGGATGAGGCGTGGGAGCGCCTCCGGGAGCGCGCCCGCCGGGCCGATCAAGGAGCCCACGGGCCGGACGTCAAACGGGTCCGAGATGTGCTGCGGACCTTCATCTGGAAGCGCTCCATGGGCAACGCCGTCATGCGTGGCTGGCAGGAGTCATCCGCCGGCCTGGAGGCGCTCGTGGAGCAGGCCTGGAGTGTCGACCCGTAGTGCAGGCCCTGGAGTAAAGCCGCGGAGCACCTGGGGTTTTCTCTGCGACGCAACTCTTTGGAGCGATCCTCGACAATCCAAATGAGAAGGAGACCTGAGTGCCCGATTGGCCGGGTTCTCGGGAGCGTTCTCCCTCTCGCATCAACACCACCTGCTGCCCTCGTTGCTCCCCGACCGGCGACGAGGGCAGTACTCTTTGCGGGGCTACTTCTTGCTCACCCGGGGCGGGATCGTCAGCCGGGCCAGCAGCAGCGCGGCCAGCGCGTTCCCGGCGAACCAGAGCAGCGTGTACGCGGGAGGAATCAGCGCGACGCTCGCTCCTGTGAGTGCCTCCGTCACGAGGTAGCCGCTGAAGCCCACCGCGAGCCCCGCCGCGAACCGCCTCAGCAGCTTCACGGGGCCCGAGAGGATGGCGAGCACCATGGGGATCGCCGCGCTCAGGGCCACGGGCTGGGCCAGCGGCACGGAGAGGAAACGGTGCCACTCGGGCATCGGCAGTTGCAGCAGCTCGAACACGCCGCCGGAGTACCCCGTCCACCGGAACACGAACACGCCCAGCGTCGCGACCAGGAACGGCAGCAGGTAGAGCGGGTGGAGCAGCACGTTGAACAGGCCTGGACGCGCCTTGGCGCCCATGGTCAGCAGGGTGAGCACCAGCAGCACCACACCGAACACGGGCGGCTTCCAGTCCAGCCGGTGGGACACCGCGGCCGCCGCCGGAGCGGAGGAGTCCTTCGTGGGCGGCTGAGCGGCGACAGCGGGAGCCGGAGTGGTCTCGGCCTCTTCGCCCTCATCCGCGAGCTGCATCGACTGGAGCGCCGACGGGAGCTGCGCCTGAGAGAGGTTCGCGGAGGCCTGATCCACCAGCGCGTACGGGAAGCGGATGGCGCCGCGCAGGCGCCCCTGCGAGTCGGTCTCGATCGTGGCGCGCTCCAGGGAGTCGCGCACCGTGCGGAGCTCGGGCTTCGGGATGACGGCCATCTGGAGGAGGGCGGTCTTGCGGAGCGCCTCCAGCCACGTTTGCATCGCCTCTGCCTGCTCCTTGCTTCCGGTGAGCGCCACCGCGCGCAGCTCGAAGCCTTCCGGAGCCGAGTCAATGGCTCCCACGACAGCCTGTGCCTGGAGGTTTCCCGGGGCCTCCGAGGAGAAGCGCGAGCCGGACACCACTCCGCCCACCAGGGCGTGCTTCCAGCCGAGCTCGTCGATGGCCTTCACGATCGGGCTGCCACTCTCGAGGCCGTGACCCTCCCGCTTGCGAGCGAGCGCCTTCTTCAGCTCCGTGCTCGGGCCCATCAGCAGGTAGTTCCCATCGAGCGCCAGGTCCGCCGCGTGCGGCTTGATCGCCGCGGGCACCCCATCCAGCTCGGCGAGGGTGTAGCCCTCGGATTGAAGGTAGGGCCCCAGCCTGCTCCAGTCGAAGCGGCCGCGGGCGACGGCGAGCCCGTCCACTCCGGCGATCGCGTCCACGTCCTGGCGCACGTTGATGCCCGTCTTGTCGTAGAGCTCGCGCCCATCCTTCTCGAGCTTCTGGCGCGCCTCGTCGGAGAGCGGGAAGTTCACCTCCGTCATCTGAAGGATGCCCAGCTCGTGGGTGTCCGGCCCGAAGTAGGCCAGCAGCTTCGAGTCCTTGGGGATGAGCCTCGCGCCGAACACGCCCGGGAGCAGGCGGTCGAGGTAGCCGAAGTGGTACGCCGCCCCGGCCCCCGCGGCCAGCAGTACGACGAACACCAGCAGCTTCTTCATGTCGACGGCTCCTTCAGTGGGCCCTGTACCCCAGCTTACGCTGTGCGGGGTGAACGATTGCAGGACCTTGGAAGTCCCTGAAAGTGGACGGTTTTTCGCTCGGGAGCAACTTCCTACCTGACGCCCGGCGCCAGCTTCGTATCATCCGGCCTCGTGCCCCACCCACTCGCTGGCAAGCCCCCGCCTGATTCCTTCCTCATCCACCCCGAGACGCTGCGCGCCCAGTACTACTCGGAGCGTCCTGATGTTCGCGAGCCCGAGCAGCGCGTCGCCTTCGGCACCTCCGGCCACCGAGGCTCATCCGCCCGCCGGAGCTTCAACGAGGCGCACATCCTCGCGGTGACGCAGGCCGTCTGCGAGTACCGCAAGCAGGAGCGCATCGACGGGCCGCTCTTCCTCGGCATGGATACACATGCGCTGTCGCTGCCGGCTCAGCGCACGGCGCTCGAGGTGCTGGCCGCCAACAAGGTGGAGGTGCGCTTCACGGACGGAGTCACTCCCACGCCCGTCATCTCCCACGCCATCCTCACCTATAACCGCGGGCGGAGCGCGGGCCTGGCGGATGGCGTCGTCATCACGCCCTCGCACAACCCGCCCGAGGATGGCGGCATCAAGTACAACCCGCCCAACGGCGGCCCCGCGGACACGAAGATCACCGCGTGGATCGAGAAGCGCGCCAATGAGCTGCTCGGCTCCGGCAACTCGGGCGTGGCGCGCATGCCATACGAGCAGGCCCGCTCCGCGTCCACGGTGCGCACGTACGACTTCATCACGCCGTACGTCGCGGACCTGGCCAACGTGGTGGACATGGAGGTCATCCGCGGGGCGAAGCTGTCCATCGGCGCGGATCCGCTGGGTGGCTCGAATGTGGATTACTGGAAGCCCATCGCCGAGCGCTACGGGCTGAACCTCCAGGTGGTCAACGCCACGGTGGATCACACCTTCCGCTTCATGCCGCTGGATCATGACGGGAAGATCCGCATGGACTGCTCGTCGCCGTACGCGATGGCGAACCTGGTGGCGCTCAAGGATCGGTTCGACATCGCCTTCGGCAACGACACGGACTCGGACCGGCACGGCATCGTCACGCGCAGCGTGGGGCTGATGAACCCCAACCACTACCTGGCGGTGGCCATCTCGTACCTGTTCCGCAACCGCTCCGGGTGGAGGCCGGATACGGCGGTGGGCAAGACGCTGGTGAGCAGCAGCATGATCGATCGCGTGGCGCAGAGCCTCGGCCGCCGCGTCATCGAGGTGCCCGTGGGCTTCAAGTGGTTCGTGGATGGACTGCTCGATGGCTCGCTGGGCTTCGGCGGCGAGGAGAGCGCGGGCGCCTCGTTCCTGCGCCGGGACGGCACGGTGTGGTCCACGGACAAGGACGGCATGATCCTGGACCTGCTCGCGGTGGAGATCCTCGCGCGCACCGGGAAGGATCCGGGGGTCCACTACCGAGAGCTCACGGAGAAGTTCGGCGCGCCGCTCTACACGCGCATCGACCAGCCGGCGACGTCCGCGCAGAAGGCCGTGCTCAAGAAGCTCTCGCCGGAGGCCGTGAAGGCCACCACGCTGGCGGGCGAGCCCATCCTCCAGCGCCTCACCAGGGCTCCGGGCAACAACGCGGACATCGGCGGCCTCAAGGTGGTCGCGGCCAACGGCTGGTTCGCGGCGCGGCCGTCCGGCACGGAGGACGTCTACAAGATCTACGCGGAGAGCTTCCGCAGCCAGGAGCACCTGAACGCCCTGGTGGAAGAGGCTCGCGCCATCGTCGGCGAGGCGTTCTCTCGCGCGTAGAGTCCATGCCCATGTCCATCATTGTTCGTCCCGCCAGAGCCTCGGATGCGGATGCGCTCGGCCGCATGGGAGCCGCGCTCGTCCAGCAGCACCATGAGTTCGACACCCAGCGGTTCCTGCTCCCCGACGACGTCGAGTCCGGCTACCGCTGGTGGCTGAGCAAGGAGATGAAGTCGAAGGACGCGGTGGTGCTCGTGGCGAAGCGGGAGGGCGAGGTGGTCGGCTACCTGTACGGCCGGGTGGAGGCGCGGGACTGGAGCACGCTGAGGGACCGCCACGGCGGGCTCCACGACATCTGGGTGGACGAGTCCGCGCGAGGCACCGGAGCCGGCCGGCTGTTGGCCGAAGCAGCGCTGCGGCGGTTCGCCGAGCTGGGCGCGCCCCGCGTCATCCTCATGAGCGCCACGAAGAACGAGAGTGCGCAGAAGTTCTTCGCGAAGCTCGGCTGGCGCCCCACCATGGTGGAGATGACGCGGGAGATCTCGGACGAGGACTCCCCATGAGCCGGACGTGAGCGGTGCTCACCCCCGCTTCATGAGGGCTCCTCATCCTCGGGCGAGATGCGCGGCAGGATGAGCTCGAACCGGGCCCCGTGGCCCGGCCCCTCACTGTGCGCTTCGATGCGTCCCCCCAGCGCCTGCGCGCTGATCGCGGAGCTGTGCAGCCCGAAGCCGTGCCCCTTCGCCCGCGTGGTGAACCCATGGGTGAACAGCCGCGCCTTCACGCTCTCGTCGAACCCCAGCCCGTTGTCGGCCACCGCCGCCGAGGTGTGGCCCGCATCCTGCCGTACGCTCAGGGTGATCCGCGGCTGCGGATTGTCCGGCCGCTCGCGCACCGCGTTCTTCGCGTTGGAGATGAAGTTCACGAGGATCTGCACGATGACGTGCCGATCGTAGAGCTCCGGCTCCTCGTCCCCGTAGTCGCGCTGGAAGATCTTGTCGTACTGGTCCCCGATGGCGCACAGCCGGATCGCGTCCTCGACGAGCTCGCGCATCCGCGCCTTCTCGCTCAGCCGGATGCGGGCCCGGGCATAGTTCTGCTGGGTGGCGATGACGCTGGTGGCGTGCTCGATCTTCGTCGCCAGCGCGGCGCACTCCTCGAGCAGCAGCGTGCGCTCCTCCTCGAGCCGCGTGTGCAGCTTGTTCAGGTACTCGGGCACCTGCCGGCCCCGCTCATCCTTCGTGAAGAACTCCCCCAGCTCCTCGGGCGGCCGCGCGAGCAGGGAGGCCACCCGCCCCACCGAGGGGATGGGGATGCCCTGGATGCGCTCGCGCAGCACGGTGCTGCTCACGGTGATGCCGGTGAGCGCGTTGCCCAGGTTGTGGAGGATGCTGTTGGCGATCTCGGCCATGCCGGCATGGCGGGCGCGCTCCAGCAGCTCCTTCTGGGCGGAGTTGAGCTGCTCGGTGCGCTCGGCCACGCGGTGCTCCAGCTCCTCGTTGGCCCGCTGGAGCGCGCGCTCCATCCTCTTGCGATCGGTGATCTCCGTGGAGATGCCGCAGATCGCCGTGATCTTTCCATCCGTCGTGCGGAGGGGAAACTTCTGGGAGAGGAAGGTGCGCAGCTCTCCCCGAATCATCACCTCCTCCTCGAACTGGAGGGTGGTGCCGCTGTTCAGCACGCGCTGGTCATTCTCCACCACCTTGCGCGCATGCTCCGGCCCGAAGTTCTCCTCGTCCGTCTTGCCTACGAATTGAGAGCGTGGGGCGCCGTATTCCTTCTCGAACCAACGGTTGACCAGGAGGATGCGGCCCTCGCGGCTCTTGATGTAGATGGCGGCCGGCGAGTTGTCGATGAAGTCCTGGAGGTGCTGCCGGGTCGTCGAGATCTCCCGGCGAGAGACCTCATGGGCCTGGTTCTGTTCGGCCAGGTGCTGGTGCACGCGGGCATTGTCCAGGGCCACCGCGGCCTGGGCGGCGAGGATCTCGATGGCGCTCAGGCGGGGGCCCTCGAAGAGCTGCGGCGACAGGGCGTGCTCCAGGTAGAGCATCCCGTGCTGCACGCCGCGGTGGGTGAGGGGCGTGCACAGCACCGAGCGCAGGCCTCGCGCCCGCACCACCGCGTCGTCGCAGTATGGGGGCTGCTTGCTGGCGTCCGAGAGGACAATGGGCTCCAGCGTGCGGCGTGCGCCGTGAATCACCGTGGTGGGCAGCTCGGACAGGGCGCGGCTGGCGCCCTCGGACTGGCACTGGATGACCCAGCCCTGGCCCTCCTGGAACCCCAGGAGCGCGGCGTACGGAGCGCTGGAGTGCTCCTGGATGATGCGCAGCACCGTGCGCTGGAGCTCCAGCAGGGTGAACTCATTGGAGATGGCACGGATCGCTTTGGAGAGGGAGAGCAGATCGGCCAGGGAGAGAGGGGAAGAGCTCATGGGCCCATCGGGTGAGGGGGCTCAGACCTTGTAGAGCAGGTCCATGTACTTCTTGAGCAAGTCACTCAGCAGCCCACGGAAGGGAACCGTGGCTGCCATTCCATACACGGGAGCCATCGTACCCTTTTCCCCTGGATTCGCTCGGACATGCTCCACCGCGGCCTGGAGGTCCGCTAGGAAACGTTCCGCCACTCCCGGCTGGGTATGACGCAGCGTGACACACAGGTGGACGGCGGACGGCTTGTGCAGGCCGTTGAGGTTCCAGCCTTGGGCGCTCATCCGCTCCATCACCTGGTAGATGTTCAGCGTGCGAGAGCCAAAGGCGATGACGAACAGAGGCTCTCCCAACACATACAGCTCGGGGAGGGCCCGGATGCCGCGCTTGATGACCTCCGCCGTCTCGAGGATGTGCCGCGAGGCCTCCAGGTAGCCCGCCTCGCCCAGGGTCACCAGCGTGGCCCAGGCCGCCGCGATGAGCCCCCCCGGCCGGCTGCCCGAGAAGGTGGGAGAGAAGTAGATGCCGCCGGGCCACTCGGTGGCGGTGAAGTACTGGTGCGAGCGCAGCTCCGTGCCTCGGTACAGGACGACCGAGGTTCCCTTGGCCGCGTAGCCGAACTTGTGCGTGTCCGCGGACATGCTCGTGACTCCAGGCAGCCGGAAGTCGAACGGCGGCACCGGGTAGCCCAGCCGCTCCGCCCACGGCAGCACGAAGCCTCCCAGGCACGCGTCCGTGTGGAAGCCCAGGCCCCGCTTGCGCGCCAGCTCCGACAGCTCCTCGATGGGATCGATCACCCCATGCGGGAAGGACGGCGCCGAGCCGATGAGCACGATGGTGTTGCGAGTGATTGCCTTGCGCATGGCGGCCACGTCGGCGCGGTAGTCCGGCCCTACGGGCACCTTGACCAGCTTGATGCCGAAGTAGTGTGCGGCCTTGTCGAACGCCGGGTGCGCGCTGTTGGGAGCCACCATCTCGGGCCGGGTGATGCCCTGGGTGGCGCGCGCCCAGTCCCGGTACGTCTTCATCGCCAGCATGATGCTCTCCGTCCCACCGGACGAGACGGAGCCGCAGATGTGCTGCTCGGAGGGCTTGCTGGCGTTGGCCTCGGCGGCGCCCAGCATGTTCGCCGTCATGGCGATGACCTCCGCCTCGAACTTGGTGGCGCTGGGCCAGACATCCGCGTGCAGCGGGTTGCTCTGCGAGTGGAGCGCGTACACCTGGTTGACGAAGGCGATGTGGTCCTCCGCCCCGTGGTACACCGCGCCGGAGATGCGCCCTTCCTTCCACCGCTCGTGCTCTCGCTCCTCGAGCTGCTCCAGCTCGTGGAGGATCTCTTCTCGCGGGCGGCCCTGGGCCGGCAGCCGGTCGAAGGTGGGCACCTGATCCTTGTAGGGCTTGAGGCTGCCCTCCAGCTCGGTGAGCAGCGAGCCGGTCTCCTTGTCCAGCCGGCTGCGCACCAGGGGGATGGCCTTGAGGTACCGCTCCGCCACCGCGAGCAGCCGCGGAGGCAGATGGGACAGCAGATCGAGATCGGGGAGCTCCATGGCTGTCTCTCCTAACCTAGCGCCGCCTCAGGTGCCTCAAGCACTCTGGGCCCGGTTGAGCCGCGCGAAGATCGATTTGTTCGCTTTGTAAAGCTGGAGGAACTCCCGGAACAGCTCATCGTAGATGCGGCGGTTCTTCGTGTCGGGCTCGTACGTGCGGGCCACGGGGACGAGCGCTGGAATCTCGTCCACCGTGAGGTGGCCCAGCGCCACCGCCGCCTGGAAGGCCGCCCCTCGGGCGTTGGCCATCACCGGCTCGTCCACCTGCAGGATGGTGCGGCCCAGGACGTCCGCGTAGATCTGACACCACAGCTTCGAGCGGGCCCCGCCGCCGATCATGCGGATGGCCTCCAGCTTCCGGCCAGCGAACTTCTCCACGTAGGGCAGCAGCCAGCGGGTGTTGTAGGCCACGCCCTCGAGCACCGCGCGCACCAGGTGCCCGCGCGTCGTCTGGAGGGACTGGTTGAAGAACCCGCCGCGCGCCAGCCGATCCTCCACCGGCGAGCGCTCCCCGTTGAGCCAGGGCAGGAAGATGAGCCGGTCACTGCCGGGGGGGATGCGCTCGGCCGCTCGTTCGAAGCCCGCGTAGATCTCCTGGGAGGAGCGGGCCGTGGCATGGTCCTCGGTCTCGAAGAGCAGGTTCTTCAGGGTGACGAGGCAGATGCCGGCGGACTCCTGCTCGTTCGCCAGCAGGTAGCGGCCCGGGAGCGCCGAGGGTAGCGAGCCCATCTGGTGCAGCAGATCCGTCTTCTTGAAGGGCACATGGCAGCTCAGCCACGAGGAGGTGCCCACGCACAGGTGGGCCTCGAAGTCGCGGACAGCGCCCGAGCCGACGGCGGCCGCGAGGATGTCCGGAGTGCCCGACACCACCTGGACGCGCTCGCTCAGCCCGAGCGCGCGGGCCGCCTCGGCGCTCAGCGGGCCGAGCACGGACGCCGCGGGCACCAGGTCCGGGAGCTTCTCGCGCTGGAGCCCCGTCATCTTCAGCAGGCGCTCGTCGTAGCGCACCCGGTTCAGCTCCCGGTTGTCCGTCACCCAGTGCAGGGTGATGGAGTCGTACGAGGCGGCGAAGCGGCCCGTCAGCCGCAGGTTGAGCCAGTCCTTGGGCTCGAGGAACTTGTAGGTGTTGCGGTAGATCTCGGGGTGCTCGTGCTGGAGGTAGAGGATGTGCCCCAGCGGATCCTTGCCGGACATGCTGGGGGCGCCGCCCGTCAGCCGCACCCAGGTGAGCGCCTTGTTCACGCCGTAGCCTTCGATGGAGACGAGGCCTCGGGTGACGCGCTGGATGTGGCGGGCCCCGCGCGAGTCCATCCAGAGAATGGCGGGGCGAAGAGGCCGCCCCTGCTCATTCACGGCGACGGTGCCGGACCACTGGGAGCCGACGTTGACGCCGATGATGTCCCCCACCGGGGCGACGCCCCGCTCGAGCAACCGCCGGGTGGCGCGGACGATGGCGGACCACCAGCTCTCGGGCTCCTGCTCGGCGCCGCCCTCGGGGAGCAGGGAGAGCGGGATGGGCTCTTCTTCTCCTCCGAGGATGACGCCCCGTGTGGTGATGAGGGCCAGCTTGACGGCTGAGGTCCCCAGATCGATGGACAGGATGGATGGGCTGCCGGCGGTTGCCACGTTGTCCCCCCTCGTAGCCAGTGTCGCGCGTGAGGCCGCGGCCCGCGCAATCTACGAGCCGCGGCCCGCGCACGCTACCGAGAAGGAGCTTTCGTTCATGGGGCAGGGGAGGGTGCCCAAGGTTGGTGTACGGCCAGTGCGCCGCTTGGCGCACGTGCCCTTGGCTCTTCCTAGCAGGTGCCCGAGCAGTAGTTGTAGCCTCGGGCTATGCCGAACCACCTGCTGCGCATCCGGGAGCACTTCCGAGTAGAGACGGAGGCTCTTCGTCTCAAAGGAGATGGGGCTCGCATATTGGATCATATGGGCAGTCGCGGTGCGGATGCCGAGAATAGCCTGCTGCAATGGTTACAGGCCCGGCTTGCACCCGACTTCACTGTCTCTTCTGGTGAGGTTATCGACAGCTTCAACACCGACACAGGGGGGCCGAGCCGCCAGCAGGACGGCATCATTCACCGTAACGACCGGAACGCCAATCGCTTCATGCTCCCAGTGGTCTGCGCCTTGTTCCAGTCGAGAGCGTTGCTGGCATCATTGAGGTCAAACTGACGTTGACCAGCATGGAGCTAGCAAAGGCCGACGCGGCAGCAACCCAGACGCGTGCTCTACGCCTACGGACTACAGAGCAATCAATCTTGCCCGTTCATTCCATCTTTAAGCGTGAATACGGCGGACGCCAGCTTCAGGGCTTGATCGGTTCTGACAGTGGTATTGCGCTTGAGGATCCTCGGTTTGCAGCCAACCCGCTCATGTTCGCTGTGTTCGGCTATGGCGGAGTCGAAGGGAGTGGGAAACTGATTGAACTCCTGCGGGACACTACGACCGTCAACCTCGTGTGCTGTCTTGGCGCGGGGTGCGCAGCCCGTTTGCCCTTGGATGGCGGAATTGAAGCTGTGGAAGCACCAGATGCTCTGGCCATGTTTGCTGATTACATCACACGCAGCGTGGTGCAGTACGAAACAGTCATGAAGTATTTCAACCCCTCGTTCGCCGGCTATACTGGCTACCGGCAGATCGCCCCGAATCGTTCGGATGATACGAGTGAGTAAGCCGCTTTCTGGCGTAATGCGGGACTCATGCAGTGCTGATGCGGGGTGTTCGATGCGGTTGCGGCAAGTGGGCGCGGTGGTGTTGACGTACCTGATGGCCTGCGCGGGCACTCCGCGCGCGCTGTACCCGGAGACCGACCCGGCCGAGGCAGAGCTGGCGGCGGTGCGCTACGAACTGCACGTGCTCACCGCAGACAGTGGACCCTCCGAGCCGGTGCAGGTGAGCACCGAGGACTTCCAACATGCCATGCGAGTGTTGGCGCGGGATTTCCGTTCCTCCGCGCAGCCCGCCGAGACGGCGCACTGGTTGATCGAGGGCTCGCGTCAGGCCGACTTGCTGGCGGAGACGGAGCACGGGCGCGTGGTGCGGCTGATGCCGCTGGAGGACGACAGCCCTCTGGAGGCCGGCTCGGCAGCGGAACTGAAGCGCAAGTACCTGGGCCTGTGCCAGCGGGAGTACGGCGGCGGAGACTGCTTGGGGCTGTTGGCGGATGGCCCCACCCTGACTCGGGAAGACTTGCGTACCCTGGGGCTGGCGCTGGCCTTGAGAGGCGTGCTCAAAGAGACGGGAGTGGCGCTCAAGGGGATGGTATCCCCACAGGCCTTGGTGGCCATGGTGGTGTGGACCTGCTGCCTGTACCTGACGCTCTGGTTGTTGCCCGAACCGGTCTCCAAGTTGGTTGCGGCGAGCTTGACTCTGGCGCTGCTGGCGTGGCTGCCGGTGCACACGCTGTGGAGCCTGATGGACGGCTGGGGCCGCTTGGTGCACGAGGTGGACCGAGCTACCTCCTTCGAGCAGGTGGAAGAGGCGAGCGCGAAGTTCAGCCAGGTGTCAGGGGAGAACACGGCGCACGTGCTGGTGATGGTGGTAACGGCCGTGGTGACAGGAGGCACTGCGAAGTTCACCGCACGTCTGCCCAACCTGCCGGGCTTCGAGCAGGCAGCCACCCAGGCTGAAGCTCAGGGCCTGGGTCTCGCGGGGGCTGGAGAAGTGGAAGCAGTGGCCGCCGCCGAGAACGAGACCTTCACCCTCATGGTGCGCCGCCCCGGAGGGCGAGCAGCAGCGGCGGCGGAGGACTCCACAGAGGCACGGGAGACCGCCACCGTCATCATCCGTCACCAGGGCGGTAACCGGCAGGTCTTCATCAATGGCCAGCGCTGGCATGTGCCTGCCAATAGGTCCATCCAGGAGATTCCAGCCAAGGATCCAGTAGGGGACGCCCTCCAGTCAGCGGCCCAGCGTATCGCCAAGAACTGGAGTCGTGGCCAACTGTCACCGAAGCAGGCAGATGCCTTGCGCCGGGCGCGCGAGCAGGGCCGGTATCTTGAAGCCCACCTCATGGAGCGCCAGTTCCGCGGTCAATGGGTGGAGAACATGCTGAGAGAAGAGTTCAAGGAACTGCAGTGGAGCCGGACCGGTGTTGACATTGTCGATGCTGCGACAGGGCTGAAGTACGAAGTACTGGCAGGGACGAATTCAAACATGGAGTTACACGGGCGGCGGATGGCGGAAGTGTTCTTCCGTCTTATCGCGTTCTGAACCTCTAAACGGACCAATTGGGACATTGGGATGTCATGATTCAATTCAGTGATCAGGAAATCAAAAACCAAACGCTCGTCTTGGATAGTGCGACCGAGTTGTACTATCTCGGTCACAACCTGACATTGAGAAATTGTACTCTTGTCATCAGAGTGCCCAGGCGTGCGCTAGTGATCACCCGCACGCGCTTCATCGACTGCACCATTGAATGCAAACGACAGCTGAATAATTTTCGCTGGCAATCCGTTGTGCTGAGAGGTTGCCGATTCAAGGGCCGTTTCACTGGTAATGACTTCGGGGAATGGCCGTCTTCTGCAGGTGAAGGAAGCATCGAGGATTGTGACTTCTCCGAGGCGCATCTGGATGCGACTCGCTTTCTGGGCTGCGATGTCCGTACGCTCCGGCTTCCTTCCTGGCCCTGCTTCACCGTCTTTGACCCCGTGCGCTGTTGGCGCGAATTGAGAGCATTGGCATGGCCTGGTGACATCGGTCCCGTGGTGATAGCAGGATTCGCTGAATACCCACCTACCACTGTGGCCGTGACGTATTCAGCCACAGTCCTGGCGAAGGAAAGCGGGACCACCCCGGACGCCATCAAGGCCGTGTTGCAGAAGCTGGACGGGGTGTACTACTGACCCCGTCCGTTTTCGGGTGTATGGATCACGGCTCGCGGAAGATGAGCAGGCCGCGCGTGATGTCTACCAGATAGACATATCCGTCACCGGGGACCCGGATGCCGATGGCGCCGACGAACAGCGCGCCCGAGCGGCTCAGGTCCACGTCCCGGTAGGTGTTGAAGTAGGCCAGCTCCTTCGGCTGGGTGGGGTTGGACACGTCCAGTACGCGCAGGCCCTCGGCGTACCAGGCCACGTACAGCCGCTTGTCCTTCAGGATCATGTTGTGGATGGAGGTCTGCGGCCGCATCTTGTACTCGCCGATCTTCACGATGTGGGCCGGGTCGGTGACGTCCAGCACGCGCAGGTGCGCGTTCACCTCCTCGCCACCCTCGAAGGCGATGGTGCGCCCGGCGAAGGTGCCCACCTGATTGGCGTGGGTGGGGTTGTAGATGTCCGCGTCATACGTATACGCGCCGAGCGGCTTGGGGTTGGCCCCATCCGTCACGTCCAGCACGTAGTACCCCTGGCCCATCTGGTTGATGTACAGCCGGTTCTGGTACGCGAACGCGTCGTGCGGATAGCCCAGGCCATTGGTGTCCGCGGGCACCGTGTAGCGGGTGAGCAGTACGGGGTTCAACGGATTGCTCACGTCGAAGATGAGCTCCTGGTTGGCGCCCGCGGCCTGGGCATACAGCCGGTTCCCATCCACGTAGAGGGTATGCACGTCGAAGGTGTCACCCGGCACGCTGCGTACGAACTGCGGATCCTCGGGGTTGGAGATGTCGTAGACGATCACCCCGTGGTTGCCGCTGCCGATGTAGAGCGCGTTGTCCTTGGCCCAGACCGAGTTCCAGTAGGTGTCTCCCGCCAGCGTCACCACCTTACGAAGCACGGGGTGGGCCTGATCGCTCACATCGAACACGGTGAGGCCGCCCACGCGAGGGCTGGGGCTCAGCGAGAGGGACACGACATAGGCGTGGTTCTTGGTGACGTAGACATCCACGGGGAGGCCGAGCGCCACCGCGCTCTCCGAGACGAGTCCGATGCCCGAGGACTCGGGCTCGCTCAAGCGCTGCAGGCGCGTGCCATCGAACGAGCCGGAGGAGCGCCGGGCCCCCCCGTTGGTGCAGGTCTGGTAGCAGCCGGTGAGGTGCTGCGGGCTCTGGGCCTCGCAGCCCGCGAAGGCATAGAGCGTGGTGCCTCCGTCGTTCAGGGTTCGCTTCCCAGCGACATAGAAGTTCTGGGCGTCCACCTGCTTCTGGATGAGGGGATAGCTGTTGACGGACTCGGGCCCTCCATTCGTCGAGACCTTGATGCCGCTGTAGCCGAAGCCGAAGAAGCTGGTGCCGCTGGCACGCTGGCGCACGCCGTAGACGCCGTCCGGCGAGAGCTGCGAGAGCGTGCTCCGGTTGCAGGCTGACAGGTCGAACGCCTCCCTGCTGCCGCAGGCGATGGGCGTGCCCGCGTCATCCGCGGTGAGCACGGGGCACGAGGCGAAGGGGCCGGTGTCGATGTTGTCGCCCTGCTCGTCCAGAGGGACGTAGGTGCCATCCCACTCGGCCCCGGCGTCGGGAGTGCCGGCATCCGGTCCGTTCGGGGTGTCGTCATGGCAGCCCAGGCCCCAGGCCGACATCAGCAGGACAGCGAGTGCACATCGGATCGGGTTTGTCATGGGGGTGCTCCGGGCTTCAGCCCTTCTTGGACTTGGAGGCGCTGGCGCTCTTCTTCTTCTCACGGGCCGCCTTGGCCTGCTCCAGCTTCGCCACGAGCTTCTGGAGCGAGTCCGCCTTGCTGCCGCAACTGGAGACGACGGCCTTGGGCGTGGTGGTCTGGCCCTCGACCTGGATGGGGCTCTTTTCGAGCTCCGGCGTCTTGGCGAGCAGCTGCTTCGCGCTCTCGCCGCAGCGCTGGAAGTGATCTCTGGCGTCTGTGTAGAGCGAGAGCTGCTTGTCGGGATCCTTCTCCGTCTTCGCCTTCTTCATCAGCGCCTCGCCCTCCTGGCGGGCGGTGGCTGGCCCGGAGACGAAGTCGAGCGCCTGCTGCACACTCCGAGCCTTCGCCGTGGCCTGCTCCAGCCGCTGCTCGGTGCGCCGCGCGGAGGCCCCGTAGTCCTCGTTCTGGGCCTCGAACTTCTTGCCCTCGTTGAGCCGCTCGCGCGTGTGCTCCACCGCCTTGAGGACGGCCTGCACTTGCGGCGGCCCGACGTCCTTGCGATCGAGCGCGTCGAGCGCGGTGGAGACCTCGTCCATGGCCTGCATGAGGTTGTCTCGTTGCTTGTCCGCGGCGGCTTCGAGGTCTCGGCGCGCCTTCTCCTGGCGGGTGGGACCGATGCGGGCCTTGAGCTCGGAGTAGCGGGAATGGAGCATCTCTCCCTCGGGAGACAGCTCGATGTCCGGGTTGGACAGCAGCTTCTGAGCCTGATCGAGCTGGGCCTCGGCGTGATCGACGTCCAGCTTGCTCAGATCCCGCTCGGCGCCATCGAGCAGAGGCGAGGCCTCATCGGACAGCTTCTCCCCATGACGGGTGCGGTCCTTCAGGTTCTTGGGTCCACAAGCAGCCAGGGCGACTCCCAGCAGGAGGGGAGCCAGCCATGAAGGAAGGACGGACGGGGTTGCGCGCATGTGGCACATCCAACGTCCGTTCTCGGGGTCTGTCCACCAGAAGCCTTGGCCCTGGAGTCCAGCTTGCCGCCTCGGGGCCGGGTGTCCTCCCTTGCCGCCATCTCTGGCTCGCAGGAGGCACTGGCTCGTATGGGCTTCTCCATCTTTGGACCTCGCGCTCGTGGCACGTCCCTCGGTATCTTGGCACTGGCGATCGTTCTGGCTGGCTGTGCCGGCTCGGTGGCACCCGGTCAGCCCGGCTCCGCGGCGGTCTGGACTCCGGCGAACAAGGAGGGGTTCGGCACCGCGAGGAGCCAGGTGAGCCGGGTCTGGTACACGCTCGGCTCCGGCGAGCTGACCGAGGTCTACTACCCGACCCTCGGCTCGCCGAGCGTGAGGGATCTGTGGTTCATCGTCTCGGATGGCAAGACGTTCGCCGAGTCCGAGCTCGACGCCACCGATCACCACGTCGAGCTCGCGGATCCGCGCAGCCTCACCTACCAGCAGGTGAACACCGCGAAGTCCGGCAAGTACCGCCTCACGAAGACCTATGTGACGGATCCGGAGCGGAACACGCTCCTCATCGACGTCCGCTTCGAGTCCCTCTCGGGCGAGCCGTACTCACTCTATGTGGTGTATGACCCGTCGCTCGCCAACGAGGGGATTGACGACTCGGGCACGAGCGAGGATGGCGTGCTGATCGCGCAGGACAGCATTGCAGCCAGCGCGTTGCTCTCGCACCCCGACTTCGAGAAGACCTCGAACGGCTACCTCGGAGCGAGCGACGGGTGGACCGATCTGCGCGACGACTTCAAGATGAACTGGAGCTACCGCTCGGCGCCGGACGGCAACGTGGTGCAGACGGGCAAGCTGCCCGTGACGGGGCTCGGCCACAAACAGTCGGCGACCCTGGTGCTCGGCTTCGGCGAGACGGCGGACGAGGCGCGGGATGCGGCGGAGGGCTCGCTGCAGACCGGCTTCGAGCTGGTGGCGCAGACCTATGCGGGGGGGTGGCACAACTGGTTGGGCTCGCTGCCGCCCGCGCCCCCGAGCGTCGAGCGCTGGATGACCACCTATCAGTCCTCGCTGATGGTGTTGGCCGCCTCGGAGGACAAGCTCCACCGTGGCGCCTTCATCGCCTCGCCCACCATGCCGTGGGTGTGGGGCCAGGGATTGGAGAAGCCCTCCGGGGCCTACCACCTCGTCTGGTCGAGAGACCTCTATCAGATCGCCACCGCGCTCCTGGCGGCGGGAGACCGGGACGCCGCGGGGCGAGCGCTCGATCACCTCTTCACGGTCCAGCAGAAGCCGGATGGCTCGTTTCCACAGAACGCCACGGTGGAAGGCACGCCGCACTGGACCAACCTACAGCTCGATGAGGTGGCCCTGCCCATCGTCCTGGCGTGGCAGCTCGGCCGCACGGACGCGGCGACGTACACGGACCATGTGAAGAAGGCGGCGGACTTCCTCGTGGCCCACGGCCCCGTCACGCCCCAGGAGCGCTGGGAGAACCAGAGCGGCTATTCGCCAGGGACGATCGCCGCCGAGATCGCCGGGCTCATCTGTGCCGCGGACCTCGCGCGCCATAACGGAGACGCCGCCTCCGCGGCGAGCTACGAGTCCACTGCGGACTCCTGGCAGCACCAGGTGGAGTCCTGGACCGTCACGACCAACGGCCCGCTCGCGCCACACGCGTACTACCTGCGCTTGACGAAGGACGGGAACCCCAACGCGGGGACAACCTACTCCCTGGGAGATGGAGGCCCCTCAGCCATCGATCAGCGCCGCGTGGTGGACCCGAGCTTCCTCGAGCTGGTGCGGCTGGGCGTCAAGCCCGCGAACGATCCGGCCATTGCGATGTCGCTGGCAGTCATCGACACGCAGCTCAAGGCGGACACGCCGAACGGCTCGTTCTGGCACCGGTACGACTTCGACGGGTACGGAGAGACGCGCGAGGGAGGACCGTGGGTGATCAGCGAGCCGGACACCGGGCTGACGCTCGGGCGCGCCTGGCCCATCTTCGCGGGAGAGCGGGGCGAGTACTCGCTCGCCGCGGGGCAACCGGCGGCCTCCTATCTGGATGCCATGGCCCGCTCCAGCAACGATGGGTTCTTGATGCCCGAGCAGGTCTGGGATGGGCGCCCGCCCTCCGGTCAGCCCGGGTTTCCGGCGGGAGAGGGGACCTTCTCGGCCACGCCCCTCATCTGGTCCCACGCCCAGTTCGTGCGCCTGGCCTGGTCCCTCCAGGCGGGCTACCCCGTCGAGCAGCCCGCGCTGGTCGCCTGCCGGTACACCTCCGTGTGCCGCAGGTAGGCAGGTGGAGGTTCGGCCCTGGTATGCCACCAGCACAACATTGTGGAGCCTTGAAACGTCGGACGTTGGAAGCCCCTGTGTCTCCCTGACTCCCGGCGCCGCTGTCCCGCTATGCTGGCCTTCGGGTTTGAGTACAAAAGGGAGAGCCATGGGCTCCGCGCACTACAGCGTGAAGAACGAGACCGCGGAGCGGACCCTCTATCTGCGGATGGAGGGGTTCTTCGAGGAGAGCGAGATGAAGGACTTCGTCCGGCTCCTCCTCGAGGCCTCCGCCAGCTATGGGGGCCAGCCTCACTTGGTGCTGGCGGACATGCAGGGGTTGCAGATCTCCAGCCTGGACGTGGCGAAGCTCTTGGGAGACGCCATCGGCAAGGCCCGGCAGCAGGGCGTGACGTGCTGTGCCCACCTCACCTCTTCCACCGTGGTGAAGATGCAGATGGCGCGGCTGGCCCGCGAGCACTCGCAGGGAGATGACGTGACGGTGAACGTCGGCTCGCTCGAGGAGGCGAACAAGGTGCTCGCCGAGGCGCGGCTCTGGATGGGGCTGGACAGCCACACGAGGGCCTAAGCCCCGGCCTTCACCGGCCCCGAGGTGGGAAGCCGGAGGGTGGCGGTGGCTCCCTGCCCGGGCCCGGCGCTCTCCAGCGTGAGCTGCCCGCCCATGAGCTGCGCCGCGAGCGCGCTCGAGTGCAGGCCCAGCCCGTGGCTGTCCTTGCGCGTGGTGAAGCCCTGGCTGAAGAGCTGGCTGCGAGCTTCGGGAGCGATCCCCTGGCCATTGTCCTCGATCTGGAGGTGGAGCCACTCGCCCTCCCGGCGCAGGCGCAGCCCCAGCAGCCGCCGCCCGGGGGGGACTGACTCCAGCGCCTGCCGGGCGTTGCTCAGCAGGTTGAGGAGGATCTGCAGCAGCCGGTGCCTGTCCACCCTCATCCGGATGGGCTCCAGCTCCGTCGTCACCTGCACGCCCGCCTGGTGCAGGGCGCTGTGCTGCAGGCGGAGGGCCTCCTCCACCACCTCGGCCAGATCGCACTCCTCCTCCAGCAGCGTGGACCTGGCGTAGGTCTGCTGCAGGTGGACGATGGCGCGCACCCGCTCGACGTGCCGGGTCATGTCCCGGAGGCTCTCCTGCAAGTCCACCTGCTCCTGCTTCAGCGTGCCCGCGAGGCTCGTGAGGTAGGGCACCATCTGGAGGCCCCGGGGATCCTGGGTGAGGAACTCCGGCAGCTTGTGTTGGTGCTCCTCGAGGAGGCTGGCCACCTGCTCGACGCGGACCACCCGCGAGGCGGCGACCTCGTTGCGCAGGGACTCGGTGGCCACCACGAGGCTGTTCAAGGTGTTGCCCACCTCGTGCAGCACGTTGGAGGCGACCTCGGCCATGCCCACCAGGCGGGCCGTCTCCACCAGGCGCGCCTGGGCCTGCCTCAGCTCGCGCGTGCGCTCCTCCACGCGCGCCTCCAGCTCCTCGTTGGCCTGGCGCAGGGCCGTCTCCGCCTGCTGCACCTCGGAGTAGAGCTGCGCGTTCTCCAGGGAGATGACGGCGTGCGAGGCCAGGTGCTGCAGGAGGGCGATGCGGCCGGGGCTGAAGGCGCCCGTGGCCAGCGAGTTCTCCAGGTACAGCACTCCGTGGATCTGCTTGCGCTTCAAGGGCAGACACAGCACGGAGCGGGCGTGGCTCTGGGAGAAGAACGTGTCGGAGGAGAAGGCGTGGGGCTTGGAGGTGTCGTCGATGAGGACGTGCTCGCTGGCGCGGCTCACATAGGAGAGCACCGTCCAGGGCAGCTCCTGGTCCGTTGGCTGACGGACCAGCGCCCGGGGCTCTCGTGAAGCGGAGTCCACCAGGGCCTTCACCTGCAGCTCGGCGTCCTGCACGAGCACGAGGGCGCCTCGCTGGGCTCCGGCGCTCTGCAAGGCCACGCGCATGAGGGTGGACACCAGCTTCTCCTGGTTGATCTCGCTGGAGAGCGCCTGCTGGGCCTTGACGAGGCTGAGCGTATCGAGCCGGGTGGGGCCCGTGTCATAGGTGGTGTTCTGGCTGGCCGCGGGCAGCTCCGCCAGGTGCGGCCACTGCTCGTCCATGTGGCGCACCTTGCCCTCGGCGCCCCACTGGCTGTAGGCCTCGCGAGCCTGGCGGGCATAGGCGGTGGCGATGGTGGGGTAGCCCCGCTCCTTCCAGAAGCGCGCGGCCAGCTCGCTGGCGAGGGCCACGTTCTGGATGAGGCCGTGCGTGTGGGCCGCCTGGATCGCCGCCTCGTAGGCCTGCATGGCCGCCTCGTCCCTGCCGTGCAGGCGCTCCAGCTCCGCGGCCACCATCCGCTCCACGGCGAGGAACGTCTGCGGGCAGCTCTCGGCCCACGCCGCCAGCTGCTGATGGTGTTCCCGGATCTGCTCCAGGTCTTCCCGCTGCTGCTGGGCATCAGCCTCCGGGGAGCACGCCGCCAACGTGAGCGCGCGGAACTGGTGGTAGTCGAGAATCGGGATTCTCCCGAGCAGCGCCCAGCGCAACGAGTGGGCTTGATCCGCCGCCTGGCGCGCGTCCTCGTACAGGCCACACATGAAGCGGGAGCGCGTCTTGACGATGGCGTACAGGCAGTCCTGGGGCGCCAGGCCCGCGCTCTTCCGGCTCTCGAGGTACTGCTCGGAGACGCCCTCCATACTCAGCGAGGTGAACGACTCATTGTGCCCGCGCATCTGCTGCACGAAGGACTGGAGGATCAGCAGGTAGTCCTGCCCGGAGCGGAAGTTGACCTTGCGGGGGAAGTCCGCCGCCGCGTTCATCTCCCGGAACACCTCGGCCAGCTCGAGGCCCATGAAGAGGGGGAGCGAGCCGATCGTGAGGCAGCAGTAGCACGCGCCCTGGAAGTCACTGCCCTGCACCGCGTACTGGAAGGCCTCCTGGGCGAGCTCCTTCGCGGCGGACAGCGGGCGCACCCAGGTGCTCAGCTGCGCGAGGATGAACAGCACGCGGGAGCGGAGGGCGGCGCCCGGGTGCCGCTCGATGAGGGCCTGCGCGAGCCGGCCGAACTCATACCCCCGGCGCAGATCCCTGAACCGGGTGAGCGTCACCAGGCCATACCAGACATAGCCCAGCGCGCTGGCGGCGGTGTTGCCATGGCGGAGCGTCAGGGCCACCAGCCGCGAGAGCTGCAGGGCCAGCAGGTTCTCGTCGGTGAAGAAGGCCGGAGAGATCATCGCCACGAGCAGGCCGATGACGGTCTTCATCTCCGGATCCGTCAGGGCCGGCAGATCCACGAGGCTCTCGACGGGGCGATCGCCCAGCAGGGACTCCAGCTCCTCACGCGCGGCGACCGCGTCCTCCCAAGAGGGCTGCGAGGGCAGGTGCACCCCGAAGCGCTCCAGGCACTCCAGCAGGCACGCGGTGGCGGCCTTGGCGCCGCCGGTGGTGAGGAGGATCTCGGCCTTGAGCTGGGAGCCCGCCGCCAGATGCTGGAGCGTGGGGGCGCGGGGGAGCAGCTCCTCGATGAGGTGGCGGGCCTCGGAGATGTTGCCGCTCGCGGACTCGCTGCGGGCCTGCTCCAGGCGCAGCTTGAAGGCCAGATCGGGTTCGGTCTTCCAGGGATCCCCGGGCAGCAGCAGGAAGGCCATGCTGAAGAAGCCGACGGCCGAGCGGTGGGCCGTGGAGGCCTTGGCCCGCAGTCCCGCCTCGTTGTTCAGCCGGGCCAGCCGCAAGCGCTCCTCTGGATCCTCCAGCAGCGCCGAGCCCTCGTTGAGGTGGCCCACCACATCGAAGAGCTGCTCCTGCAGCTCCTCGGGTGGGAGGCGGGTCCAGAGCAGCCGGCCGATCTCCAGGTGGACGGCCTGCCGCTCCTCCGCGGGGATGAGGGAGTAGGCGGCCTGCTGGATGCGATCGTGCAGGAAGCGGTAGTGCTGGGGGGCGGTCTGAACCACCAACCCTTCCTGCAGCACCGGCTCGAGGCGGCGCTCCACCTCGCGCTCCTCCTGATGGGAGACGAGCGCCAGCGTCTCGACGGTGAAGGCGTTGCCCACGCATGCGGCCATGCGAAGTATCTGCTGGGCCGGGGCGGGCAGTTGCCGCAGCCGGCTGGCCATGAAGTCCACCACGTTATCGGAGTAGCCCCGGGCCCGCACGGCGTCCGCGTCCCAGCGCCACGCTCCCTCGGGGCCTCGTGCCACGAGCCCCTCCTGGTACAGCGTCTGGAAGAGCTGAAGCAGGAAGAAGGGGTTGCCTCCCGTCTTCTCCTGCAGCAGCCCCGCGAGCGGCTCCACGAGCTCCGGCGCGGCGCCGGGCAGGGCCTCCGCCACCAGCTGCCGCGTCTCCTCGATGGCGAGCGGCCCCAGTTGCAGCTCCTGTACCTGGGCGGCCGCACCGCGCACCTCCTCCAGCGCGCGGGCCAGCGGATGCGAGGCGCTCACCTCGTTGTCCCGATAGGCGCCGATCAGCAGCAGGGGAGGCGTGTCCGGGTGGGTGATGAGGTACTGCAGCAGCCGGAGGCTGGCGAGGTCCGCCCACTGCAAGTCATCCAGGAAGAGCACCAGCGGATGCTCGGCGGTGGCGAACACTCCCAGCAGGCGCTGGAAGAGGCGGTTGAAGCGGTTGCGTGTCTCCGTGGGCGGCAGCTCTGGAGCCGGAGGCTGCTTGCCCACCACCTGCTCCAATGGGGGCACCAGATCCACCAGCACCTGGCCCTTGCCCTCGAAGGCCTCGAGCAGGCGCTGGCGCCAGGCCGCCACCTCCTCGTTGCTGCCGACCAGCACCTGCTGCACCAGCGCCCGCACAGCCTGGGCCAGGGTGGCGTAGGGCACATCCCGCTGCAGCTGGTTGAACTTGCCGCTGACGAAGAAGCCGCGGCGCTGCAGCACGGGCTTGTGCAGCTCGTGGATGACGGAGGACTTGCCAATCCCCGAGTAGCCTCTCACCAGGAGCCACTCGGCCCTCCCCTCGCGCACCACCCGCTCGAGGGCCTCCCGCAGCGCGGAGATCTCGCTCTCGCGTCCATAGAGGCGCTGGGGGAGCTGGAAGTGGGTGGGGAAGTCCTTCTCTCCCAGGGGAAACTCCCCCAGCTTGCCCTGGCGCAGCGCCTGCTGGCAGCGCTCCAGATCCGCCTTCAGCCCCTCGGCGCTCTGGTAGCGCTCCTCGGCGGGCTTGGCGAGCAGCTTGAGCACCACCGCCGAGAGCATGGGCGGAACCGAGGCCACCCGCTCGTGTGGAGGAACGGGCGCCTGCGCGATGTGGGCATGGATCCACTCCAAGGCATCCCGGCCGTGGAAGGGGAGCTGCCCCGTCAGGAGCTGGTAGAGGGTGACGCCCAGCGAATAAAAGTCCGTGCGGTAGTCCACCGCCCGGTTCATCCGTCCGGACTGCTCCGGGGACATGTACGCCAGCGTGCCTTCGACGAGCCCGGCCGCCGCCTCCACGTGCTCCACCTGCTGCAAGGTGGCGAGCCCGAAGTCGATGAGCCACACCCGCTCCCCGAGGAGGATGTTGGCGGGCTTGATGTCCTTGTGGATGACGCCGCGGCGGTGCACCTCGGCCAGGGTGGAGACCAGGGGCAAGGCGATGGACAGCAGCTGCGAGGCCTCGAAAGGCCGCTGCAGCTCCTCGGACAGCGCCTGGCCTCCCACGTCCTCCACCAGCAGGACGGGGTTCTCCTTGATCAGCTCGTAGCCCAGGACCGCGGGCACCCCGGGAATGCCTTGCAGGCGCTGCATGAGGCGGTACTCGCGCTCATACCGGGCGCGCTCACGCGGGCCGACGTGCTCCATGCGCGGCGTCTTGACGATGGCAGGCCGCTGATCGGCCTCGCGCACCGCGCGGAACAGCAAGTTGCCGCTCGTCGTCTGAAACAGCCCGAGCAGCTTGTAGCCACGAATCTCCACCATGCTGGACGCCTCGGCTCACTCACACGCTGGGCTGGGAAGCGGGCCGCCTCCATCAACCAGGGGGCTGTCCGCCCCCCCCATGCATGTCCCCCCGGGATCATGGGTCCGCGTCCGTGTTCTTCCGTGAACAGTCCGTACTTGAGCATGGCAGGGAGGCCGTTGCCAGCGGCGCCCCCAGCCCCGCGAATGGGCGGATTTCACGAAGGTTTTTTGCAGAAGCAACTTCGGGTGGGACATGTACGACAATTCCCTTCGAACGGTTTTGTTTTCTTGTGAGGAGCAGTCATGTCGACGGTCCACACCATCAGCTCGGGCGAGACCCTGAGCAGCATCGCCCGTCGCTACAACTCGACGGTCGACGCGATCGCCAAGGCGAACAACATCCAGAATCCGAACCTGATCGTCACGGGGCGTCAGCTGACGATCCCGGACGGGTTCGACGCGCAGCCGCGGCCCACGTCGCGTCCGCAGGCGGGAGACGGCTTCGACACGAGCGCCACGCAGCCGCGCGCGGCGGCGGCGGGCCACATCCCGTCGGCGGCCGAGGGGCAGTACGACGGCACCCGCGCGGCGCCGGGCACCACGGACACGCGGGGCTGGATCCCCACGAGCCCGCCGCTGCAGGGCAGCCCGTCCAACCGCAACGCGGCCACGTACGCGGACGTGATTGATCAGTTCGCGGTGGGCAACAACCCGCGCTACACGCCGCGGGACGGGAACACCTTCTGCAACATCTTCGCGTGGGACGTGACGAAGGCGATGGGCGCGGAGGTCCCGCACTGGGTGGACGGCGCGGGCAACCCCGCGGGCGTGGGCCAGGGCCGCGAGCTGGACGCCAACGCCACCAACACGTGGCTCAACCAGCACGGCGCGGAGCACGGCTGGCATCAGGTGAGCGCCGAGGAGGCGCAGCGGCTGGCCAACGAGGGCCACCCCGCGGTGGCGAGCTGGAACAACCCGGGCGGCATCGGCCACATCGCGGTGGTGCGCCCCGGTGAGGTGACGGCGCAGGGCCCGGCGATCGCCCAGGCCGGCGCGCGCAACTTCAACGAGGGCCACGTGCGCGACTCCTTCGGGAACGCGAACGTGCAGTACTTCGTGAACGACAGCGGCACGTCGACGCAGGGGCCGGGCGAGCCTACGCCCACGCCGACTCCCTCGCCCACGCCGTCTCCCACGCCGTCTCCGTCCACGGGGGGCACGCGCTTCGCGGTTCCGCAGAGCGATCTGCAGCGCGGCAGCACGGGCGAGGAGGTGAAGCAGCTGCAGTCGGCGCTGGTGAACCTGGGCTACATGTCTCAGGCGCAGATGGACACGGGCCCGGGCACCTTCGGCCCCCAGACGGAGGCCTCGCTCAAGAACTTCCAGTCGGACCACGGCGTGCCGAACACGGGCTACTACGGGCCGATGACCCGCGAGGCGCTGACCCGCGAGGCGAGCGCTCCCCGCTTCAGCGTTCCGCAGAGCGATCTGCAGCGCGGCAGCGCGGGTGAAGAGGTGAAGCAGCTGCAGTCGGCGCTGGTGAAGCTGGGCTACATGACGCAGGCGCAGATGGACACCGGGCCGGGCACCTTCGGTCCGCAGACGGAGGCCTCGCTCAAGCGCTTCCAGTCGGACCATGGCGTGCCGAACACGGGCTATTACGGACCGATGACCCGTGAGGCGATGACCCGCGAGGCGGGTGGCACCTCGGGCTCTTCAGGGCCGGGGCCGGTGACGGGGCCGACGCCCCCGCCGCCGAGCACCTCGGGCGGCGTGTCGCTCCAGCAGCTCCAGGCGATCATGCCCAACCTGTCCACCTCGCGGGCGCAGCAGATGCTGCCCTACCTCAACTCCGCCATGCAGGAGGCGGGCATCAACACGCCGAAGCGTGAGGCGGCGTTCCTGGCGCAGCTGGCGCACGAGAGCGGCGAGTTCCGCTACATGGAAGAGATCGCCTCGGGCGCCGCGTACGAGGGCCGCACGGACCTGGGCAACACGCAGCCGGGTGATGGCGTGCGCTACAAGGGTCGTGGCCCCATCCAGCTCACCGGCCGCAGCAACTACCGCGCGGCGGGCCAGGCGCTGGGGATCGATCTGGAGAACAACCCGACTCGCGCCGCCGATCCCGACGTGGGCTTCCGCACCGCGGCCTGGTTCTGGAACAGCCGCAACCTCAACTCGTACGCGGACGCCGGCAACTTCGACGCCATCACCTACCGGGTGAACGGCGGCTACAACGGCAAGGCCTCGCGTGATGCGTACTACGCCCGGGCCCTCCAGGCGCTTGGCGCGTAGTCCAGCGATAGGGCTCGAGTGCCCATGAGGCGGAGGTCGCTTCGTGGGCACGGGCCTGCTCCCCTGGCAGGAAGCCTCCACCTCCGGTCTGGGCTGGGGCAGGGGGACGGGCCTCCCGACACTGTGTAGACTCCCGCGCGTCTCGAGAGCGGGAGGAGTGTCTTGCTGTACCAGGGCCGGTGGGCGGTGGTGCTGGGGGCGTTGCTGGTGAGCGTGGCGGGAGCTGTCGAGAAGGCGCCGCCGCCTCATGACATCGCGCTCACCATCAGCGGAGGAGTGAGCCTCGGGGCGTACGAGGCCGGGCTGACGTGGGGCATGGTTCGCTTCCTGCGGCTCTCCCGCGCCCAGCCAGTGCTGGGGCCTTCGTTCCGGCCCAACCTCGTGGGAGTGACGGGCGCCAGCGCCGGCAGCATCAACGCGCTGCTGGCCTCCGCGCTCTGGTGCGAGGCCCCCGAGTCCACGGCGGATGACAGCGTCGACTCGAACCTGCTGCGCGATACTTGGTTGCCCGTGGGACTGGATGATCTGCTGCCCGAGGACGCCAGCGCCTACTCGCAGGATGACGGGCTCCTCTCACGCAAGGCGCTGGAGCGCGTGCTCGCGAACCTGCGCGCCGGGGTCTTCTCTCCCACCGCGCCGCGCCGCTTCCAGCCCGGGTGCAGTGTGCCCCTGGGCTTCAGCGTGACGCGGCTCAAGCCGGACGTGCGCCACATCGAGGGCCTGCCGGCGATGACCCAGCGCTTCGTCGTGCCGCTGTCGCTCGAGGTGACGCCAAGCGCCCGGGTGCGGCTGCGCTACCAGCCTTTGCCGAGCAACGGGGAGCTGACCTCCAGCGCGTTGATGCTCGGAGAGAGCGCCGACCCGGAGCCGCCGGGCCATGCTCTCGACTCGGATCAGGTGAGCCAGGCGGTGCTGGCCTCGGCGGCCTTCCCGGTGGCCTTCAGCCCGCGCGAGCTGTGCGACTGCGTGGCGTCCTGTCCGGCCGAGCAGCGGGTGCAGCATGGCATCTGCCCGGGCCCCGAGGCGGATCGCCCGCTCACCGGGCTCACCTGCGCCGCGCGCTCCACGCCGGGGCAGGAGCTGACGCTGTGCCGCAGGCCCTACGTGGATGGCGGAGTCTTCGACAATGCTCCGGTGGGCCTGGCCATCGAGCTCGTTGAGTCCTCGCGGGGACCCAGCCTGTGGAACCCTGTCTCCTATGTCTTCGTGGATCCCGACTTCCGCCGCTTCGAGTCTCGGGCCGCCGCCCACTCCGAGAGCAAGGCCTCGGCGGGGGCCAGCCTCGCGAGCAGCCTGGAGCTCTTCAGCGGGCTGGTGGCCACGGCGCGCAACTCGGAGCTGGGACGCACGGCGCGGGCCATGCACTGGAACCGCACCACGCGCACGCTCCTCATGAGCGCGGCGGATGCGGCTCGGAGATACGCGGCGGTCCACGGTGTGCTGGCGTCGCTCGCGCACGGGCGCGCCACCGAGGCGCGGCTGCCCGAGCTGCCCGCGCGAGGCTCGATGTCGGTGCCCGAGCGGCTGCGGCGGGGCAGGGTGCTGCTGTCGTGCGTGAGGAGGCTGTCGGGGCAGGAGGCAGGCACGGCGGAGAACGGGCTGCTGGAGAGCTGTGCTCGGGCGCTGCGAGGTGAACCGGGAGAGGATCCACTCCAGGGAGACCCGATCCAGGCAGCGAAGGTGAGCGAGCGGCTCTCGGTGGAGGAGCTGGTATCGCTGGGCACCTCGCTGGCGAGGTTGCTCGATGAGCGCGGCCAGTTCCGCCGCTACGTGGACGAGCCGCTGGCCCAGGAGGGAGACGCAGGGCTCCGGGTCCAGGACGCATTCCGGGACGGCGTGGAACTGGCAGCCACGGTCATCGAGTTCTTCGCCGGGGAGCTGGATCAGCTCTCTCGCAGCGAGATCTCCGACGAGCAGCAGTGGCAACTGCGCGAGGCGCTCCTGGGGACGCTGCGCAACAGCCAGGGGTTGGGCGCGGCCACGCACCTGCTGGCGAACACGGTGCTGGACGAGCAACTGCGGTGGATCGAGGTGATGCCCGAGCCGCGGCTCTCCGTGCTGGCGCGCGAGGCCCGGGCGCGGCTGCGCGAGCTGCCAAGGGGAGCGCTCTTCGATCAAGAGTCCGTGCAGCGGCTACTCCAGACGGCGTTCGAGCTGCTCCTGCGGCCCGACATCGCCACGGTGCAGCGCGAGTTCGATGGCGACGAGCACGCGGGGGACCTCAGCCTGCTGGCCCATCGCGTGCGGGTGGTGGGTGTGCTGACAGGGCTCGTGCCGACGTTCCAGCAATTGAGGGCCTCGCTGGACGCCCTGTCCCAGCAGGCCCTGGCGCTCCAGCAGGGGCATGCTCCGGAGCGCCGCCTGTTCGTTACCACGCGCTTCGCCCCGCTGGCGGGCTCTCAGCTCGGCAACTTCGCGGGCTTCCTGGATCGGCCGCTGCGCGAGCTGGACTACTACGCCGGGGTCTACGACGCGGTGCACTCGCTCTCGGTGGAGGGCTGTGCCGCGCAGGACCCGTACTTCACTGGGCGGCCCGCGCCGGCGCGGCTCCCGGGGCCATCGGACGAGCTGGATCTCTCGGACGTGCAGACCCAGCGGTGCGTGGGGATGCTGATGCGCGAAAACGCGGAGTGGATGGGGCTGCTCGCCTCGCCGCGGGCGCGCCACGTCATCACCGCGCTGGCGAGCGAGGAGCTGGCCATCGCCCTGGGCAGCCGAGCACGAGCCCAGGAACTGCTGCGCGATCCGGCCTGGGCCTGGGTCGAGCAGGGGACACGCCTGCCGAAGGAGGAGCCTCTCGCCGCGGCGCTCGCGGCGGTGCAGTCCCACCGCAGGCCCTGCCGTGAGGGAGACACGGCGCAGCTCTGCCTGGCGGACCCAAGCTTCGACGAGTTCCTCATGGGGCTAAGGCAGCAGGGGTTCCAGGGCCAAGAGGCGAACATGCGCGTGGCGCTCCAGGATCCGGCGCGCTGGTGGGGCACCACGCTCCGCAGGGCGGTGGATCGCGCCACGGTGGTGGAACTGCAGCAGGAGCCCGCCGAGGGCACGATGGCCGCGGCGACGAAGCGAGGAGTCCGGCTGACCCTCGCGGCGGGAGAGCTGCTGGCGAGAGGGGACGTGAGCATCCAACCCACTCCGCGCTTCGAGTTCGATCCCTCCAGCCTGCCCAACGCCACGCCTCCCGGCTCCGCGGCCTGGAAGCTGCGAGTGTCGCGCCTGCTGCCCTACCGGGTGGCCTTCGATGCGGCCAGGGGCGGAGTGGCACTGGCCTGGGTGGAGCCCGCGCTCCGGCTGTCCCCCCATCTGTCGCTGCTGTCCCAGGTGGAACCGTTCGACTTCGAGAGTGACAACGATCGGCTCTCGAGCACGCTGGGGCTGAGGCCCACGGTGCACCTGTGGGGCGTGTCGCTGGGAGCGGGGCCGCGAGCCTCGCTGCACTGGAACACCGCGCGCCGGTTCGACTGGGGGCTGGAGGTCCACGGCTCGGTGCTGCAAGACCGCGTAGGCGTGAGCGTGGGAGTCCGCGAGTCACCGTTCACTGGGGCACCGTTCCGGAGCCTCCTGGTGTCGCTGTCACTCGCGGACCTGAATGGACTGGCCTACTGGCTGACGCTCTGAGTCCAAAGCTGTTGCAGTCGCCGGGGGGCTCGCCGTAGGACCCGGCCCATGCGCGCCATTGTCCTGCCCCGCTTCGGTGGGCCCGAGCTGTTCGAGGTCCGTGACGTTCCCACTCCGACTCCCGGCCCTGGCCAGGTGCTCGTTCGAGTCATCGCCTCCGGCACCAACCCCGTCGAGGCCAAGCTGCGCCAGAACGGCACGTGGGCTGGGCTGCAACCTCCCGTCATCATCGGCTACGACGCCTCTGGAGTCATCGAGCAGGTGGGCCCCGGCGTCACCGAGTTCAAGCCCGGTGACGAGGTCTTCTATACGCCGGAGATCTTCCACAACCCGCACGGCACCTATGCCGAGTTCAACCTGGTCGGCGCCAGCATCATCGCGAGGAAGCCCCCGAGCCTCTCCCACGAGGAGGCCGCGGCGGTTCCGTTGGCCGGAGGCACCGCGTGGGAGGCGATCGTGCGGCGGCTGCAGGTTCGCGTCGGAGAGACGGTCCTCATTCACGGAGGAGCCGGAGGCGTGGGCTCGTTCGCCGTGCAGATCGCGAAGGCGGCGGGCGCGCGGGTGCTCGCCACTTCGGGGCCCGACAACCTGGAGACGCTGCGCCGGCTCGGCGCCGACGTGGTCATCAACTACCGCGGCGAGGATCCCGCCCAGGTGGCCCTGCGCGAGACGGGCGGCCAGGGCGTGGATGCCGTCTTCGACACCGCGGGCAAGAACGTGCCCGCCAGCATTCCGGCGACGAGGCCCTTCGGGCGGATCGCCACCATCCTGGGCTTCACCGGGGACATCTCGGCCTTCTACTCGCGCAACATCGCGCTGCACGGCGTCTTCCTCACGCGCGAGCGGCGCCGGCTGGAAGAGCTGACGCCGCTCCTGGAGCGCAAGCTGGTGCGTCCCCTCGTCGAGCAAGTGCTGCCGCTGGAGAAGGTCGCCGACGCTCACCGTCAGCTCGACTCGGGACACGGGCGCGGCAAGGTGGTGCTGTCCGTGGCCAGGAAGTAGGAAGGGATACCCGGAGCTGGACGGGCCGGCGCCCAGGTGACGCCGGCCCTGTGGACGAGCCTCTGAGGAGCCGCTACGGGCAGATGTTGCGGTCGGTCATCGGATCGAAGTGGCCCTCGGCGTTGCCATCCATCGACACGGCGTACAGGCCGCCGTTCCAGCTGCCTTCGGTGAAGTTGACGCGGGCGTAGGGGGCCAGCAGCGTGCCCGGGAAGCCGAAGCCGTGGGCGTAGATGCTCGTGGTGTCCACGAAGTTGTAGAGCACGCCGTGCTGGTCGATACCGCCGCTGAGCGAGATGCCGAAGCCGGAGAAGCTGGCGGAAGCGCCGCGGATGTTGATCACCGCCAGCGAGCCCGCGGGCGCCTGGATGTCCATCATCACGGCGCCCGTGAAGGCGCTGGCGCTCACGTTGAAGACGTTGAGGCTCGGGTTGGTGCCGCGCAGCATGACGCCGCCCCAGACCTCGCGGGTGGTGGTGCCGTTGGCGGTGCGGCTCGCCAGCTGCGCGGACAGGTTGCGTAGCTCGGCGAACTTGGCCGCGAAGTCGATGGGCGTGCCGTGCCTCACGGTGCCTCGGGGGTAGACCACGGTCGTGTCGGCGCTGAAGGTGCCTCCGTACCACGCGTCTCCCCAGACACCGCCTCGCACCAGGCTCAGGTTGCCACCGGCGACGAGGGCATTGGAGAGGTTGGTGTCCGGCAGGTGCGAGCCCATGGAGAAGTCGGCCAGGATGATGTTTCCACCGGCCGCGGTCTTGCCTTCGATGTCATGGCCCCCGTTGTAGTTCTCGAGCAGGAACAGGGTGTAGTCGCTCAGGTGGATCGAGAGGCAGGTGGAGCAGGGGCCCACGGTGAGCTGGCGCACGGCGGTGGTCACGTGGCCCGCGGGATCCGACACGCGGTAGCTGATGGAGTACTGACCGGAGTGGGCCGTGTCGAGGTTGCTGGTGACAGTGATGTTCGGGGTCAGGTTCCCGGCGCAGGCATCCGAGGCGGTGGCGCCTGGGTCGGTGTAACTCACGCCGCACTGCAGGGTCGCGCTGGCGGCGCCATTGAGCGTGAGCGTGGGCGGCAGCGTGTCGCTCACCGTCACCGTGCGGCTGCTGGAGGAAGTGCCCACGTTGCCCGAGGGATCCGTCGCGCTGTAGCGGATGGAGTAGGTGCCCGGCACATTCCGGTTGGGCGTGGTGCTGGCCACCGCTGGCAGCGTCCCGGCGCACGCGTCGCTCGCGGTGGCGCCCGGGTCCACGTACGAGCTCGAGCCGCACTCCACCTGCACGCTCAGCGCGCCACTCACCGTCACCACCGGCTTCTGCGTATCGGCCACGGTCACCGTCCGTGTTACGGGAGAGGACGCATTGCCCGCGGCGTCCGTCGCCACGTAGCTCAGAGAATAGGTCGCGGGCACGCTCGGGTTCACCGAGCCAGTCCGGGAGATGCTGCTAGCCGGCAGCGAGCCCGCGCAGAGGTCGCTCGCGGTGGAGCCCGGCTCGGCGTACGTGCCGCCCGCCACGCACTCCACCGCCTGATTCGCGGGGCCGGTGAGCGCCACCGTCGGCGCCACGTGGTCCACCACCGTCACCACGCCCGTGCACGAGCTCGTGTGCTCTGCCTGATCCGTGCACGTCAGCGTCACCGTCGTATCGCCGATGGCGTACGGGCCAGCCGGGCTCTGCGTGCAGCCCACCAGATCTCCGTCCGCGTCGTACGAGCCGTTGTCGATGTTGGCGGAGACGCCGCAGGTGTACTCGGCAACCTGCGTCACGTTATGGCAGAGCGCGGTCGGCGGCTGGGGAGCAGGGGCCGGCGGGGTGAGGTTGGGGAACTTGCAGAACGAGGTGCACGTGCCGATGTGGCCGGCGGCGTTGTCGGTGCGGCCGTTGTTGATTCCCTCGTCGCACTCCTCCCCGAACTCCGTGTCTACGACTCCATCGCCGCACCAGTGGAGGTGGCAGGACCAGGAGCAGGTCTCCATGGCCAGCTGCCCCTCCACGGCGGGGTTGCCATTGATGCCGTCACCCAGATCGCACTCCTCGGCCGAGGTGCTCTCGGGGTAGCCACAGCCCGCGCCCTCCGCCATGGCGCCGCGCACGACGATATAGGGCGTGCTTGCGAAGGTCGTCGCCTCATCGGGGTTCACGATGACGTCCGTGTAGGAGCTCTGGGCGGGGAGCGGCGTCCCGGAGGAGCTCATCGCCAGCGCTGCGAACGCGAAGTTGTGATCCGGGTAGCTGGTGAACACCGAGCGCGCCGCGCACCCATCTCCGCTGAGCATGTCGTCGGTCATGAACCGCGAGAGCAGATCGTTGCGCATCTGGAGCATGTGCGCGGAGTCGGCGCAGCCCGGCACGCCCTGCACCGTGAAGCGGCCGAAGGGCTCCAGCAGCGTCACGGCCGTGTTGGCCGGAGCCTCCTGGTAGGCGCAGCCCAGCGCGATGTACATGCCCGTGCGCTTCTGCTGGGAGTTGAGCACGAACTCGATCGCGCTCTCGACCAGCTGGGGCGTGTTGTTGTGCGTCGGGTCCGTGCCGAGGATGGCCACGTCACCGTCGACGATGGCGCCCCAGGTGTTGCGGCTGTCGATGGCCGCCTGGAACGCCGCCGTGCCGCTCTGGCACGCCGCATCGCCGATGATGAGCGCGCGGTAGGCCATGAACTCCTCGGCCGTGAGGGCCTTCCACCTCTCCGGCGTCACCACGTCGATCTGCGTGGTGGGATCAGCGGCGCGCACCGCCTGGACCTCGCGGCTGTCGAGCCCACTGACGCTGCTGCCCAGGATCAGCACCTTGTTGGTGCTGGTGACCGCCTGCTGGTTCGTGCGCGTGCTCTCGGGAGCCGCTCGTGAGGGGTCGCCAGGCTCCTGGCCACAAGCAATGCCTGTCAGAGTCGCGAGCAGCAGGACGGCTTTCCATGCGTTCTTCAGTGTCATCTGGCGTATCCCTCGATGTTTGACCGGTAGCAGAACCATTTGAGACTGAGACCACCGCCGCACGGCCCCCCCGAGTGGCGCTCAAGCAGACAGGAATTCACTCCCCGTCAATTGCTTGCGGCAGAGAGTCGATCTTCCGCCGAGTGATAGCAAGCCCGATTTATGAGTCTGTATTTGTAGACACAGGGCTCACCCGTCTTTGCATGATTGCCCGCGCTTTCCCGAGCAGGCGCCCTCAACGCTCCAGAGGGAGCGGAGTGCAAAGTTGCGCTCTGGCGGCGCACCGGATTAACCCGAGCGAGGAATCCGGCGCCAGCCATGAATACAGGTTTACATAAACAACCGACTTATTTCATGCGACAGGCTTGGCCTTCTGTGAAGTTTCACGTCCTCTGTAACCCTGAATGGGTACTCCGGGAGTGAACCCAGAAGGCTTCGCCACTTACAATTGCTGTCTGGGATTGAGGCTGGATCAGCCCAGCAGATCCAGCAGGCGGGAGATGCGGCGCTGGCGAGGCAGCAGCTTGAAGTGGCGCAGCTCGCGGCGCTTCACGCGGCGCTCGAGGGCGCTGTGCAGCGAGGCGCCGCCGGGCCCGCGCAGCAGCAGGGCCAGGGCGGTGCCCATCAGCGCCAGGTTGAACTCGTAGCCGCCTTCCTGGTTGTTGAAGCCCTTGGAGCCGTGGACCTTGGCAATGGCCATCGCCTGGGTGGCGACCACCGCGAGCGCGGTGAGGCGGGTGGCAACTCCCAGGATGGCGCTCACGCCAGAGAGAACCTCGGTGACGCCCAGCGCCAGCACCCAGGGCTTCCCCGGCTTGAAGCCCATCTGCTCGAAGAAGGAGGCGTGCTGCTCGGTGCCCTCTTTCTTCAGCTTGCTCAACCCGTGGAACACCATGGTCGAGCCCAGCGCCAGACGTGGCGGCAACAGGGCCGCGGATTTGAGGATGCCAGGCTGCTCGGTCAGTATCGCCGTGATCATGCGCTCTCCCCTTGCCGGAAGGTGAATCCAAAATCCCCTTAAGGGTGGACTCGCTCCGGCTGTCCGGCATGTAACTCGGGGAGGCTTTCTCCCTCCCAAACCGGGCAGGCGTTCATGCGGCCCAGGGCTGGGCCCCTGAGCCTTGCCGGCATGGGTTGGCCTGTGGCTCTCTCTTTTCTGCGAATCCGTCGAGTCATCCGCCCGTGGCCAAACCCCAGACTTCGGTGACGCGGCCAAGGTGGTCGAACGCGCAGTGGAGCGAGTTGGGGACGATCCTCTCCTCGAGCGGGAAGGAGTGCGCCCCAAAGAAGGAGATGCTGTCCTGGATGTCGGTGAGGAGCGGGTCTTGATCCCCGTACGTGTAGAAGAGCTTCGAGGGGCCGCGCAGCGTGGCGTTGGCGCTGTCCCAGTCGAGGTGGCCCGCCCAGGGGGGCTCGCCGCCGCAGCTGAGGGCGTAGACCCCGTGGTACTGGTTGCCGTACTTCGGCAGGAAGCTCGCGGTGAGGAAGACCGAGCCGCCGGAGGAGCCGCCGAAGAGGATCGGCTCATCGAGGATGTCCCACCCGCCGCGCAGGGCGGCGATGATCTGCACGAACACCTCGGCGTTCTTGCCCTCGAGGTCTCGATCCTCGTCGGGCGCATCATCCAGGCAGGTGGTCAGCGTGGGCTTGGTCCACCACGCGCAGCGGTTGGGCGCTCGCGCCGACACGTAGAGGACCCGGTGGGTGAAGGTCCAGGGCGCCTGGAGGCGAGGGGCGGTGTCGCCATCATGCGCGCGAGCGCCGTCGCCATGCAGGTAGATGGCCAGCTTCAGAGGGCCGCTCGAGGTGTCCTGGGGCTCGATGATCTTGAGCTGGGAGCCCGCGATCGTCACGACGCAGTAGGTATAGCTCGTCGAGCCATGGGGCACGGTGCCCGTGCTCTCGCAGGGCAGCTTGCCCGAGCCGTGGGAGCTGGAGAGGCTCGGTTCTCCACTCGTCCGCGCGTCTGGCAAGCCGACGTCGGTCTGTTCGCCCGCCTCCGATGAGGCGCTGGCAGGTTGGGTGCTGAGAGGAAGGGGCTCGTGGGCGCAGGCGGAGGCGCAGAGGACGAGGAGAACTGCCCACAGGAATCGACGCATGTCGCGGAAGTATGTCCCAACCCGGGCCCGATGCCGATCGCCCAAGGGGCCGGGCTCGGCAGGGCGAAGCGAAGGCGAAGGACCGAGCGCTCAGCGGAGCATGTCGATGTGAGGGATGCCGTCCTCGTCGTACACGTCGCTCACGCGGCGGAAGCCATACCCCTCATAAAACCGCTGGAGGTAGTGCTGGGCTCCAATGCGGATGGGCGCGCCAGGGAAGTGTGTCTCGATGAAGGAGAGGCCCTTCTCCACGAGCGCCTTGCCATATCCGTGGCGGCGCATGCTCGGGGCGGTGACCACGCGGCCGAAGCTGGCCTCTGGATACTTCAACCCCGGGGGCAGCACGCGGAGATACGCGGCGAGGACGGGCTCCGATTCGCCCGAGGCCTTCCCGAGCAGGTGGTGGGCGCCCCGGTCGTAGCCGTCCGCGTCCTGGTAGATGGACTTCTGCTCCACCACGAACACCTGCTCACGGAGCGCGAGCACCCGGTAGAGCTCATCGAGCGTCAGCTCCGCAAAGCGCTTCCACTGCCAGTGCAGCAGGGGCCGCTCCTGGGGGACGCCGGAGGTGGAAGAGGACACTGGGGCCGAGGGGCCAGCATTCGACGTTGACATGGGTATTCCGGTTCGTAATCTCCCGCGCCACACCTTAGCGGGACGTCAATCCATTGAGTTCGAAACCGAACCGGCTGTCCCTTTCCCGGATGCACGCCGCTCTCTTCCTGGGGGCATCCGTTCTCGCCCTGGCGGCGGTGGGTTGCAGTCACCGTCAAGCTGACTCGGCGGAGCATCCTTCCGACGTTCTTCCCCCGGTGGCCGCTGGCGAGCTGCGCGCCCCCGAGGCGTTCAACGCCATCACCGACAAGGCCGAGCGCTCACGCGCGCTCTTCCTGGAGGCCAGCCGGGTGATGCTCCACCCGCGGTGCTCGAACTGCCATCCGGAGGGGGACACCCCCCTTCAGGGAACCCAGGGGCAGGCGCACGATCCTCCGGCCGTGCGCGGTCCCGAGGACAAGGGCGTCGTCGGCATGACGTGCACCAGCTGCCACCAGGACAAGAACCTCGAGCTGGCGCGAGTGCCCGGGGCTCCGAACTGGCACCTGGCTCCCAAGTCGATGGCCTGGGTGGGGCACACGCCGCATGCGGTGTGCGAGCAGCTCAAGGATCCGTCCCGGAATGGCGGGAGGACGCTGGCCCAGATCGTCGATCACAACGCGCACGATGAGCTCGTGGGCTGGGGCTGGCACCCGGGCCCGGGCCGAGAGCCGGCACCGGGCTCGCAGGAGCGCTTCGGGGCGATTGTCGCGGCATGGGTGGAGACGGGCGCGGAGTGCCCGAGTGAGGAGGCGCGGCCATGAGCATTCGAGTTCGCATCAACGGCGTTGAGCAGGAGCTCGAGGTCGATCCAGAAATGCCGCTGCTCTGGGCGCTGCGGGACGTGCTGGGCCTGACGGGCACCAAGTATGGCTGCGGCCAGGCGCTGTGCGGCGCTTGCACCGTGCACCTGGACGGCAGCACCGTGCGCGCGTGCGTGACGCCGGTTCGCCGCGCGGCCGGGAAGTCGGTGACGACCATCGAGGGGCTCTCGGCGGATGGGAGCCACCCGCTGCAGCGCGCCTGGGTGGACATGGGCGTTCCGCAGTGCGGGTTCTGCCAGGCGGGCCAGATCATGAGCGCGGCGGCCCTGCTCGCGGCCAAGCCCAAGCCCACCGATGCGGAGATTGATCAGTCGCTGGCGGGCAACCTGTGCCGCTGCGGCACGTACACACGCATTCGCTCGGCCGTGAAGAAGGCCGCCGGGCTGCCCGAGGAGTGACGAGGACACCATGAGCGAACGACCCACGTTGATCGCCCGGCGTTCCTTCCTCGCCGGGCTGAACCTGTCCGTCGGAGGCCTGGCCCTCGGCTTCTTCCCCAGTGAGAGCGAGGCGCAGAAGCTCACGAACGAGCCGTCAGCGGCTCCAGGCCCCAAGCCGAAGACGAGCTCGCAGGCCGAGGAGAACTCCGCTCCGGGTCTGAACCCGAATGTCTTCGTGCACGTGGCTCCGGATGGGCTGGTGACGATCGTCTGCCACCGCTCCGAGATGGGGCAGGGCATTCGAAGCTCGCTGCCCGTGCTGATCGCGGACGAGCTCGGCGCGGACATGGCGCGGGTGAAGATCGTCCAGGCCGACGGTGACAAGGCCTACGGCGATCAGAACACCGACGGCTCCAGCAGCATCCGCACCATCTACGAGGACATGCGCCGCGTGGGGGCCACGGCTCGCACGATGCTGGTGGCGGCCGCGGCGAAGCGCTGGAAGGTGGCGCCGGAGGACTGCGAGGCGCACGGTCACGCCGTGGCCCACCGCGGCAGCAAGCAAACGCTTGGCTTTGGAGAGCTCGCGCTCGAGGCGGGCAAGCTTGCGGTCCCCAAGCCCGCGGAGGTCAAGCTCCGCCCCAGGGCTGAGCTTCGGCACGTGGGACAGGCGTTGCCGCTCCTCGATGCCCCCGCCTATGTCACGGGCAAGGCGAAGTTCGGCGCCGACATCCAGCTGCCCGGCATGCTCACGGCGGTGATCGCGCGCCCTCCGGTGGTGGGCGGCCGGGTGACGCGGCACGATGACAGCCGTGCGCTCGCCATTTCGGGCGTGAAGCGCGTCATCGCGCTTCCGGAGCCGAAGCCGCCGTACGTGTTCCAGCCCTGGGGCGGCGTCGCCGTTCTCGCGGAGAACACCTGGGCGGCGATGCGAGGCCGGGCCGCGCTCGACATCACGTGGGACGCTGGCGCGAACGCGACGTATGACTCCGAGGCGTACCACCAGACGCTGCTGGCCTCCATCCGGGCTCCGGGCACGCCAGTCCGCAACGTCGGAGATGTCGAGGGGGCGCTCGCCAAGGCCGCGCGCGTCATCGAGGCCGAGTACCACACTCCGCACCTGTCGCATGCGCCGATGGAGCCGCCCGTCGCGGTCGCTCGCTTCGAGAACGGCACCTGCGAGGTGTGGGCTCCCACGCAGAACCCGCAGGCCGCGCGCAGCGAGGCGGCTCGTGTGCTGGGGATCTCCGAGGACAAGGTCCAGGTCCACGTCACTTTCCTGGGCGGCGCCTTCGGGCGCAAGTCGAAGGCGGACTTTGTCTCCGAGGCGGCCTGGCTCGCGAAGGAGGCGGGCGTGCCGGTGCGCGTGCAGTGGACGCGCGAGGACGATGTCCAGCACGACTACTATCACTCGGTCAGCGCTCAGCGCCTGAGCGCGGGCCTGGACGAGCACGGCAAGGTCATCGCCTGGCGGCACCGCACGGCGTTCCCGCCGATCGGCTCCACCTTCGCGCCCGTGAACAAGCCCTCGGCGGGGGATCTGCAGCAGGGAGTGCTGGACCTGCCGCTCGCGGTGCCCAACGTCCGCGCGGAGGCGTGCGAGGCGAATGCCTACGTGCGGATCGGCTGGCTGCGGTCCGTCTACAACATCTTCCATTCGTTCTCGGTCAACTCGTTCATCGACGAGATCGCCCAGGCGCGAGGCGAGGACCCGCGCGACGTGAGGTTGGAGCTGCTCGGGCCGGCGCGCGTGGTGACGCTGAAGGAGCTCGGCATCGAGAAGCTCCAGAACTATGGCGCTTCCCTGGAGCAGCACCCGGTTGACACTGGCCGCATGCGGCGCGTCATCGAGCGCGTCACGGAGCTGGCTCGGTGGAGCGATCGCAAGAAGGACGGCCGGGCGCTGGGGTTGGCGGCGCACCGGAGCTTCCTGACCTACGTGGCGGTGGTGGCGTCAGTCGTTCGCAGCCCGAACGGCAAGCTCTCGGTCGATGAGGCCTGGGTGGTGGTGGATGCGGGCACGGTCGTCAACACGGACCGGGTCCGTTCGCAGATGGAGGGCTCGGTCATCTTCGGAATGAGCGCCGCGCTGCACGGCGCCATCACGATGAAGGGCGGAGTGACCCAGCAGTCGAACTTCCGCGACTTCAAGCTGGTGCGTATTGGCCAGGCGCCTCGGAAGATTCACGTCGACATCATTCCGAGTGACGGAGCGCCGGGAGGCATCGGCGAGCCGGGTATGCCGCCCATCGCTCCGGCCATCGCCAACGCTGTTTTCGCGCTCACGGGACAGCGCGTCCGTGAGCTCCCGCTGGATCGAGTGTTCCAGGTCTGATTCGGCTTCCGCCATGCTCGGAGCAGGCGAGGTGGGCTTGTCCCTCGTGACCGAGCATGGCGCTGGTGGCGGCGCGGCTCGCAGTCTCGCTTGCTGGACTGGCAGTCCATCCAGCGAGCCTCTCCGGAGTGATGATGAGCTCTGCACTCCTCCCAGGAGCGTGAGCAACGGCCCCTGCCTGGGTGGCGATGGGCTGTGCGGGTGAGTTGGCATGCTCTGTGCTGGGAACTGTTGGCCATGCCTGGGCCTCATGATCTCTTCGCGCGCTTCACCTTTGGCCACCCCGAGCGAGCGGCGGCCGAACTGCGAGCAGCACTCCCGCCAGAACTGGTGGCCCAGGTGGACTGGAGCAGCCTCCGCCGGGAGCCCAGCACTGTGGTGGACCCGGAACTGAGGGAGAGCCAGAGCGATCTACTGTTCTCGGCGCAGCTCCACGGCGGACAGTCGCTGCTGTTCTATTTCCTTCTGGAGCATCAGTCCTCGGTGGACCGCTGGATGGCGCTGAGGATGCTGCGCTACGTGGTGCGCCAATTGGAGCACTGGCGCCAGGAGCACCCGGAGAGCGAGGCGCTGCCCATGGTGGTTCCCGTGGTGATGTATCACGGGCCCGAGGGAGCATGGACGGCCCCGCGCCGGGTGGAGGACCTCTTCGCCTTGCCACCAGAGGGGGAGCGCTGGCAGAAGCTGGTGCCGCGTTTCGAGTACCTGCTCGATGACCTGACAGCCGAACGCGAGGAGGCGCTCAATGGACGCCCTGGACCGGCGCTGGCGCGGCTGGCCTTTCGGGTGTTGCGCTATGGGCGAGCCGGGGAGCTTGTCTCGCGGCTGACAGGTTGGACAGAGGTGTTCGCGCAGGTCTACGCCGCCCCCGGAGGGCTTGAAGAACTGCGCGCGGTTGTCCATTACCTGTTGGAAGTAGGGGAGCCAGCGGCGCGCGAGCCCATGTGGCGGGTGCTAAAATCCGTCGTGGGCGCGCAGCGCACGGAGGAACTGATGCGGACCATGGGGGAAGAGCTGAGAGAGGAAGGGCGCCTGCAGGGGCGGCTCGAGGGGCGTGCCGAGGGACGTGCCGAGGATGTGCTGCGCATCCTCTCAGCGCGCGGTATTGCCGTGGACGAAAAGGCTCGCAAGCACATCCTGACGTGCACGGACCTGGCCACCCTTGACCAGTGGTTCAATAGCGCGCTGACGGCCACGCGCTTGTCGGATCTCCTGGCGAGCGAGTGAGCCTCTCCCGCGAGGCCTGGCGCCCCGCGCGACAAAGACGCGACGCTGCTGGAATCAGATGGAGAAGTCCCCCACGAACACGCGGGCGGTCCGCACGTCAGCCTGGACCGAGTCTCCCTCCACCACGCCGAGCTGGTCGAACTCGCTGCGAGGCACCTCGACGGTGACCGTGTCTCCCGTGGGCAGCTTGAGCAGGACCTTCACGTAGCCACCCACTGGCTTGAGCCGCTCCACACGCCCCGAAGAGCCGACGTTCACCCCGTTGCTGCCTTTGAGCACGTTGGTGCCGTTCACCCCGTGGCCGTTGGAGGTCTTCACCAGCTTGATGTCGTGGGGCCGGACGAACGCGTGCACGGCCTCGCCCTCCCGGGCGCTCTCGGGCGCGTCCACGATCAGCGAGCCCACCTGGGCCCGGCCCTCTCTCACGTGGCCCTTCAGAACACTCGTGCCTCCGACGAACGAGGCCACGAAGGGCGTGGCGGGCCGATCGTAGATCTCCGCGGGTGAGCCGGCCTGGGCGACCCGGCCCTCGGACATGATCACCACGTGCTGTGAGATCTCCAGCGCCTCCTCTTGATCGTGCGTCACCAGCAGCGTCGTCACTCCGGTCCGCACATGCAACTCGTGGAGCCACTCCCGCAGCTCCACTCGGACCCGGGTGTCGAGCGCCCCAAAGGGCTCGTCCAGCAGCAGCAGCTTGGGCCGGATGGCCAGGGCCCGCGCGAAGGCCACTCGCTGCCGCTGTCCGCCCGAGAGCTGGCCCGGGTAGCGGTGCCCCAGCTCCTCGAGCTGCACCAGCTTGAGCATCTCGTCGACGCGGGCGTCGGCCTCGGCCTGCGAGAGCCGGCGGATCGTCAGCCCGAAGGCGATGTTCTCCCGCACCGTCAGGTGCCGGAAGAGCGCGTAGCTCTGGAAGACCACCCCGATGCCGCGCTTCTGCACCGGCAGCGTCGTGCAGTCCACTCCATCGATCTGGAGGGTCCCCGAGTCTGGAGACTCCAGCCCCGCGATGAGGCGCAGCAGCGTGGACTTGCCGGCTCCCGATGGACCCAGCAGCGTGGTGATGGCCCCGGCCGGCGCGTGGAAGGACACATCCGAGACCGCAGGCGTGCCTCCAGCCGCGAAGCGCTTGGTCAGCTTCTCGACGACGACGCTCATGACGCGTGCGCCCTCCATTCCACGTACTTCTTGATGACCAGCGTGACGAGCGCGAGCATCGTCAGCAGCGAGGCCGCGGCGAAGGCTCCGACGAAGTCGTATTCGTTGTAGAGAATCTCCGCGTGCAGCGGCAGCGTCGTGGTCACCCCTCGCACGTGCCCGGAGACCACCGAGACCGCGCCGAACTCGCCCATCGCTCGCGCGTTGCAGAGGATGACGCCGTAGAGCACGCCCCACTTCACCTTGGGCAGCGTCACGCGCACGAACATGGTCCAGCCGCTCGCTCCCAGCGTGAGGGCTGCCTCCTCCTCGTCGCTGCCCTGGGCCTGCATCACTGGCAGCACCTCTCGCGCCACGAAGGGGAACGTCACGAAGATCGTCGCCAGCACGATGCCCGGCACGGCGAAGATGATGTGGAGATCATGCGCCTCCAGCCACGGCCCCAGCCACCCCTGCCGCCCGAACATCAGCACGAAGATCAACCCCGCGATCACCGGCGAGACGCTGAAGGGCAGATCGATCAGGGTGATGAGCAGATCCCTCCCGAAGAACCGGAACCGGGCGATGAGCCATGAGGCAGCCAGCCCGAACACCAGGTTGAGCGGAACGGCGATGAGCGCCGCCGTCAGCGTCAGACGGATCGCCGCCCACGACTCGGGCTGCGCGAGGGCCGACAGGTACGCCCCCAGGCCCTTTTGGAGCGCGAAGGTGAAGACCGCCACCAGCGGGACGACGAGGAACAGGCCCAGGAAGAGCAGGGCGGCGCCGATCAACAGCCCGCGCGCGAGCGCTGACTGGGAGCTGGCGTGGGTCCTTCGTTGGACCAGGAGCGTGGAGACGTGCATGGCAGGCTATCCGGGCCGGACTTCGAACCGGCGCTGGGTCCAGCGCTGGAGCAGGTTGATGGCCAGCAGCAGCGCGAACGAGGCCGTGAGCATGACGACGGCGATGGCCGTCGCGCCCGCGTAGTCGTACTGCTCCAGGTGGGTGACGATGAGCAGCGGAGCGATCTCCGTGCGCATGGGCATGTTGCCGGAGATGAAGACCACCGAGCCGTACTCGCCGATGGCCCGAGCCAACGCCAGGGTGAAGCCGCTCAGCAGCGCCGGCAGGATGTTGGGGAAGATGACGCGAGTGAAGGCCTGCCAGGGCGTGGCTCCCAGCGTGGCGGCGGCCTCCTCCACGTCCGCGTCGATGTCCTCGAGCACTGGCTGCACGGTGCGCACCACGAAGGGCAGTCCAATGAAGGTGAGCGCCACCACCACTCCCAGCGAGGTGAACGCCACCTGGATTCCCGCGGCCTCGAGGTAACGCCCGTACCAGCCATGGGTGGAGTAAAGGCTGGTGAGCGTCAGTCCCGCGACGGCCGTGGGCAGGGCGAACGGCAGGTCCACCAGCGCGTCCACGAGGCTCTTGCCCGGGAAGCGGTAGCGGACCAGCACCCACGCCACGAGCAGGCCGAACACGGCGTTGACCAGCGCCGCCACCACGGCCGCGCCGAAGGTGAGCCGATACGCGGCGAGCGCTCGCGGAGAGGCCACGGCCTGCCAGAAGTGCTCCCACGACAGGGTGAACGTCTTGAGGAACAACCCCGACAGCGGCAGGAGCACGATCAGGCCCAGGTAGAGCCAGCTCAGCCCCAGCGACAATCCGAAGCCGGGGAGGATGCGACGGCGAGCACGAGGAGCCATGGCCAGGGTTCCGCTCACTGGGCCTTCGGGGCGTAGATCAGATCGAACACCCCACCGTCATCGAAGTGCGCCTTCTGCGCCTTCTTCCAGCCGCCGAAGACTTCGTCCACGGTGAAGAGGCGCACGCTGGGGAAGTGGCTGGCGTACTTCGCGGCGATGGCCTCGGAGCGCGGGCGGTAGTGGTGCTTCGCGGCGAGCTCCTGGCCCTCGTCGGAGTAGAGGTACTTCAGATACGCCTCCGCCGCCGCCCGAGTGCCCTTTCGATCCACGTTCTTGTCCACGATCGTCACGGGCGGCTCGGCGAGGATGGTGTCGGAGGGGACGACGATCTCGAACTTGCCCTTGCCCACCTCGTCGGTGAGCAGGAGCGCCTCGTTCTCCCAGGCGATGAGCACATCCCCGAGGCCGCGCTCGGCGAAGGTGGTGGTGGAGCCGCGGGCGCCCGAGTCCAGCACGGGGACGTTGCGGTAGAGGCTCGCGACGAACTCACGGGCCTTGGCCTCGTCGCCGCCCCCCTTGCGGAGCGAGTGCCCCCAAGCGGCCAGGTAGTTCCAGCGCGCTCCGCCCGAGGTCTTCGGGTTGGGGGTGATGACCGAGATACCGGGCTGAACGAGATCCTCCCAGTCCTTGATGCCCTTGGGGTTGCCCTTGCGCACCACGAAGACGATGGCGGAGGTGTACGGTGAGCTGTTGTTCGGCAGCCGGGACTGCCAGGTCTCCGGGATCAGGCTCCCCTTGTCGTGGAGCATGTCCACGTCATACGCCAGCGCGAGGGTGACCACGTCCGCGTCCAGCCCGTCGATGACGGCGCGCGCCTGCTTCCCCGAGCCGCCGTGCGACTGCTTGATGGAGATCTTCGTGCCCTGGGTGGCCTCCCAGTTCTTGGCGAAGGCGGTGTTGAACTCCTCGTAGAACTCCCTCGTCGGATCGTAGGAGACGTTGAGCAGGGTGAGCGGCTCGGTTGAAGCGGAGCCGGGTTTCGTGCACGCACTCATCGCGACCAGCAGGCCCGGCAGGAGGAGCAGCACAGCGGAGTTCAGCAGCCACGAGAGGGAGCGGCTTCCAGAAGGTGTGGAGGACATGCGTCAGCTCGGAAGAGAAGAAGAAGGAGTGGAAGGAGAAGAGACGTGGCCGGCGCGCACGGTGAAATCACCGAAGCCCTCGCCGGGGCGACGCTCACTCGCGTATGCGGCGAACAGCGGTTCGAGCACCCCGAGGATGCCCGCTTCATCGATGTTCTCGCGATACAGGCGATTGAGACGCTGGCCGCGCACGTCCCCACCCAGGTAGAGGTTGTAGCGGCCGGGGGCCTTGCCCACGAGCGCGATCTCCGCCAGGTAGGGGCGTGCGCAGCCGTTGGGACATCCCGTGATTCTCAGGAGGAGCTTCTCGTTCTGGAGGCCGTGGGCCGCCAGCCGCTCCTCGAGCTTGCCCACGATGTCGGGCAGGTAGCGCTCGGCCTCGGCCATGGCCAGGCCGCACGTGGGCAGGGCCACGCAGGCGAGCGCGTTGAGGCGCAGGGGGCTCGAACGCTGGAAGCCATCCAGACCGTGGGCCGCCACCAGCGTGTCGATCTGCGCTCGGGCTTCGGGAGCGACTCCGGCGATGATGAGGTTCTGGTTGGGCGTCAGCCGGAAGTCGCCCTTGTGCACCTTGGCGATCTCCCGCAGCCCCGTGAGCAGCTTCGCGCCGGGCAGGTCCGCCACCCGGCCACTCTCGAGGCGCAGCGTCAGGTGCCAGCGCCCGTCATGGCCCTGCTTCCAACCGAACAGGTCTCCGTTGTGCTCGAACGTGAAGGGGCGCGCGGGCTGCAGCGAGAAGCCGAGCCGCTTCTCCAGCTCGGCGATGAACCAGGCGATGCCGCGATCCTCGATGGTGTACTTCAACCGCGCGTGCTTGCGGTTGGCGCGGTCCCCGAAGTCGCGCTGGACTCTGACCACGTTCTCCGCCGTCACCAGGAGCTGCTCGGGCGTGACGAAGCCGATCAGATCTCCCAGGCGCGGGAAGGTGGCGGCCTCGCCGTGCGTGGCGCCCATGCCTCCGCCGACCGTGACGTTGAACCCGGTGAGCTTGTCCCCCTCGTAGATGGCGATGAAGCCCAGGTCCTGCGAGTACACATCCACGTCGTTGAGGGGCGGCACCGCGATGGCGGCCTTGAACTTCCGAGGCAGGTAGGTGGAGCCGAGGATGGGTTCCTCCTCCTCGCCGCTGCCCGCCACCTTCTCCTTGTCCAGCCACACCTCGTAGTAGGCGCGCGTCTTCGGCAGCAGGTGCTCGGACAGGCGCACCGTCCAGCGGTACACCTCTTCGTGCACGCGCGAGTCCACCGGGTTGGGGTTGCTCATCACGTTGCGGTTGACGTCTCCGCAGGCCGAGATGGTGTCCAGGAGCGCCGCGTTGATGCTGGCGATGGTGGGCTTGAGGTCCCCTTTGAGGACGCCGTGCAGCTGGAAGGCCTGCCGCGTGGTGAGCCGCAGCGTCCCGTTGGCGTACTTCTGCGAGAGCGCGTCCAGCGCGAGCCACTGCGCCGGTGTCACCACCCCACCCGGCAGGCGGGTGCGGATCATGAAGTTGTAGGCGGGCTCCAGCTTCTGCTGCCGGCGCTCCTCGCGCAGATCCCGATCGTCCTGCTGGTAGCTGCCGTGGAACTTGAGCAGCTGTGTGTCGGGCGTGGCCAGTCCTCCCGTCACGGGATCCACCAGGCTCTCGGCCAGGGTCCCGCGCAGGCGCTGGCTCTTCGCCTTGATCTGCTCCACCTCGGAGAGGGCCGGGGGCTTGGGGGTGCTCATGGCGGTGCTCCTGTCAGTACACGTCGCGCTGGTAGCGCTGCTCGTCGCGCAGGGTGGAGAGCCAGGCCTCCGCGTCCTCGCGGCTGCGGCCTCCGTGGGTGGAGATGACGTCGATGAGGGCCTCGTGGACGTCCGGCGCCATCCGCTGGGCATCGCCGCAGACGTAGAGGTGGGCGCCGCCCTCCAGCCAGGCGTAGAGATCCTTGCCCGCCTCGCGCAGGCGCTGCTGCACGTAGATCTTCTCTGCCTGGTCGCGCGAGAAGGCGAGGGAGATTCGATGCAGCTCTCCCTTCTTCAGCGCCTCCTGCCACTCCGTCTGGTAGAGGAACTGCGTGCGGAAGTGCTGCTCGCCGAAGAAGAGCCAGTTCCGGCCACGCGCGCCCGTCTCGGCGCGCTCCTGTGCGAAGGCGCGGAAGGGCGCCACGCCCGTGCCTGGGCCGATCATGATGATGTCGCGCTCCGAATCCTTCGGGACGCGGAATCGCTCGTTGGGCTCGATGAAGACGCGCACGCGGTCTGTCTCTCCGTTGCGCGTGGCCAGGTAGTACGAGGCCGTCCCCGTGTGGCGAGTCCCGAACGCGGTGTAGTCCACCACCGCCACCGTCAGGTGGGCCTCCGCTCCCACCCGCTTCTGGCTGGATGCGATCGAGTAGCTCCGGGGGGTCAGCTTCCGCAGGGTGCGGACCAGCTCCTCGGCGGTCCACGGCGCGGGCCAGCTCCGGAGCACGTCGATAACCTGGTGGCTCTTGAGCAGCGCGCGGAACGACTCGGCGCCCTCCGGCGTGAGCATGCGCTTCAGCTCAGCGCTGCCCGAGAGCGCGGCGTGACGCTCCAGGACCGGCTTGCTCAGCTTGGTGAGCTCCAGCTCTTCCGCGAGCCACTGTTTCAGCGGCAGGGTGCGGCCATCCCGGCGGATCTCCGTGGAGCCGTTGGCCGAGAGCGTAGACAGGAATTCGGCGACGAGCTCGGGGGAGTTCGTCGGCCACACGCCGAGTGAGTCCCCGGGCTCATAGCTCAGCGCAGAATCCCCGAGTGACAGCTCGATGTGCCGCACATCCTTGAGCGCACCCCGCCCGGTGATGCGCTGGTTGGCGAGGATCTCCGCCGCGAAGGGAGCCTCTTTGCCGTGCTTCGGCGCGGGCGGGGCCGTGCGCAGCGGGGTCACCACCGCTGTGGTGGCTCGGGCCGTGAGCTGCTCACCGGCGCGGCCCACCGCCTGATCGAGCCAGCCCTGCGCCACGGGCTCGAAGTCCACATCACAGTCGGCCCGGTCCAGCAGCCGCGAGCCGCCCAGCTCCGCGAAGCGCGCGTCGAGCTTGCGGCTGACCTCGCAGAACTTGGGGTAGCTCGTATCCCCGAGCCCCAGCACCGAGAAGCGGAGTTGCTCCAGTTTGGGGGCTCGCTTGCCGAGGATGAACTCGACGAAGCCTCGCGAGTCGTCCGGCGGATCCCCATCACCCTGGGTGCTGATGACCACGTAGAGCACGCGCTCTCTCTGGAGTTCGCGTACCGGATAGTCGCTCGCTCGGAAGAGCCGCACCGTGATGCCCGAGGCCTCCGCCTGATGCTTGAGGCGCTCGGCCAGCAGCAGGCTGTTGCCCGTCTGCGTGCCGTAGATGATGGTCAGCCACTGCTCCGGAGCGGCTTGAGGCACCGCCGTGGGTGCCGACTCCTGCGCGGGACGCTGCGCGGCGAGCCCCGCGAGGTAGCCGCTCAGCCAGTGGAGTGTCTCGGACGGGAGGCCCTCCACCACTCGCTGGAGGAGGGCACTGCGCTCCTCGCCCAGCAGCGCGTTTACGAAGGGGGAGACGCCGGAGGGAGCACCGGCGGGTCTCGGCCCCCCCTTGGCGGGAAGCGAACTCATGGAGCCTTCTCCTGCGCTTCTTGGATCTGCCGCACCCAGCGGTCGAGATCGCCCGAAGACTCCAGGTCGAGCCCGCCCAGTCCCGCGTCTCGGAGCTGATCTCTCAGCGCCCGGCGGGCCTGGGGCGCCACGGTGTGGAGGATCGCGATGAGCCCAGCCTCCGCCAACGTCAGCGCCACCTCCGTGTCACCTCGGACCACCGAGACGTGCCGGCCCTGATCAAACAGGCGGCGCTCCAGCTGGAGCGCTCGCGCCTCGGCGTCTGGCGTCTCCGGCAGCAAGAGGACGCCGCCGGTCTGCCCCAGCCGCTCGCGCCGCTCCTTCGCCGTGATGAGCGAGCCCTCCGAGGCCCGTCCGTCCTCCGGGCCCGCCGGCCCGAGGATCATCCCCGCCGCGACCGTGTCGTGGGTGAGCGCGTCGATGACGATGAAGGCGCCCGTGTTCCGGTTGTCGCGGTAGGGATCGCACAGCAGCGGGCGCTTGCACACCAGCCGCACTTTGCCGATGTCGTTGAGCGACAGCGTCTCCGAGGGGACCTCGGTGAGGTTCTCCAGGTCCTTGCGCCAGAGAATCTGCTCCAGCGTCGCGGGGACGGTGCGCGTGGAGTGCTTCACCAGGTAGCGCCGAGCCCCATCCAGCGGCTGCTCGCCGAACCACACCAGCATCGCATCCAGACGGTTGAGCGCCGTGGGCGGCTGGGCCAGGTGGGCAATCACATCCCCACGGCTGATATCCACCTCGTCCTTCAGCCGCAGCGTGACGGAGAACGGCGCGCTGACTTCCTTCAGCTCTCCCTCGAAGGTGTCGACGCCAGCGATCTGCGTCCGGCGCTGCGAGGGCAGCACCACCACCTCGTCCCCCACGCGCACGGTGCCCGAGGCGATCTGCCCGGCGAACCCGCGGTAGTCCAGGTGCGGACGGAGCACGTACTGCACAGGGAAGCGGAACGGAGCCTCGTCCTGCCGGCGCTGGTGGGGCAGGGACTCCAGCCAGCCCAGCAGCGTGCCGCCATCATGCCAGGGCGTTCGGGCGCTCGGGCGCGTGATGTTGTCTCCCTTGCTCGCGCTCACGGGGAACAGCCGCACCTGCGTGAACCCGAGCGTCCGCGCGAACTCTGCCAGCTCGCTGCCGATGCGCTCGAAGATGGTCCGGTCGAAGTCCACCAGGTCCATCTTGTTCACCGCTACGGCCAGGTACGGGATGCCCAGCAGCGAGGCGATGTACGCATGCCTCCGCGTCTGTGCCAGCACGCCCAGCCGCGCGTCCACGAGGATGACCGCCGCGTCCGCCGTGGAGGCGCCCGTGGCCATGTTGCGCGTGTACTGCAGGTGTCCCGGCGTGTCCGCGACGATCACCTTGCGGCGCGGCGTGGAGAAGTACCGGTACGCCACGTCGATGGTGATGCCCTGCTCGCGCTCGGCGCGCAGGCCGTCGGTGAAGAGCGAGAAGTCGATCTCCTCCTCCTTCGGCAGCTCCGCGCTGGCCGCCGCCTGGAGCCCCTTCGCCAGCAGCTCCGTGGTGCGGGTAGCGCCCTCGTTGGCCGCCGCGCGCTTGGCCGTGGCCTTGCGGACCGCGGAGATCTGATCCTCGAACAGCCCGTCACACTCGTAGAGCAGGCGGCCGATGAGCGTGGACTTCCCGTCGTCCACCGAGCCCACCACCACCAGCCGCAGCAGCTCCTTGCGAGCGTGCTCGGCCAGGAACTCCTGGATGTTGCCCGTGGGTTGGAGTGCCGTGTCCATTAGAAGTAGCCCTCGCGCTTCTTGAGCTCCATCGAGCCCTCTTCGTCGTAGTCGATGAGCCGCCCCTGCCGTTCGGACTGGCGGGCGTGCACCATCTCGTCGATGACCGCCTCCACCGAGGTGGCGGAGGACTCGATGGCGCCGCTCAGCGGGTAGCAGCCCAGCGTCCGGAACCGCACCCGCTTCATCACCGGCTGCTCGCCCGGCTTCAGCCGCATCCGCTCATCGTCCACCATGATGAGGTTGCCGCTGCGCTCCACCACCGGCCGCTCGGCCGCGAAGTAGAGCGGCACCACGGGGATCCGCTCCTTGAGGATGTAGTGCCACACGTCCAGCTCGGTCCAGTTGGAGAGCGGGAAGACGCGCATGCTCTCGCCCGCGTCGATGCGGCCGTTGTAGAGGTTCCACAGCTCGGGGCGCTGCTTGCGCGGCTCCCACTGGCCGTGCCTGTCTCGGAACGAGAACACCCGCTCCTTGGCGCGCGACTTCTCCTCGTCCCGCCGCGCCCCGCCAAACGCCGCGTCGAAGCCGTGCAGGGCAATCGCCTCCAGCAGCGCCTGCGTCTTCATCGCATGCGTGTACTTCTGGCTCGTGTAGTCGAACGGGTTGACGCCCTCGGCCAGCGCCTTGCGGTTCTGGTGCACCAATAGCCGGAAGCCATGCTGCGAGGTGAAGCGATCCCGGAACGCGTACATGTCCCGGAACTTCCACGTCGTGTCCACGTGGAGCAGCGGGAAGGGCAGCGGCGCCGGGTGGAACGCCTTGCGCGCCAGGTGCAGCAGCACCTGCGAGTCCTTGCCGATGCTGTACAGCATCACCGGGTTGGCGAACTCCGCCACCGTCTCGCGGAGGATGTGGATGCTCTCCGCCTCGAGCACCGAGAGGTGGGACAGCCGTGCCGACGTGGACTCACTCATGACCGCCCTCCGCGCGCTGCGACCGCCAGAACTTCGCGGGGTGGGACTGCGCCACCAATGACTGCAGCCGCGATCTCAGGGACACCACCGCGCCGATGATCAGGAGCGTGGGAGAGCCCAGCTCGGCCGCTCGGACGCGCGAGGCGATGTCCGCCAGCGTCCCTTCCACCACGTGCTGGTGCTCCCAGGTGCCTGCCTCCACGGCGGCGGCGAGCGTGCCCGGCGCCTTCCCCGCGCCGATGAGGGCCCCAGTGGCCTCCTCCAGCCGCTGGCCCGCCATGAAGAGGACCAGCGTCTCCGCCCGCGCCAGATGCTCCCAGTCCGGGGTGTCGCTGGCGAGGTGCGCGGTGGCGAACGTCACCGTGCTCGACAGCCCCCGGTGGGTGATGGGAATGGCCGCCGCGGCGGGCACGGCCGCGATACTGGAGACGCCCGGCACCACCTCGTAGGGGACTCCCGCCTCCTCGAGCGCCAGCGCCTCCTCACCGCCTCGGCCGAAGACGAACGGATCGCCGCCCTTGAGCCGCACCACCGAGCGGCCCAGCCGGGCCTGACCGATGAGCAGCGTGTGGATGTCCTCCTGCCGCACCGAGTCCCCGCCACCCTCCTTGCCCACATAGATGAGGCGAGCATGCGGACGCGCGTGCTCCAGCACTCCAGGGTGGATGAGGCGGTCATGCACCACGGTGTCCGCGCTCGCGAGCAGTTGCGCCGCTCGGAGCGTCAGCAGGCCCGGATCTCCCGGGCCGGCTCCCACCAGGTACACACATCCCTTGGCACGTCGACTCATGGTGTCTGCTCTCCCAAGGCTTCAAGCTCCGCGCGGAGCCGGGACCAGGCTTCCCGGCGCTGGCCTCGGGCCAGCCGTCCGCCAATGTCGTCCTCCACCAGCAGCTTCAGCAGCCGGCCGCGAGCGGCGCTCCGAGGCAGCCGCTCCCGGAGCCACCCGCTGAGCCGGGCGAGCTGCACGTGGTGGAGGGAGATCTGCTCCACGAGCCGCCGCCGCAGGCTTCTCGCCAGCGCGGGGGCTTGCCCGTTCGTGGAGACGGCCACGGTGATGGAACCCCGGCGGCCCACCGAGGGCAGCGTGAAGTCGCACAGGTCAGGCTCGTCCGCGGCGTTCAGCCAGATGCCGAGGGACCGTGTCTCCGCGGCGACCGCCTCGCTCACCCGGCGATCATCCGTGGCGACGAACACGAGCGCGTGGCCGGCCACATCCCCCGGCTCATACGGGCGCTCCAGCAGCTCCAGCGTTCCCTCGGTGGCGAGGCGGCGCAGCGTCTCGGTGGCCTGAGGCGCGATCATGCGCAGCCGCGCGCCGGACTCGAGGAGCTGGAGCGCACGCCCCTCGGCGATCGTCCCCGCGCCGATCAGCAGCACACGCTTGCCGCTCAGGCGAAGGCACACGGGGTAGTCGATGGAGGTGTCGGGCGAGCCCATGGTCCGTTCTCGCGTGGCTCAGCCGCGGACGTGCAGCCCGCACTCGCGGTTCTCCGCGGACTCCCACCACCAGCGGCCGGCGCGCTCGTCCTCGTACGGCTTCACCGCGCGGGTGCAGGGCGCGCAGCCGATGGACGGGTAGCCGCGATCATGGAGCACGTTGTACGGCACGCCGTTCTCCCGGATGTACGTCCACACCTGCTTGGAGCTCCATCCGGCGAGCGGGTTCAGCTTCACCAGGCCGCCGTGATCCGCGTCCAGCTCGAGCACCTCCACGCCGGTCCGCGTCACCGACTGCTCGCGGCGCAGCCCCGTCACCCACGCCTGCCGGCCCTCGAGCGCGCGCTTGAGCGGCTCCACCTTGCGGAGACCGCAGCACTGCTTGCGCGCCTCGATGCTCTGCTTGAAGGAGAAGTACCCCTGGGCGGACTCGAGCGCCTCCACGCGGTTGCGCTCGGGGAAGAAGGTCTCCACCGCGAGCCCATACCGCTTGCGGACCGTCTCCATCAGCTCGTACGTCTCTGGAGGCAGCCGGCCCGTGTCGAGCGTGAACAGGCGCAGGCTCGGCGCGTGCTGGCACGCCAGATCGATCAGCACCATGTCCTCGGCGCCGAAGCTCGAGGCGATGACCGCGTTCGCGCCGAACCGGCGCTCGGCCCAGGCGAGCACGCGCTCGGCCGGCGCCGACTGCAGCTCGTGCGAGGTGGCGGCGAACTCTTCCTGCGAGAGCACCGCGGGGGATGGCTGCGACTGCGACATCGGGCACTCCAAGAGACAAAAGGAGCCCATTCCCTCAGCGGGAGGGCGGGCCCCACGAGCAAAGAAGAAGAGGCGAGGACAGCCAGGGCCGCCTTGCCGCGGCCGACGGGCTCAACCTCCCGCGATACCCCCACGTGAGCGGGGACACCGCCGGGGGCGGCACGTCACGGCCAGGGGTGAAGGAGACATCGCCATTATGGTCAACAAATATCCGCTATAACGGATGGAGTCAACTCATCCGCTATAACGGACAGCCACCGCCGGGCTGTACGGGCTGACCCGAAGGAGGGTTGGATCTCCTCGGAGGCCCATGAGTCCACCCGTGGAAGTGAGTCCTGAGGACATCCGCCGTGAGCTGCTGGCCCTGCGGAAGGCCGGCGCCACCGTCGTGTTCGCCGCGCTCATGTTCCAATTCTGGGGACAGTGGCGAGTGGTGGCCATCCTGGGCGGGATGGTGCCGGTGAACATCTTCTTCAACGTCGTGGCCATCGAGTGGGTGGGCAGGCGGATCGGTTTCGCCTGGGCGGAGGGGGCGCGGATGGGGGTGAACGCGCTGGTCATCGCGGGCCTGGGCTGGCTGACGCATTGGTCCGTGCTGCTCTGGCTCTATGTCCCCTTTAGCTTGATGTGGGCCCCGGGCGAGGGGGGCTGGCAGAGCCTGCGAGTCGTCGCCTATCTGGCCTTCGTGGATGCGCTGGCGCTGCTCGGAGGGTGCGATCCGATCCTGCCCCTGGCCTTCACCGTGCTCGGGGGGGTCACCTTCCTGGTGGCGGACAAGCGCACCTCCTTGCACCAGGTCACGGTGCAGCAGGTGCTCCTGCAGCGAGAGCAGCTCCAGAAGGCGCGCGAGCGCGCCTTGGCGCAGGAGAAGCTCTCCAGCCTGGGCGTGATGGCCGCGGGCGTCGCTCACGAGATCAACAACCCGATGAGCTTCGTCACCAGCAACATCAGCTCGCTCTACAAGGAGCTCCGGCGGCACCCGGAGCTGCCGGAGCCGCTGCGGGAGTACGTGGAGGAGGTGCTGCCCGAGACGCTGGATGGGATTCGCCGGGTGAATGCCATCGTGTCGGATCTGCGGCGGTTCTCTCGCGGGGATGCGGAGGTGCCCACGGAGTATGACTTGAACGACGAGGCGCGGGCGGCGCTGCGCATCGCCCAGGGCCAGCTCGGGCACTGCAAGGTGGAGGTGGAACTGGGAGAGGTGGGGAAGATGGTGGGGCGGCCCAGGCAGATCGCCCAGGTGCTAGTGAACCTGCTGGTGAACGCCGGGCAGGCCACGAAGGAAGGCGGCGTGGTCCGGCTGTCCACGCGTCAGGAGGGCGAGCAGGTGCGGATGGAGGTGCGGGACACCGGAGCGGGCATGCCGCCCGAGGTGTTGTCCCGGCTGTTTCAGCCCTTCTTCACCACCAAGCCGATGGGAATGGGCACGGGGCTGGGGCTGGCCGTGGTGCACGGCATCGTCACCGCGCATGGGGGGCGTATCTCCGTCGAGAGCCAGCCGGGGCAGGGCTCCTGCTTCACGGTCTTCCTGCCGCGCGTGCCACCATCCGACAAGGCAGGGCCTGACGCGGAGTGAGCGGCCTGAGCACGGGAGACCCCCGCTCGTTTCCGGCGTGAGGGCTCTGCTACCGTGGGGGCATGTCCGTGCTCATGCTCGGGGGATCGGCGATCGTCCCGTCGCTGTTGCTGCTCTGGTACGTCTACGCGAGGGACAAGAACCCCGAGCCCCGTGGGCTCTTGATGAAGACGTTCCTGCTGGGCGCGTTCATCTGCCTCCCCGTGGTGCCGGTGGCGATGATGCTCGAGGCGATGGGGAAGGGGATGACCGGGGGCATGTGGGGCAGCGCCTTCGTGCAGGGCTTCCTGGGCGCCGGCATCCCCGAGGAGTTCTTCAAGTTCCTCGTGCTGCGGCTGTTCGTGTGGCGCCAGGATCACTTCGACGAGCCGCTCGACGGAGTCGTGTATGGCGCCACGGCCTCGCTCGGGTTCGCCACACTGGAGAACATCCTCTATGTGGGCGAGCACGGGATGGGGACCGCGGTGCTGCGTGCCCTGACTGCTGTTCCGGGGCATGCCTTTACGGGCGTGGTGATGGGCGCCTTCGTGGGCCGAGCCCGGTTCGCGGAGCCGGAGCAGCGCACGGCCCTGATCTGGACGGGGCTCGGCTCGGCCATGCTGCTGCATGGTTCGTATGACGCGTTCCTGTTCACTGGATCCGGGTATGCGTTCCTGGCGCTCGTGGTGCTGTTCATCGAGGTCCGCTGGGGGCGCAAGCTCTACAAGGCGCTGCAGGCCGAGCAGGTCGTGGGGGGCTCGGCGCTGGCTATGCCCGTGATGGCGGCTCCGGTGGCGGTGGAGGAGCAGGTGATGATCGCCCAGGGCGGATGGACCTCCGGCCCGGTGGCGATGGCGGAGCGCGAGCCGGAGCGTACTTTCTGGTCGTGGATGAAACTGGCGATGGGAGGCGTGGGCCTGTCGCTGTGCGGCATCTGGTGGCTGGCCATCTTCGCCATCGCCTTCTTCCCGGACAGCTCTCGAGATGTCGAAACGGTGGGCTTGGTGGGGCTGGCCATCATCTCCGCGATCCCCACCTGGATCTGTGTGGCGGTCTTCCGCTCGGGTCTGCGCGGGCCCTTCACTCCAGCGCTGGGCTGAGCACTCTCGTGAAGTAGTCTACGCGGGCCTCAGAGTGGTTCCCCTACCTCGCGAGCCCCACGCCATGGAGCCTCTGTCTGTCCCGGATCTGGATCCCGCCCTGCTCCCCGGAGGAACGGTGGTCGGGCGCTGGCGCGTGGTGGCCTGGGTCGGCCGGGGTGTCCATGGCGCCGTCTACCGCGCTGTCCCCGTGGGCCAGGAGCACGCTCCCGCCGTCGCCCTCAAACTGTCCGTGCTCCCGGACAACCCTCGCTTCGCTCGCGAGGCCGCGCTGCTCTCGCGCCTGCGTCACCCCAGCATCCCTCGCCTCTACGACTCCGGTGTGTGGCAGGTGCCAGGCGGGGGCCTCCATTCCTTCCTCGTCCTGGAGTGGGTGGATGGCAGCTCCCTCTATGATCATCCGCTGGCTCCCCGCTTCTCCCCTCGCTGCGTGCAGGTGCTGGCCCAGCTGGCTCGCGCACTCCAGCAGATCCACGCCCTGGGCGCCGTTCACCGGGATGTAAAGGGGGACAACATCCTGGTGCGCTACTCGGACGGCCGCGCCCTGCTCGTGGACTTTGGCTCCTGCCACTCCCCGGGCGCCGAGACGCTCACTCCGGCCGCCACGCATCCGGGCACGCCCCTCTACCGCGCTCCGGAGTCCTGGTGCCACGAGTTCAATCGCGACCGCTCGCTCCAGTACCGCGCTCGGGCCGCCGATGACTTGTTCGCCCTGGGCATGACCGCGTGCCGGCTCCTCTGCGGCGAGTACCCCCGGCTCTCCGCGCCTCGCCGGGATGAGCACGGAGACTGGCACGTGGACGCGGTGAAGCCTCCGGCCGAGCTGCGGGACCCGCGAATCGATCCACGGCTGCGCGCCTGCATTCTGCGCCTGCTCTCGGTGCGCCCCCAGGAGCGCGGCACCGCGGCCGGGCTCGCTGACGAGCTGGAAAAGCTCGTGCCGCTCGAACTGGGGCCCTCCGCGGCGCCGCGCTCCCTTTCAAAGAGGCGGCCTCGGCTCGCCCTGGCGGCGGCCGTGCTGCTGGCCCTGGGCGCGGGGGGGATGGGCACTCGGCTGCTCGCGGACGTGCCCGCTCTGTCTTGTGCCGGAGCCAAGGAGGCCAGCCGCTCCAAGGTGGAGACGACAGGGCTCGGCGAGGCCGTCACCGCCACGCAGGCCCCTGCGTCACTCCACGCGCCCAGCGGGCTGACGGAGGAGGCCCTGCCCGAGCCTGTTCCCGAGCAGGTCCGGCCTGATTCCAAGGGGCGCTGCCCTCACAAGAAGCAGGTGGCGCTCAATGGCGGCTGTTGGCTGGAGATGCCCCTGGACCAGGAGAACTGCGAGGCGCTGACGCTCAGTGGCCACAAGGGCAGCAGCATGTTCAAGAACAAGTGCTACGTGCCGGTCTTGAGCCAACCCGGGCGCCAACCCAACTCCGCTCCAGCCACCACGCAGTGAGCCAGACGGGCTGTGGGCCCAGGAACGTCAGAAGTCGGTTCCGAACTCTGTTTTCAGTTCATCGACAAGATCTTGTCTGTCAATGCTCTCCCAGGCCTTTCGGGCAGCGGCAAGGTGCTGTCTCCGCTCATCGGTAGACGCCGCAATTCTCGCAAGCTGCCGGTGCGTTATCCCCATTGAGTAAGGTTCTGGAATACGGCCATACAGGGAGAGTGCCTGCTCGAAGCGGGAGCGCGCCTCCTTATGGTTGGAGCGCTCCAGGGCGATGTTGCCGAGGCCTTTGATGCAGTTGGCCTCGCCGAGGATGGCCCCGACCTTCTGGTAGAGAGGCAGGGCTTGCTCGAAGCGGGAGCGCGCCTCCTCATGGTTGGAGCGAGCCAGAGCGATGTCGCCGAGGCTTTTGATGCAGTTGGCCTCGCCTTGGATGTCCCCGGCCTTCTGGTAGAGAGGCAGGGCTTGCTCGAAGCGGGAGCGCGCCTCCTCATAGTTGGAGCGAGTCAGGGCGATGTTGCCGAGGCTGAAGGTGCAGTTGGCCTCACGGTACATGTCCGCGAGTGCCTTGGAGATAGCGAGTGCTTGGTCAAGAACCCGGGAGGACGCGTAGCCAGAGAAGAGAATGAAGTCAATCAAAGCAATGGCAGCGTCGATGGTCTCAATCGAGCTGTTTAGGGAGAGGGTGGTTCCTATCGCCTTTTCGATGTTGGAGACCTCGTCCGTTAGGCGCGCCATTGCTACCGCTCCGGTGCGCGTACCGACGGATGGCCCTTCGTTGCGAGCCAGTGCCAGATAGAACTTCCACACTCGGTCCGATTCAGCAGGTGGCGGAGGCCAGGATGTGGCGACCTGCTCGCGGATGGGAGCGAGCATCCGAAGACGAGGGTCTTCAAGGAAGGCGAGCCCGACCTTGGAGACGACACCGGCCGCTTCGAGCCCCTCTCCCGGCAGGAGTGGCTCCAGATCGTCTTGCGCGATTCCCGCGGGCAGGAGGGCCAGGATGGACAGGAGTCTTCGGGCCGCATCGGTCATGCGGGGCCCATTCACGGAGAGCTGCACCGCTGCGCCCAGAGGAGACATTCCGGCGAGCGCCCCGCGCTTCTGCTGCCACATCTTCCACGTCAGCGACAGGGAAAATCCCCGAGCGATCTGAGCCATCAACTTGATGGCGAGTGGCAACCCCTCCAGCTCCGCCAGCAATTTCGCGAGCAGCGGATCATCCTGGCGAGTGTCGTCCGCAATGGAGCAGAACAGTTCAACGGCCGCCGCCTCCGAGAGCGGACGCACCCTGATGGGAGGATCCGCCCGGGGAATGACGGGCGAATCGTTGCCTCGGACCGCGCAAGCCAAGGCGAGCGTTTCAATTCCGCGAAGCTGCCGGAGCAGCTCCTCCGTTCCCGCCGAGTCCGAGTGCCAGGGGGTCTCCGCGTTATCCAAGACCAGAACGGTGGGCCCAGCGCCCAGGTGCTGCTTCACGACCTGCCACAGATCTACGTCGGATCTCACGCCGATTTGTGCGGCGATCTGTGCGGCCATCTGATCCTTCGAGGTCGCGCCATCCAGGCGGATGAAGTACCGGCGGCTTCCGTAGCGCTGGACGATCTCCGGGGCGTGCAGTGCCTCAATGGCCAGGGTGCTCTTGCCTACTCCCGGAGGTCCGAGGAGCGTGACGGGGCGAGGGTGTTCCACCAGCCACGCGGAGACGAGCTTCTTCACCAGCTCGTCCCGGCCAAAGCAGTCGCCCTTGTCGGGGAGTGACGCGGAGACAGGCTCTGGCTGGGTGCCGGCGCTGGCCCCAGCGCCCGACGGTGCCCACGGAAAGTCCTCGTTCTTGAAGATGGGCCTGCGCGTCTGATCGAGCGCCGCGTACGCACGCAGCTTCTTCTCTGCATCCTCCGTGAGGAGCTCGAAGGACTTCACCGGGCTGGGGTCTGGCCCGTGGCGGACGACGATGTGCTGGAAGTGCTCCGGCTTTTTCGAGCCCGCGAACAAGACGTCGAAACCGTCATCCTTGCGAGTGGCCTTGAACTTTCCGCTCTTGTAACGGACGCCGAGCTTGAGCAGCCGCGAGGCCAGGAACCGGTTCAGGATGCAGGTTCCAGCGCTCAGCGGAGAGGAATCCAGGCCGTTGAGGACCGCCGACGTTTCCGCTCTCAGCTTCCCCTCCAGGCGCTTGTCGAGCTCAGGAGCCTCAAGCGTGTCGTAGCGATCGAAGAGATCTCCAGGCTCGATCTTTCCCTGGCGGAGTTCATCCTCGATCTGGAGGAGCTCGGCCTTCACGCCGTCCAGCGAGGGCTCCGAGAGCAGCTCCTCGACAAAGCGCTCATGGCGGAAGTCCGCGATGCGGAGGCGGAATAGGTCTACCAGCCCTCCATCTCCGGTGCCGGACACCAGGTAGTGGCTCTTCGCGCCGGGGTCATGGAAGCGGCGGTCCAGGCTGTCGTCCGCCCAATAGGAATGGGGCGGCACGTCTTCGTGCTTCTGCTCGGGGGCGAAGCCCACCGCCAGGATGACCACCGAGAACTTCTCTCGATGGAAGCCCGGGCTGTTCCACGTCACGGTGCGTTCAGCCTTGGATCCCGGAGGCACCGTCACATCCGTCGCGCCCCGGTGGACGTGGATGCCATACCGAGCCTGCAACTGCGTCCAATCCGCGAGCACGGTCTTCGCCACATCCGCTGCGGTCCCCGCCGTCCAGTCGAGGACCGGCAGGCCCGCGCGGGCCTGGGTGGAGCCCTCCTCGGGCCAGTCATAGATGTGGGGGTGGAGCCAGCGCTGCCGGCTGTTCCGGAACAGGAAGAGCAGGTCGGCCTGGGCCTCGAGCAGGGTGACCTTGCAGCCCCGGACCGCCGCTCCCGCCGCAGCCGTCAACCCCGCCACGCCACCGCCCACCACGGCGACACGGGCCCCCTCCCGCAGCCGGTTCTCCACGAAGAGCGAGTGGATGAGGTTCAGCGCCCGGACCTGTTGGGAGTACAGGGTGACCCGGCGCTCGAAGCACCCGAGCACGAAGACCCCTGACTCTCCCGGGACCTCCATTTGCTGGAGGATGTCGTGCGGCGTCACCAGGCAAGGGCTCCTGGTTCGGAGGGGGCTGGTTCACCAGCTACCGGTCAGGGTGTCTCACCACAGAATGCTGCCCCCATCAAGGGAGGCATGGGCCTCCAGCGGAGCGCTGGGCGCGGTACGCTCGCGCCGGGCTGGCCGGCCCGGTCGTTCCGTACTACCGCCGGTGGACCCAACCGCCGCCCATCACCGGGGGCTGAGGCGTCATGCGCTACTACAAGGTGGATGACGTCCGGGAGCCACGTTACTCAGGCTCGTACAGTGCCGCGCAGCGGTGGTCTCTACCGGGCGTGCACTGCCCCGTGTGTCACGCCATCTGGGGTGGGCTCTCGGATGCCTATCCGTCTGCGGACCTGTCGCAACTGCCTGATCAGGAGAAGTACGTTGCACGGCTGGAGGAGGACTATGCCGAGTTCGAGCGGCTCCGCGAGCAGGTGCGCCCGCTGGTTCCTCCAGGCGTGCCGCTCTGGCCCGGGACTGCCCTTGGGCCTCTGACGGGCACGGCCCAGGGAGAGTTTGGCCCCTTCCTGATGCATTACCCCTGGGCGCTGTTGCTGAGACGCGAGGTGCTGGAGCGCCTGCAAGCCGAGGGCGTCCAGGGCCTCAAGGGCTGCCGCACGGAGTTGCGCTTCCGAAAGAAGAACCCGCCGGAGTTATTGGAGCTGGAGTTGCTACCTCGGGGGAGGGTGCACCCGGACTGCCTGCCGGAGAACAGTCCTGCCCCTTGCGTGAAGTGTGGCCGCAAGGGGTGGAAGCGGCCGGAGGAGCTCGTCCTGAGCGTTTCTTCGCTCCCCCAACAGATGGATGTCTTCCGCTTGGATGAATTCCCGACGGCGATCATCGCCTCCGAACGCTTCGTGGAGACTTCCCGGCGGCTGGGGTACGAGCAGGACATCGTCTTCCGCGAGTTGCTTCTGCGGTAGCTCTTCGGGAGCGCCACGACCCAAATCCCGTGATTTCGGGTACTTGGAGCCCTCGGAAAAAAAGAAATTCGGCGTGTCGATCTCGCGGACCCTGGTTCGACGCACCAGTAGAGCCGGAGTTCAGACGGTCGAGGCCGCCTGGACGCCTGCTCCCCACCCGAAGTCACGGAGAGAAAACCATGCGCTTCATGATGCTGATGATTCCCAAGGGGTACGAGAAGGCCGAGCCGGGCACGATGCCGGACCCCAAGGCCGTTGCCGCGATGATGAAGTACAACGAATCCCTGCAGAAGGCCGGCGTGCTGCTGGCGCTCGATGGCCTGCACCCTCCGTCGATGGGCGCGCGGATCTCGTTCTCCGGCGGCAAGCCCAAGGTGACCGACGGGCCCTTCGCCGAGGCCAAGGAGGTGCTCGGCGGCTACTGGATGATCCAGGTGAAGTCCAAGGAGGAGGCGATCGAGTGGGCGTCGCGCTGCCCCGCTTCCGACAACGAGGTGATCGAGCTGCGCCAGGTGCAGGAGTTCTCGGACTTCCCCGCGGATGTCCAGGAGGCCGTGGGCAAGTTCCCCGAGCTGCAGAGGCGATCCTGAGCAGCGCGAGCGCTCGTGACGTTGAGCGGGCGTTGACCTGCGGGTGAGGCGGTGGGCGGGGCTCTCCTCAGGCCGGGCCCCACTGCTCATATTGAAGCGGGAGGGCCGCACACCTCCTCCATCCGCATGCACGAGGGCTCAAACGCCTGCCCGGGGGAATCATGGGGACTACGACCGCTTCATTGGGGCAGGGCGCTCATTTCCTGAGTGCCCCCTGGTCGTGTGGGCAGCGCTCGCTGACCCGCATCGGCGAGCTGGGCGCGCTCTGTGAGCTGATGGCGCAGCGCGCGGGAGATCCCAAGGCCGTGCAGCTTGCCGGGCGAGCCCAAGACTTTCTCAAGACAGCCAAACTGGCTGCCGACCGGACGCGGCCACCTTGGGGCTGGTTCGGGGCGTTCATCGACACCATCGAGACGAACATCCACGCGGCGATCTGCCTGATGCTGCGCTACATGCCCCTCGAGGATCTCCGAGGTTGGTTGCCCGAGTTCAACACCGTCATCCGGGCGCATCTGCCCCCGCAGGATCCGCGCCGGGTGGCGATGGAGGAAATCCTCCAACGCGTCCAGAACGAGGAGAAGCGAGCACAGCCCGGCGAGGAGAGACGGAGCCTCGACGAGTCGAAGCGTGAGACGGTGGTCACCGCGGTTCATGCCGCCTTGGAGGCCCAGGAGCGGGAGTACGTCCGCGTTCGCAGCTTTCGCAACATCGTGTACGGCGTCACCGTCTGTCTCACGGTGCTCGCGGTCGCCCTCGGGACCATCATGGCCGCGAACCCGCGGCTGGCGCCCCTCTGCTTCGAACCCGAGAAGCAGTTCGTCTGTCCCACCGCGAGCGAGCCGAAGGTGACGCCGGGCGAGCCCGGCTCCGCGCAGAGCACGCTGGCCTCCACGCAGCTGGCCCCGGACCCCGTGTTCAAGAGGCTCGCGGGCCGAGCGGACTACTTCGTCATCGAGCTGGTCGGTCTCATCGCAGCTGCGGTGGCCTCCGCTGCGGCCCTGCGACAGCTCCGAGGTACCTCCGTGCCGTACAGCATCCCCCTGGCCCTGGCGTTGCTCAAGCTGCCCACCGGAGCGTTGACGGCAGTGCTGGGGCTCCTGCTCATGCGCGGAGAGTTTCTCCCCGGCCTGTCAGCGCTCGATACCTCGGCACAGATCATCGCCTGGGCGATCGTCTTCGGCTACGCCCAGCAACTGTTCACCCGGCTCGTCGACGAGCGTGGCCAGTCCATTCTCAACGCTGTCGGCGGCGCGGAGCACGGCACGCTCATGGATCAGCGAATGACCCCAACGGCTCCAGGAGGGAACGCCTGACGCTGGCGGCGAGATCCTGGAACCCACCCACGGTGGGCCCTGCGAGGCGCGCTCCTCGCAGGGCCACCGCCACTCTCTAGAAGAAGAGGAACATGCTGCTCTGCAGCGCCCAGTTCTTGGCCACGGTGCCATCCTGGTACGTGTCCCGGATCTGCGCGTAGTCCACGCCGATCCGGATCGCCTGGGTGGCATCCACGAACGCGCCACCCTCGGCCATCGTCACATGGTTGCGTGCGGCGGCGGGGTTGGTGGCGAAGTCCCCCAGGTTCTTCACATCCAGCCGGTAGAAGCCGGCGAACAGGCCCAGCTTGCCCTCCAGGCCGGGCGGGTAGTACTCGCCGCTCAGGAACCAGCTCTGCGTCTTCACCAGGTGCAGCGCGCCGTCCGCGTCGTAGACGGCCAGCCCCGGATCAATGTGCGCCGGGAACGCCGGAGAAGCCCCGCCCGCGGCCGGCGGAGGCAGGGCCGGGTTGGAGATGCCGTTCGCCATGGCCGTGTACTGGTCCGCGATGCCGGAGCCGTGCACGAACTCCGTGGTGAGCGCCAGCGCGTTGTCCTTCTTCTCCTTCGTCCCCGGGATGATGGGGATGAAGGCGTCCACCGCGAAGCCGCCGCCCGTGGCGCTGTTGACGCTGTGCGGATCCGCCGAGAACTCCGGAACCTTGAAGGAGCGCACATCGCCCGTGACGGCCACGGACAGCGGCTGAATCGCAGTCGACGTCAAGAAGGACGTGTGGACGCCCGTCCACTTCGTGAGGGCCGCGCGCAGGCCCGCCTCACCGTTCGGAACACCGGAGTCACGCTGCGTGGGGCGCATCGCCGCGACGGCCAATTCGAGCGAGAGCGAGTCCGTCTTGATCACCTTGCCGACGCGCGCCTGGACCGAGCGCCCGTACAGCTCGCCCACCACGCCGGGCCACTGGACGATGGCGGGCACGTAGCTGGCCTGCCATCCCAGCAGGTTCCACGTCTGCCCCACCGTGAAATCGGCGATCGGCGTCTCGGCCTTGAAGAAGGCGTGGCGAATGCGGAAGGTGGGGTTGCCGAAGTAGCTCGCCTCGGAGTTGGTCGACCCCGGCGTGGGCGCCGTGCCGCCCGTGTTCTGGTAGATGCCCGGCTCCGAGCCGAGGAAGTCTCCCTCCAGGTTCGCGGTGAACGACATGCCCTCCGGCGAAGGCGTCTTCACGCGCACGCCCAGGCGTGAGTCGCGCGCCGTGAACGTGGTGCGCCCGTGACTCGCCGCGAAGGTTCCAGGGCGAGGGACTTGTTGGTTGCCCGCGAAGTCGTTGAAGCCCTGGGTCGAGTTGTGCATGAAGTCGGCCTCAGCGAAGCCGTACAGCGTCGTCGACCACTTTCCGAAGACGAAGGCGCTGGCATCGCTCGCTCGCGAGCCCAGCGGCTCGCCCAGATCGCGCAGCGCTGCCTGGTACTCCGCCTCGGTGATGAGCTGCTTGTCCCGGAGAATTCGGAGCGAGGCGAACTCGATGCCGCGCTGACGGTTCGCATCCGGAGCCGGCGGCGCTGGCGGGGCCGGAGGCGCGGGAGGAGCCGGAGGGGCCGGCGGAGCGGGTGGGGCCGGCGGAGCGGGCGGGGCGGTCGGAGCGCCTTCCGTCGCCTGCGGTGAGGCGGGCGGAGGAGGCGTGCCCTTCTCCTGCGCGACCTTGGGGGAAGCGTCATTGCCCTGCGCCAGAGCGGCGCTACCGAAACAGAGACTTGCTGCGATCCATATGACCTGCCGAGTCGTGACCATGAGTATTACCCTCCGGCGCGCCTTATAGTGGCAGCCGGGGGTATTGAGAAATGAATCAGCGTTCATATTGCCCACCTCCCAGGTATGCGAGTACCTTGCGCGCGCGGTCGCACGGCAGCGAGGGGGCCGCCACGATGCGGGAGCCACTCCGTGAGCAATGACTTCGTCCTCGAGACCCGAGATCTCACCCGTGAATTCAAGGGCTTTGTCGCGGTCAATGGCGTCAACCTCCGCGTCCGGCGGGGGACGATCCACGCGCTCATTGGCCCCAATGGCGCGGGCAAGACGACGTGCTTCAACCTCCTGACCAAGTTCCTGCAGCCCACCCGGGGCCGCATCCTCTACAAGGGCGAGGACATCACCTCGGTGAAGCCCGCGGCCGTGGCACGGCGCGGCATGGTGCGCTCATTCCAGATCTCCGCGGTGTTCCCGCATATGACGGTGCTCGAGAACATCCGCGTGGCGCTCCAGCGCAAGCTGGGGAGCTCCTTCCACTTCTGGCGCACCGAGCGCACGCTCCAGAGCCTGAATGAGCGCGCCTTCGCGCTGATGGAGGAGGTGGGGCTGCGCTCCTTCGCCAACACCCTCGCGGTGGAGCTGCCCTACGGGCGCAAGCGCACGCTCGAGCTGGCCACCACCCTGGCCCTGGAGCCGGAGCTCATGCTGCTGGACGAGCCCACCTCCGGCATGGGGGCCGAGGACATCGCCCTGGTCACCTCGCTCATCCAGCGCGTGTCCGCCCAGCGCACCATCCTCATGGTGGAGCACAACCTGAGCGTGGTGTCCCGCTTGTGCCATACCATCACCGTGCTCCAGCGCGGGAGCATCCTGGCCGAGGGGACCTACGAAGAGGTCTCCCAGAATCCCCAGGTCCGGGAAGCCTACTTGGGAGCCACCGTTGCCACCTGATTCCCTGCCCTCCGAGATCCTCCGCATCTCCAACCTCCACGCCTTCTATGGGGAGTCTCATGTCCTCCATGGCGTGGACATGGCCGTGAACCGCGGCGAGCTGGTGACGCTGCTGGGGCGCAACGGCTCGGGGCGCACCACCACCTTGAAGGCCATCATGGGGTTGGTGGGCAAGCGCACCGGCTCCATCTCGGTGAATGGGCGCGAAGTGATTGGCATGGCTCCGCACAAGGTGGCCCACCTGGGCGTGGGCTACTGCCCCGAGGAGCGCGGCATCTTCGCCAGCCTCAGCGTCGAGGAGAACCTGCTGCTGCTGCCCAAGGTGCGCAGCGGAGGGATGACGGTGGACGAGGTCTACAAGATGTTCCCCAACCTGCTGGAGCGCAGGAAGAGCCAGGGGACCCGCCTCTCGGGCGGCGAGCAGCAGATGCTGGCGCTCGCGCGCATCCTGCTGACGGGGGCGCAGATCCTCCTGCTGGATGAGATTACGGAAGGCCTGGCGCCCGTCATCGTCCAGCTGCTCGGCCGGGTCATCGCCCAGCTCAAGGAGCGTGGCTACACCATCGTCCTGGTGGAGCAGAACTTCCAGTTCGCCGCGCCGCTGGCCGATCGGCACTACGTCATGGCCCACGGCCACATCAGCGAGATGATCCGCAAGGACGAGCTGTCCTCCAAGATGGACTCGCTCCACCAGCAGCTTGGCGTCTAGGGTGCTCGCGCTGGAGCCGCCCCAACCCCTTTCCCCGTTCCCATGAGGAGCCGCCCCATGAAACTGAAGTGTCCCCCCGCAATCCTGTCCGGAGCCGTGCTGTCCCTGCTTGCCGGGAGCGCCCTGGCTGCTCCTCCCCCGAAGCCGGCCCCGACGCCTGCACCGGCCGCCAAGCCGGCTCCGGCGCCCGCCCCGGCCGCCACTCCGCCGGCCGCCGCCAAGACGGTGAAGATCTCCGATGACGTCATCAAGGTGGGCGTGCTCACCGACATGTCCGGTCTCTACTCGGACCTGGCCGGCCAGGGCTCCGTGGTCGCCGCGCAGATGGCCATCGACGAGGCCACCGGCGGCACGGGCAAGCTGCTCGGCAAGAAGGTGGAGCTGGTCTCCGCGGACCACCAGAACAAGGCGGACGTGGCCTCCAGCAAGGCGCGCACCTGGTTCGAGGTGGAGAAGGTGGACGGCATCTTCGATCTCACCAACTCCGCCACGGCGCTCGCCGTGCAGGAGCTGGGCAAGAGCATGAACAAGGTTGTCGTCGTCAGCGGCGCGGGCTCCACGGCGCTGACCGGCAAGAGCTGCTCTCCCACCGGCATCCACTGGATGTATGACACCTATGCGCTCGCCACGGGCACCGGCTCGGCCGTGCTGAAGGAGGGCGGCGACAGCTGGTACTTCCTCACCGCCGACTATGCCTTCGGCCAGTCCCTGGAGGCGGACACCACCACCATCATCAAGGCCAAGGGCGGCAAGGTGCTGGGCGTGTCGCGGCACCCGCTGAACACCTCGGACTTCTCCTCGTACCTGCTGCAGGCCCAGTCCTCCAAGGCGAAGATCCTGGGTCTGGCCAACGCTGGCGGAGATCTCATCAACTCGGTGAAGCAGGCCAAGGAGTTCGGCCTCACTGACTCGGGCATGAAGCTGGCCGGCCTGCTGGTGTTCATCTCCGACATCAACAGCCTGGGCCTGGACACCACCCAGGGCATGTACCTCACCGAGGGCTTCTACTGGGATCTCGACGACAAGTCGCGCGCCTGGTCCAAGGGCTTCTTCGACAAGCAGAAGAAGGAGCCGACCATGGTCCAAGCCGGCGTGTACTCGTCCATCTACAACTACCTGAAGGCCGTGGAGGCCACTGGCACGGATGACTCGGCCGCCGTCATCCAGTACCTGAAGTCCATCACCATCAACGATCCCGTCATCCGCAACGGCAAGCTCCGCGACGATGGCCGCCTGACGCATGACATGTACCTGTTCCAGGTGAAGAAGCCCTCCGAGTCCAAGAAGCCCTGGGACTACTACACGGTGAAGCAGACCATCCCCGGCGATCAGGCCGCCAAGCCGCTGTCCGCGAGCGAGTGCCCGCTGGTGAAGAAGTAGTCAGGCTCCGGAGGCTGCCCGCGGCGGGCCCACCGCTTGGGTGCGCCGCGGGTGTGCTCCCCCTGCTCTCGAGGTCCTTGCCATGTCATCCCAGGTGCTGCTGGGGCAGTTGTTGCTCGGGCTGATCAACGGGGCGTTCTACGCCATCCTCAGCCTGGGGCTGGCCATCATCTTCGGCCTGCTCAACATCGTGAACTTCGCCCACGGCGCGCAGTACATGCTGGGCGCCTTCGTGGCGTGGCTGGGGCTGACGTACCTGGGCATCAACTACTGGGCCGCGCTGCTGGTGGCGCCGCTGGTGGTGGGCGCGGTGGGGGTGCTCGTCGAGCGCCTGCTGCTGTCGCGCCTGTACAAGCTGGATCCGCTCTACGGGCTGCTGCTCACGTTCGGGCTGGCGCTCATCTTCGAGGGCACCTTCCGCCACCTGTACGGCGTGTCGGGGCAGCAGTACAGCGTCCCCTCCGGGCTGGCGGGAGGCCGCAACCTGGGCTTCATGTTCCTGCCCAACTACCGGGCCTGGGTCATCGTCGTGGCGCTGGCCGTGTGCTTCGCCACCTGGTTCCTCATCGAGAAGACGAAGCTGGGCGCGTACCTGCGCGCGGGCACGGAGAACGCTCGGCTGCTGCAGGCCTTCGGGGTGAATGTCCCGCTGCTGGTGACGCTGACGTATGCCTATGGCGTCGGCATGGCGGCGCTGGCTGGAGTGCTCGCGGCCCCCATCTACCAGGTGAGCTCGATGATGGGCTCCAGCCTCATCATCGTCGTGTTCGCCGTGGTGGTGATTGGCGGGATGGGCTCCATCATGGGCTCCATCGTGACGGGGCTGGCGCTGGGCCTGCTCCAGGGGCTCACCAAGGCCTTCTATCCAGAGGCCTCCAACGCGGTCATCTTCCTCATCATGGCGCTGGTGCTGCTGGTGCGGCCCGCCGGGCTGTTCGGCAAGGAGGCATAGGGCGTGACGAGACAACGGTGGGGATATGCGGTCCTGCTGGGCCTGGCGCTGGTGCTGCCCTTCTTCGTGGAGGATGCCGTCCTCTGGATGAAGGTGATGTGCTTCGCGCTGTTCGCCAGCGCCTTCAACCTGCTGCTGGGCTACGCGGGCCTGCTGTCGTTCGGCCACGCGGCGTTCCTGGGCTCGGCGGGGTACATCACCGGCCACCTCGTCAAGGAGCTGGGGATGCCTCCGGCGGTGGGAATCCTCGCGGGCACGGGGTTCGCGGCGCTGCTGGGCTTCGCCTTCGGCGCGCTGGCCATCCGCCGCCAGGGCATCTACTTCGCGATGATCACCCTGGCGCTCTCGCAGCTGGTCTACTTCGCCGCGGTGCAGTTGCCCTTCACCCACGGGGAGGACGGCATCCAGGGAATCCCTCGGGGCACGCTCTTCGGAGTGGTGGATCTCAACTCGCGCTTCGGCATGTATTACACGGTGCTGGGCATCTTCTTGCTGGGCTTCCTGCTCATCCACCGGACCATCCACTCGCCCTTCGGGCAGGTGCTGCGCGCCATCAAGGAGAACGAGCCTCGGGCCATCTCGCTGGGCTACGACGTCAACCGCTACAAGCTGCTGGCGTTCGTCCTGTCCGCCGCGCTGTCGGGGCTGGCGGGCTCGACCAAGGCCCTGGTGTTCCAGCTCGAGTCCCTCACCGACGTGCAGTGGCACATGTCCGGTGAGGTGGTGCTGATGACGCTGCTGGGGGGAATGGGGACGGTCCTGGGGCCGCTGACGGGCTCGTTCCTGGTGGTGATGATCGAGGACTACTTCGCCGGGCTGGGCGAGTGGGTCCCCGTCATCATGGGCTGCATCTTCGTGTTCTGCGTGCTGGTGTTCCGCCGAGGCATCGTCGGCGAGGCCGCCGCGCTCTGGAAGCGCACGCTCCCGGACGCGTAGCGCTCCAGAAGCGCAAGCCCGGGTGGTGCACCTGCGCCGTCGCCAGATAGCCGGTCGTATCGGAATGAGCCCGCGAGGCGGGAACTGATGCAGATCTATTTTCGGCCCATCTGAAGGAACCCCTGGAGCCAGCCCGCAGAGGATTCTCTGCATCATTCCTCAGGCCGCCGACTCTTCAGGTCGCGGGCCAAGGAACCAGGCCTGCTCCACTGAACTCACCCGAGGGATGGCCGTGAACTCGATGAAGAAGCTTTTATTTGCCTGTCTGTTCTTTCAGTTCCCCTCGCTGGCCTGCGCCGCCACCCCCGCCTCCGCGAAGCCCGCAGCCTCCGGGCCCGTGAGTGTGGCCGCCGAGACCTCAGCCCCCAACAAGCCCGCCCTCTCCAAGCCCGCGGCCGCGGTGTCCGACGCCGAGCGCTACGCGCGGCGGTGCCAGTCCCAAGCCGCTCACCGCTGGACCAAGCCCCAGGGGACGATGCTCTGGGGCACCAAGCGGAGCTGGGACACGGAGAAGGTGGCCGAGGAGCGCAGCAGCGTGCTCGTCTCAGCGGAGCTCTCGCCCCTGCGGCAGGCCGGGGCCGGGGTGCAGGCCCTGCGGCTCGAGGGCGGGCACCTGATGGCCTCTCCCGCCCCGGCGGCTGGGGTTGCCGCCAGCGGCGTTGTCGGCACCGTGCTCCAGGGCGCTGACAGCGAGGGCAAGCCCGTGGAGGTCGCCATCTGCGGCGCCGAGGCCTCCCCCGAGGACACGGGAATGGTCCTCTATAGTATCGAGGCTTGGAACACGATGGCTCAGGAGTGGGAGAACCCTTGCGTCGCCCTGGACCGCTCGCCCAACCCCCGCGCCCTGGCGATGAGCGGAGTGTGGGACGGCAGCGGGGCCCACCATGATGTCCCGGGCAAGCTCACCTTCGCCTGCCAGAACGGCGCCGTCGCCAAGTGCGCTCTCTGGGGCTACAAGCCCTGGGCCAGCCACAACGGGCAGTCGCTGGCCGAGCTCCACCAGGCGTGCACCCGCATGGCGCGTGCCGACTATTGCGGAGATGGCCACAACCACACGCACCAGGACACCATCATCGACATGTACGATCGGCTGGGCGTGATCCCGCCGGCCACCGAAGTCACGGAGGATTGGGATCCGAAGAAGGGCGCGTTCGAGGCGGCGTGGGCGCCCGACGGGGCCACGTGTCTGGCACGCACCCGGGATGGCCGGGCGATGGCGACGATCCTCCAGGAGTGCCCCAATCGGTTCCAGACGGGCACGGCGATCGAGCTGGGCGAGGGGGATCGCTGCATGGTGAGGCACGCGGACGTGAGCCCCGAGGCGCCGCTGCTGCGCAACAGGTCGTACCCCCACCTGGAAGGCCCTGCCGCTGCCACCCCTACCTCCGCCAGCAAGGCCCCGTAGGGCTTGCGTGGGGACTCCCTCTCGTCAGCCGTTCTTGGGAGGGATGGGAGGGGGAGTGGTGGCGATGGGAGGGGGAGTGGTGGCGACGGGCGGGGGCGTGGTGATGGGGGAGGCCCCGACGCTCTTCTCCCCGAGCAGCTGGCTGATGCTCAGGTCCAGCTTGCTGTTGACGTAGACCAGGTGGCTATCGAGGTCTTGGGTCGAGAGGCCCAGCCGCTCCTGCAGGTAGCGCCGGGTCTCCTCGTAGACATGCTGCCGTGCACTCTGCAACCAACGGACGATGGTCGCTTGATTGACGCGAAAGAGAGGGGCCAGTTGGTACGTCGAAAGGCGGTGGGCGAAGTAGAGGCGGAGCAGGTGGCGATCTTCGGCCCCGAGCGTGGAGCAGGCTTCGCGCACCGCCAGGCGGAAGTCGGCGTGGAAGCGCTGCTGAATGAAGTCCCACTCCCCGTTGCCGGAGGCCGGCACCTGGAGGATGTCGGCTTTCCAGTCGTCATCGGGCCCGGACTTGTCGGCGGCGCGCAGCTTGGTGGCGATGCGCCCGGCGGTGACGATCACCCAGCTCAACAGCGCCCCTCGCCCCGTGTATGTGCCGAGCTTCGGCGCGCTCTCGGGGGTTTGAACCAGAAGCTTCACGCGGGTGAGCTGGCAGACGTCCTCGATTGTCGCGTCGGGTTGCTTGAGGCGCTTGAGCTTCGCCGGCAGCTTGGCCAGGTAGTTGCGCTCGAAAGCTTCATGGGCGGAGGCCATGCCCTGGAGACACGCGCAGGTGAGGTAGAGCTCTCCCAGGGAGCGCTTGGCCAGCAATTGCGTGAAGGGCTCGTTGGAGCCCGGCTCGGGTATCCGCCGGGCGAGGTAAATCACGAAATCCTTGAGAGGAAGCTCCACGGTCGGCCACTGCGCGCGGGCGTCTTTCCAGGCGCGCAGCAGCAGCTCTCCCAGCGCGATGACCTCCGCGGGGGTAGGCGGCGCGAAGCGCACTCCCGTATTCGCGAGAAACATCGCGGCCAGTTCAGGCAGTTCCATTACGAATTCTTTACCACGCGTTTCACCTGCCTTCCAACAGGTGCCATTGAATGGCGTCTGCCCGGTAGGTAGTCTGGAGCCCCCCGACTCAATGCGTCACCTCATCTCCAGTTGCCTGACCGATGAGAGCTTCGCCGATCTCCTCGATGGGCTCTTATCGGACCAGGACCTCGCCGCGTTTCACCGGCACGCCGCCGGGTGCGACGACTGCCTGGCCCTGCTCGTCACGGTCGCGGCGGGCATCGAGGACGGGGAGGAAGAGGGGGAGACGCCTCCCGGGCCGCTCAGCTCCTCGTCCTCGTCAGGGCTCTCCTGGACCCCCCCCAACGTGGTCGCCCACTTCCGCCTGGATCGACTCATTGGCCGTGGCGGCATGGGCATTGTCTACCTGGCGCAAGACACCCAGCTGGAGCGCCGGGTCGCGGTGAAGTTCATTGCCGCGAGCGAGCCTGAGCCCTGGGTTCGAGAATACTTCGCGACCGAGGCCCGGGCGCTCGCGCAAGTCCAGCACGCGAACATCGTCAACGTGTTCAGCGTGGGCGAGGTGGACGGCCACCCGTACATCGTCTCGGAGTACGTGGACGGCAAGAGCCTGGCGGCGCTGCGCCCGCCGCTGCCGTGGCTCCAGGTCTTGTCCCTGGGCGTCGGACTGGCTCGGGGGCTCGCGGCGGCGCATCGGCAGGGGGTGCTTCACCGCGACCTCAAGCCCTCCAACGTCCTGGTCACCCCGGAGGGCGAGGTGAAGCTGCTCGACTTTGGTCTGGCCGAGCGCTTCGAGGCAGGCAAGGAGCTGGAGTCCAACTCGTCCCTCATCGTCGGTACGGTGCCCTACATGGCGCCCGAGCTGCTGCGCAGCGCTCCGGCGACCGCGCGAAGCGATCTCTATTCCCTGGGCCTCATCCTCCATGAGCTGTGCACGGGCGAGATGCCGCGTCGTCCGTCCCGCCGGATGGAGGCGGCACGCCCCCGTGCCGAGCTCGGGCCGGATGTGGATCCAGCCTTCGCCGCCGCCATCATGCGGTGCCTCGAGGCCGATCCCCTGGATCGCTTCCCCTCGGCCGAGGCCCTCTGTGAAGTCCTGGAACGCCTCAAGCGCCGCTGGGATATTGATCAGCCGGTCCCCAATCCCTATCGGGGGCTTGCTCCCTTCGAGGCCGAGCACCAGGCGCTCTTCTTTGGACGTGACGCGGACATCCGCGCCGTGCTCGAGCGCGTGCGCTCCCGGCCGTTGGTCCTCGTGGCCGGGGACTCTGGCGCCGGCAAGTCCTCGCTGTGCCGCGCCGGCGTGCTGCCCCGGGTGGCCACGGGGGCACTGGGCGATGGCCGGAAGTGGGCCACGAGCACCCTGTGGCCCGGCCACCGGCCGCTCGAGGCGCTGGCGGCCTCGCTCGCGCCCTATCTGGATAGGAAGGAGGCGGAGCTCGTCACCGCGCTGGCGGACACACCGGGCTGGCTGGGGCCGGCGCTTCGCGAGGCGCACTCTCGAGGGCGGGGCCTGCTGCTTTTCATTGATCAGCTCGAGGAGCTCCTCACCCTCTCCGAGCCAGTCCAGGCCGCGCACTTTGCTCGGCTCCTCGGGGAGCTCGCCCTGCCGTCGGAGGGGGTGCGCGTGCTGTTGGCGGCGCGCGGCGACTTCCTGACGCGCCTGTGTGCGCTGCCCGGCCTGGGGGAGGAGGCCGAGCGAGGGCTCTATATTCTCCGCCCCATGTCGCCAGCAGGGGTGCACGAGGCCATCGTCGGTCCCGCGCGCAGCCAGGGGGTGGCCTTCGAATCCAGCGAACTCGTCCAGACGCTGGTCGACTCCACGGCGCACGGCGCGGGCAGCCTGCCGCTCCTCCAGTTCGCGCTCGCCGAGCTGTGGGAGCAGCGCGATCCAGCGCAAGGCCGCATCACGCGGGAGGCGCTGGACGGAATGGGCGGGGTGGCCGGAGCGCTGTCCCGGCATGCCGATGGGGTGCTCTCGCGCCTGAGCCCCGGCGAGCGCGCGGCGGCGCGGCGCCTCCTGCTCCAACTGGTGACGGGGGAGGACACGCGTATCGAGCGCGGCGAAGACGAGCTCGTCGACGCCTCGGATGGGGCCGCCCGCTCTGCCCTTCGGGCGCTCGTCGAAGGCCGCCTCCTGCACACGCGCACCGCGGGCGGCCAGCCGCGCTGTGAGATCGCCCATGACTCGCTGATCCAGAGCTGGGGCACGCTGCGCGACTGGCTGGATGACGGCATTGGCCTTCGTGTGGTGCGCAAGCGGGTGGAGGAGGCCAGCGCCGAGTGGGAGCGCCTGATGCGTGCCCAGGAGGCCCTCTGGGGGCAGCGGCAGTTGGACGAGGCGCGGCCGTTGGAGCCCTCTCTTCTGGGGCCGCACGAGCGGGCCTTCCTCGTGGCCTCCCGCCGCGCCGTGACGCGCCAGCGCTGGGGGCGCTGGCTCGCGGTGCTCGTGCTCGCACTGGCCGTCGCCGCGGTCTACGCCGGCCTTCGCCTGCAGGAATACCTCGCGGACACGCGCTTCATCTCCGCTCAGCTCAGCACGGCGCGGGAGGCGCTCGCCGCGGGCGGGAAGTTCGCCCAGCAGGCCCGTGTGCGCCGCGAGGAGGCGCTGGGGCTGTTCGATCCCCCGGAGGAGCCTGCGTCCGCTGGCCTCAAGCCCCTGGCTCAATCCAAGCGCGTCCATGATGCCGCCGAGCAGACATGGTCCGAGGCGCTGGCCCTGCGAGGTCAGGCCGAGGCGGCCTACGCTCGCGCCACCCGAGAGCTCGAGAGGGCGCTGGATCGCGATCGCCTCTACCCGGCCACGCGCCGGCTCCTCGCCGAGACCACCCATGAGCATGTCCTGCTCGCCGAGTATTTCCTCCAGCGGCGCGAGCGAGATGAGTGGATGCAGCGCCTGGAGCAGCAGGTGGACGCCTCGAAGGAGGGCGCGGAGTGGTTGCAAGAGTCCCTGGCTCCCGCCGAGCTCGAGCTGGTGACGGAGCCCCCCGGCGCCCGCCTCCAGGTCGAGCGCTACATCCAGGGAGCGGGGACGTTCCACCGGGAGCCCGTTCCGGAGGTGGATTCGCTGGGCTCCACGCCCCTGGCCCATGTGCGCCTTCCCGAGGGCTCCTATGTGCTCCATGTCTCGCAGCCGGGCCGGGTGCCGGTGACGCTGCCGCTGCTCCTCTCGCATGGCGCTCGCAAGGCGGTGAGCCTCACGCTCCCCACCGCGGTGCCCGAGGGCTATGTCTACATTCCGCCGGGTTGTTTCCTGCTGGGCAGCGATGAGATCGAACAGGTGCGGAAGTTCGAGTACACCTCGCCACTGCACCGGTTCTGTATCGATCAGGGCTACCTGATTGGCCAGCGGGAGGTGACGTTCGGGGATTGGCTGGTCTACCTCAACGCCCTGCCCCCGGAGGCGCCCGCGAGGCACCTGCTCGAGGAGCCGCGCTTTGGAGATGGGGGGGCGGTCTCGCTGCGGCGGCAACCCGGTGTGGGCTGGGTCTTCTCCTTCTATCACTCGCACGAGGATGTCCGCACGGCGAGGGAAGGGGAGGACATGGTCTTCTACCCAGGGAGGACCCGGCGCCGCACGGCCGACTGGCGAAGGTTCCCGCTCTCCGGCGTCTCCGCAGAGGATCTGGAGGACTACTTCTCCTGGCTGGACCGGACGAAGCGCCTGCCGGGTGCGCGCCTGTGCAACGAGCGCGAGTGGGAGTACGCCGCCCGGGGCGCGGATGGCCGCCGCTACCCTCACGGCAATGAATTGCAGCCGGACGATGCCACCATTGATGAGACGTACGGCCGGGAGCCCGCGGCCTTCGGGCCGGACATGGTCGGCTCCCACCCCATCTCGGCGAGCCCCTTTGGCTTGGATGACATTGCCGGCAACGCCTACGAGCTCACGCGGTCGATGACGCCGGAGTTCGGGCAGGTCGCCCTCCGGGGAGGCTCCTGGTACTACGACGCCTTCGCCGCGGTCATCACCAACCTGGCGCCGGGAGATCCAACGGCGCGCGACTCACGGGTGGGTGTGCGCGTCTGCGCCTCGTTCTCTCCGGGTGAGGCGGGAGGACCCTCGTGGACAGCAGCTCACGCCTCCCATCCCGATTGAGCACGCCCCTTGCCAGCAGTGAGCTCGCTCGGGCCTACCCGTCGGGTGTGTTGTACTTGACAGGGACCGCCGACTAAGGTCGTAAATCGCTGCGCTGTCGCTGCCTGGCCATGCCACGCTGCTCCCCCCGGTATGGCCTCCTTGGAGGGTTTGTACGCATGTCCGACCCGAAGCAGCCTCCCCATGATGATGGCGCACCGAGTGACGCGCCTGGCTTCCTCGAAGATGGAAAGGCCACCCGGCGCGAGTTCGTCGGCACCGCGGTAGTTGGCGGTGCCCTGCTCGCCACCGGCCTGCTCGCCCAGCCCGGCACCGCGCAGGCGGCGTCGAAGGCCTCGGGCCTCGAGGGGCCGCCGGTCGCCCCGGTGCCCATCAAGCTCCAGGTCAACGGCAAGGAGGTGGCCCTGGAGGTGGAGCCGCGCGTCACGCTGCTCGATGCGCTCCGCGAGAAGCTCTCGCTCACCGGAACGAAGAAGGGCTGTGACATGGGCCAGTGCGGCGCGTGCACCGTGCTGGTGGACGGCCGCCGCGTGAACTCCTGTCTCACGCTCGCGGTGATGCAGCAGGGCAAGAAGGTCACCACCATCGAGGGGCTCGCCCATGGCGACGAGCTCCACCCGATGCAGCAGGCCTTCCTCGAGCATGACGGCTTCCAGTGTGGCTACTGCACGCCGGGACAGATCATGAGCGCCGTGGGCTTCTCCAGCGAGCCCTGGGGGCAGACCGACGCGGACATCCGCGAAGGCATGTGCGGGAACATCTGCCGCTGCGGCGCCTACCCCCATATCGTGTCCGCCGTTCGCGACGGACGCGGGAAGAAGGCCTGAGGAGGCACGGCAATGAGACCCATCGACTACACCGTGGCCCAGGATGTGAAGGGAGCCCTCCAGAAGCTGTCCGCGCGGCCCGCGGACTCGGTGCCCATTGGCGGAGGCACCAACCTGGTGGACCTGATGAAGCTGTACGTGCAGAACCCCGCGACGCTCGTGGACATCAACGGGCTGCCGCTCGCGGAGATCCAGGAGGAGGGGGGCGGGCTGCGCATCGGCGCGCTGGTGCGCAACAGCGATCTGGCCAACCACCCGCTCGTGCGCGAGCGCTACCCGGTGCTCTCCGAGGCGCTGTTGGCGGGAGCCTCGCCGCAGCTGCGCAACATGGCCACCGTGGGCGGCAACATCATGCAGCGCACGCGCTGTGCCTACTTCCGAGACATCTCCCAGCCCTGCAACAAGCGCGAGCCCGGCTCTGGCTGCGGAGCCATTGGTGGCTACACCCGCATGCACGCGGTGCTGGGCGTCAGTGACAAGTGCATCGCCGTGAACCCCTCGGACATGAACGTGGCGCTGGCGGCGCTGGATGCCACGGTGCACATCTCCGGGCCCAAGGGTGAGCGCAAGGTGCCGTTCGTGGAGTTCCACCTGGTGCCCGGCTCGCACCCCGAGAAGGAGACGGTGCTCCAGCCCGGCGAGCTCATCACCCATGTGACGTTGCCCGCCTCGCGCTTCGCGGCGCGCTCGCACTACCTGAAAGTACGCGACAGGGCCTCGTACGCGTTCGCGCTGACCTCGGCGGCGGTGGCGCTGGAGCTGGATGGGCACACCATCAAGGACGCGCGTGTGGCGTTGGGCGGCGTGGCCACCAAGCCGTGGCGCTCGCACGAGGCCGAGAAGGCCCTCATCGGCCAGCCGGCGGACGAGGTGCGCTTCAAGGCCGCGGCGGCCGCGGCGATGAAGGGGGCCAAGCCCCAGGGCGAGAACACATTCAAGGTTGAACTCGCGCGGCGCACCCTGGTGCGGGCGCTGTCGATGGCTGCGGGTCTGGCCTGAACGGAGCGGAGCTCATCATGGACAAGTCAGTGGGAAAGCCGCTGGACCGGGTGGATGGCCGCCTCAAGGTGACAGGCGCGGCGAAGTACTCCGCCGAGTTCCCCCAGCAGGGGATGGCGTACGCGGTGATGGTGACCAGCACCATCGCCAACGGGACGATTACGAAGGTGGACTCGGCGGAGGCGGAGAAGGCCCCGGGCGTGCTCGCGGTGCTGTCTCCCGAGAAGCCTCCGCAGCTCGCCACCGATCCCAGCAAGAAGCAGAGCCCGGTGGATCGCGTGGTGCACGTGCTGCAGACGAAGCGGGTGGACTACCAGCACCAGCCGGTGGCGCTGGTGGTGGCGGACACGATCGAGCGCGCCACCCACGCCGCCGCGCTGGTGAAGGTGCAGTACCAGGCGGACAAGCCCAACGCGGACTTCAAGGCGGCCAAGGCCCAGGCGTACAAGCCGCAGACCATCCTGTGGGTGCCGGCGGCGCATGAGCAGGGCAAGGCCTCGGGGGAGAAGGCGGACGCGGAGGTGGATGCCACGTACTCCACTCCTTACGAGCACCATAACCCCATGGAGCCGCACGCCACGACGGCCATGTGGGAGGGCGATCGTCTCACGGTATGGGACTCCACCCAGGGGGTGTTCGGCACGCGCGCACGCCTGGCGGCGCTGCTCGGCCTTCCACCGGCGAACGTGCGCGTCATCACCAAGTTCGTGGGCGGTGGCTTCGGCTGCAAGGGCTCCACGTGGGCGCACACGGTGCTGGCGGCCATGGCGGCCAAGGCCGTGTCCCGGCCGGTGAAGCTGGTGCTGCGGCGAGACCAGATGTTCGGCCCGGTGGGCTACCGGCCGGAGACGGAGCAGCGCGTGCAGCTCCAGGCCCGCAAGGACGGCAAGCTGCTGCTCATCCGCCACGAGGTGATGAATCCCACCTCCACGTTCGACGAGTTCGCCGAGCCGTCCGCGATGCAGACGCGCATGCTGTACGCGAGCGAGCAGATCATCACCTCGCACAGCCTGGTGAAGCTGACCCTGGGCACGCCCACGTTCACGCGCGCTCCCGGCGAGTCCTCGGGCACCTTCGCGCTCGAGTCCGCCATGGACGAGCTGGCCTACAAGCTCAACATGGATCCGATCGAGCTGCGGGTGAAGAACCACGCGGACAAGGATCCCGAGTCCGGCAACCCCTGGAGCAGCAAGTCGCTCAAGGAGTGCTACCGCGCGGGCGCCGAGAAGTTCGGCTGGGCCAAGCGCAACCCCAAGCCGGGCTCGATGAAGGACGGGAACATCCTCATCGGCTGGGGCATGGCCACCGCCACGTACCCGGCTCGCCGCATGAAGGCGTCCGCCAAGGCCTCGCTCCTGCCGGATGGCACGGTGAAGGTGCTCGCCGGCTCGCAGGACCTGGGCACCGGCACGTACACGGTGATGACGCAGATCGCGGCGGATGTGCTGGGGCTGCCGCCCGCCAAGGTGCAGTTTGATCTCGGCGACACCAACATGCCCGAGACGCCTGTGTCCGGAGGCTCGTGGACGGCGTCCAGCGTGGGCTCGGCGGTGAAGCTCGTGGCGCAGGCGCTGCGGGACAAGGCCATCGCGCTCGCGGTGGCGGATGCGGCCTCGCCGCTGCACGGTGCGGATCCGAAGCAGGTGCAGGTGGCGGGCGGCGAGCTCGTCTCGGGCGGGAAGCGGGAGAGCTATGCGGCGCTGATGAAGCGCCAGAAGCTCCCGTCGCTCGATGCGGAGGCGACCGGCCAGCCTGGGCCGGAGAGTGGCAAGTACTCGATGCACTCGTTCGGCGCGCAGTTCGCCGAGGTGCGGGTGGATCCGGAGCTGGGCACGGTCCGCGTGAGCCGCTGGGTGGGCGCGTTCGGGGCGGGGACGATCCTGAACGCCAAGACGGCCGAGAGCCAGATGATGGGCGGTATCATCATGGGTATCGGCATGGCGCTGATGGAGAAGTCCGTGGTGGATGTGCGCACCGGGCGCTTCATCACGCAGGATCTGGCCGAGTACCACGTGCCGGTGAACCCGGACGTGCCGAACATCGACGTCCTGTTCGTGCCCGAGAACGATCCCTACGTGAACGAGATCGGCGCGAAGGGCATCGGCGAGATCGGTATCACGGGAGTGGCCGCCGCCGTCGCCAACGCCGTCTACCACGCCACGGGCAAGCGCATCCGCGACCTGCCCCTCACGCTGGACAAGCTGCTGACGGCGTGACGGTCCGCCGTCTCAGGGCGCGGGCATAGGGACCGCCGGCCTCGCGCTCAGAGGCCGGCGACCTTGGACGAGCTGGACACCGTGTACGTAAACGCCAGCTCTTGCTGGGAGCGCGCGGGGGCGGGCAGCTCGAAGCGGATGATGCCGTCCTGGCTCACCTTCGCCGGAGCCGGCTTCGCCTTGTCCTTGAGCAGCTCGATCTCCACCGCCTCCACCTCGGACACGGGCATCCGTTCCTCGATGGCGATCTGCTCCGGCCGGCTGCCCGTGTTGGAGAGGAACAGCTTCACGAAGTGCGTGCGAATCTTCCGGCCCGTGAGCCGGTTCGTGTCCAGCTTCGTCTCCACCTGCCGGGCAATGCGCAGCGCGTCCTCGCTGCCGAAGCCCAGCTTCACCCGCTCGCCTACGCCCGCGAAGCTGAGCTGCGCCCGCCCCACGTAGCCGCTGGTGCGCACCAGATCCACCGGGCCCGCCAGCAGCACCGACGGCCCCTTGTTCTCGAAGCGCGCTACCCGGTGCACCAGCGACGAGTGCTCCGGCGTGCCCACCAGCTCCGAGGTGGCGGGCGCGGTGAACTGGAACAGCGGCACCCGGTGCGGCGAGCCGTCCGAGGGCAGGGTGACGCGGTGAGAGGCCTTCAGCGTCAGCGCCTCGCCGCCATCGTCCAGGCCGGGCATGTCCGCAGAGGGCTTCGCGCCGCCTTCGCCCGTCGTCTGGATGGCCTCCTCGCGGATGGACACCTCGACCGTGTGCTTCTCCTGCTGCGTCTTGTCCCTCAGGTAGAGCCGGTCCTCCACGAGCCGTGGCGGAGTGGCTCCCAGCGTGGGCCGCGCCGTGGAGAAGGCCATCTCCACCTCCTTCCAGTCCTCCTCCGTGCGCTGCCACACCACGGCCTCGCACTCCAGCGTCACTGCCTCGCCGCCCTCCGTGGGCCGCAGCGTGGCCCGGTACGCGGGGCGCCACACCGCGCAGGGCACCAGGTACGCCACGCCCACCGTCACCGCGCCTCCACTCGGGTGGTTCACCTCCACCTCCGCCGAGGTGACGAGCTTCGTCTCGGGCTGCTCACCGTGGACCAGGGCGCTGCGAGCCTCCGCCAGCCGCTGCTGGGTCAGGGCCTCGCGCTTGCGCGCCTGCCGAAGCGACTCCTCCGTGGAGCCCACCTCCGCCCGCACCGCCTCCAGCTGCTGGCGCCAGGTGTCCGGCGTGGCCTTCCCCGCGCCCGTCAGCTCCGAGATGGAGCGCAGCACGTCCGCCCGCGCGGCCATCGCCACGTTCAGCCTCGACTCCAGGCGCAGCACGTCGCCGGTGGCCACCCGCACCGCCTGCTCGAGCGACTCGACGCGGCGGCCGAGCTCCGTGCGGTGCTCGCGCAGGCCCTCCTTGGGTTGCTCCTTCCAGGCGCGGCTCACCCGCGCGCCGACGATGTTTCCTCCCGAGAGCGACACCTGGAGCGAGCGATCCACCGCGAGCGGCGACAGGCCCTCCACGCGAAGCCGCTGGGGGCCCGCGGGGAGCGTCACTTCGCCTCGGCGCTCCACGAGCGCGCGATCCTCCAGGACGGTGACCTTGATGACGGGGAGTGTGACGGTGGTGCTCACTTACGTCCTCCGGTTTCCGCCCTGGAGCATCTTGCTCGAGGGAATTCGAACGATCCACGTCGCATCCAGCGACTGCTTCTCTCCCGGCTGCACCGTCACCCGCCACGCCCGCTCGCCGTCCACCGGTGTGTCTCCGGGCAGCGGCTCCGGGGGACGCCAGGCGGGTTTGATCTCCGCCTCCTCCACCTTGATGTCCTTCTCCTCCTTGGGGGCCACGGGCACGCGCTCGCGCACCTCCACCGTCACGGGACGGCCCAGCCGGTTGGCCACCTCCACCGAGACCCGGTGCGTGAGCACGTTGGCTCCGCCGAACACTCCGCCCGAGGCCTCATCGAAGCGCGTGTTGCGCGACACCTTGATGGACTCCTCGACGCCCAGCCCCAGCCGCTGCGTGGCGCCGGGCGCCAGCGTGGGCAGGGGAGAGGTCATCAGGAACTCGTCCCCGAGCGTCACGTCCACCGGGCCGGCGAGCAGCGCGTGCGGCGTGCGGTTCTCCACCTTCACCGTGCGGAACACCTGCGGCTCCATGGAGGGCACGCAGAGGTACTCGGCGGTGAGGCCCACCGGCGCCGAGAACACCGACACCGTGTGCCATGCGCCATCCGAGGGCACCTCCATCCGCGTCTCCACGTCGTAGCGGTAGTCGAAGTACGGCGTGGACTGGCGCGGCGGCACCGCCCAGGTGGGCGGGGAGAGGTACTGGACGGAGTCCAGGCGCTGCTGGCTCACGGCGAGCATGGCGAAGATGTCTACCTGCACGTGCACCGCTGTCAGCGCGATCAGCTCCTGCGAGAACGTGGCGGGACGGGGCTGGAGCTTGCCGCGCTGGCCAGGCTGGTTCGCGGAGCCCAGCTCCAGCGAGTCATAGTCCAGCAGGTTGCCGCCGGGCTCGATTCCCGAGGGCGCCTCCGGCTCCATGGGCGCCGCTCCGCCGAAGCCATCCAGGGCCCCTCCCTCCGCCTCTTCATCCATGTCCATCCCGGGAGCTTCGTCGGAACGTGCCAGCTCCTTGGCCATCTCGTTTCGAGGGGCGCCGGATCTTCGGCTTCGCAGCATGCCTCCGCCGCCCTTGGGCATGGGCATGGAGGACCGCATGGGGGCAGCCGCCGATGCGGGGGCGGCAGGCGGCGGAGGGGGAGAGCCAGGTGGCCCTGAGAAGCTGGCGGACCTCTTCTTCGCGGGCGCGGCGTGCATGGGCATGTCCGCGCTCTCAGCCATCGGCGCCACGGCCTGCCCGTAGCTTGGCTCGGCCAGGACCGGCTGGGCCTGAACACTCCCCAAGGCGGGGTACTGGCCCGTTGGAACTTCGCCGGTGATGGTTTTGTCTCGGGCCTCTCGCCCCATGGGGAGGCCCCCGCTCGCCGGAACCTCGGTGGTGATGCTCCGGTCTCGAGGCCCGGGCATGGGCTTGGCGAGCACGGAGGGGGGCGGCGGACGGGGAATGGAGCCCGCGGCGTCATAGCCCGCGAAGAGCTCATCCAACCCGGGAGGCGGCTCACGCCAGCCCGAGCGCGCCGGAGCAGGCTGACGCCGGCCGATGCGCAGCGCCTTCAACTCCGGCACATCCGCGCGCCGGCTCAGCTCGGCGGTGGACAGCGACAGCTTCACGTTCTTCCAGTCCTCGCCGGTGCGCTGGACGACGGAGGCCCGCATCCGCAGCGTCCCTCCATCGAGCGAGCGAGGCATGCGCAGCTCGTACCCCGGCACCCAGCGCGCCCCGCGCACCGCGTACTCGAGCGCCAGCTGGGCCTGCCCCTCCACGGCGCTCAGCTCCGAGAGGGTGATGAGGGCGGCCCGGTACAGCACCGCGCGCTGGCCGCGCACCGAGGACGAGCCCTCTTGCAGCCGCCGCTGGCGCAGCTCCACCTCGGCCTGCGCGTCGCGCTTCTGCCGCTCCAGATCCAGCCTCCGCGAGTGGAGGGCCGCCAGCTCCTCGTCGACGAATCCGCCGAGGGCGAGGACCGCGGTGGGAGAGGCCTCGCGGGGGGGCTCTCCCAGCTTGGGCTTGGGGAAGGAGGGCGTGAGCTGCTGGAGCGCGTCGAGCTCCTGCTGCACCCGCTGGAGCTGGGTGGTGATTCGCGCGAGCGACTCCTGGGCCTCCTCGAGCGCGCGCTGCTCCACGGGAACGTCCGGCTCGGGCGGCAGCTGCACGTCGAAGCTCGGGCGGATGTCCCGGACGGCGAGCCCCGAGGGCCCTTGAAGGATGGACGCGCGCAGCGAGCCGGTGGTGAGCCCCAGCGGCAGACCATTGATGCGCACCTGCGTGGGCAGCCGGCCGTTCTCGGACGAGAGCGTGGCCACACGGGTGCAGAGCGCTCCGTCGGCATGGACGGTGACTGCGTCCAGGACGGATGGGACAACGAGCATGCGGGCCCCCTCCAGAAGAGAGGCCCCAGGCTAGCGAGCCCGGCTCCGCAGCGCGAGCACGGTCCATCAGATTCTCGGGGCAGAATGCCCCAGCAGGCCCTCGCAGGAACCGGGTGTTCCGCTGCTGGGCCGTTGTTGGGGCTCCCAGAATCCGGGGGCATGTGGCGGCAGGGCTGGAGTGTGCTAACTGCGGGGCGCCGAGGCTCCTCTGCCCCAGCCTCGATCCTGCGACACTTGCTTGCGGAGCCGTCGGGGCAGGGCTCGTCGAGGTCTCGCCGTGGTGAAGAGCCTGCTGCTGGGGCTGGGGATGCTGGTGTTTGGCGGAGCGCTCGCCTTTGGAGGCGGCAGGGCGATCTACCGCGCCTACTCGAGCCAGCACTGGCCGACCGCCGAAGCCAAGGTGACCCGCTCGTCCGTGGACAAGCAGCGGGCTCGCCGCTCGGTCAGCTTCATGCCGCACGTCAGCTATGACTACTCGGTGGGCGGCAAGTCCTATACCTCCGAGACGCTCGCCTTCGGCGCGGGGGTCACCGCCGGAGATATGGAAGACGCCAACGAGTACGTGCACCACTACCCGGTGGGAGCCACGGTGCCGATCCACTACTCGCCGGATGAGCCCTCCGTGGCCTGTCTCGACTGCGGCAAGGTGGGCATCCCGGACTACATCATCGCCGCCGGAGGCGCGGCGCTGCTGGTGCTGGCCATCCTCGGGCTGGTGGAGACCTTCCGCGCCGAGAGGCGGGCTCGTAACCGGGGGAACAAGACCCCCGTCTCCAAGGCCCGCGCCGAGCGGACCTAGCGCGTCCAGAGGAGCGCGGCGGATGCGGTATCCTCCAGGAGGCCTCTCCTGGAGAACGACGATGGTGTCCCCCCACCTGGTTCCATGCACTCGCGCCGCGCCCCGTTCCTCATGGGGCGTGCGGCGGCTCGCCGTGCTGCTCCCGCTGCTGACGGCCGCGTGTGCCACCACCTCCATCAGCCGGGGCGCTGACTGCGAGCAGGGGGACACCTCCGCGTGCAGTGAGTGGGGCCAGCAGCTCCTCCAGCAAGGCGAGAAGCAACAGGCCGAGAACGCCTTCGCTCGCTCCTGTGAGAAGGGCGTGCTCGATGACTGCACCGCCCAAGGCCAGCTCATGCTGGAGCGCGGTGAGCTGGCGGGTGCCGAGGCCGCCCTCCAAAAAGCCCACGAGGCCGAGAGCCTGGATGCCACCCGAGCCCTCGCGGAGCTGTACCAGTCCCGCGGCCAGCCCGGAGACTGGGAGCGGGTGCGGCAACTGCGCTGGGAAGAGCCCGCCATCGACAAGCCGGACCGCGAGTTCACCATGTGGTGGCGCCCCTCTCCCACGGGGGAGAACACCTATGCCATCGCGTACACCTTCCAGCCCATGGTGTTCTGGGCCCGCCGCCTTGATCTGGGCCTGCACTTCGTCGGCGGCTTTCACCGGGCCAACGAGCTCAACCTCGCCGTGGGCTACCAGCACTTCCTCACGCCCGAGATCGTCCCCTACGCCACCCTGCTGTTCGGCGGGGCCTTCCAGAACCACTCCGGCAACGTGGGCGGCGAGCTGGGGGTGAAGTGGTGCCTGGGTCCCTACGGACACCTCAACCTGGGAGGCGGCATCTCGGTGGGCAGCCCCCTTCACGCCTCCATCGGTATCGGTATCAACTCCCTACCCGTCGATATCCTCCTGTTTATCGCGGCACACGCACACTGACTTTTCGACACTCTGTCCCCCTGGGGGACGCAACTTTGGGTAGGTAAGGTGCGAAGATACGAGCACCGTACATCATCCCACATCTTCGTGAGGCTAACGTGAGCGACAGCAAGATCAACCGCCAGACCCTGAATCCGGTGCCGACGCCGGCGACGAAGGGCAGCGCCGCGTCCAGTGCGGCCGAGCCGCGCAAGGGGAGCGCGCCCGCGGCCTCGGCGAAGAAGCCAGCCTCCGGCTCCACGCAGGTGAGCGCTCGGAACAAGGATGCCTTCGAGGTGAAGGGTGCGTCCGCTCGCCAGAACGTGGCGGGTACCCGGGCCGCCGCGGCGGTGGCCACCTCCACGGGCACGGTGGCCGCGCCGGCCAAGCGCACGGTGACGTTCACCTATGACGCCGGTCCGCACAGCGAGCTCACGGATGTGAAGCTCAAGGGGAGCTGGGACACCTCGGGCAAGTTCAGCACCGGCTGGGACATGGGCTCCATCCCCATGAAGTCGGTGGGCAACGGCAAGTGGGAGGCCACCGTCGAGCTGCAGGATGACGGCATGCCTCGCAACTGGGAGTGGGGCGTCACCGTGGACGGCCCCGCCGGCAATGATCAGTGGGCGGTGATGGGCGAGGGCAACCTCAAGCTGGACCTGAGCAAGCCCAACGCCTCGTACGCGCCGACCACCTACCACGACATGGGCGCGCAGAAGCGCGGGGATGACATCTCCTTCAAGCTCTGGGCGCCGGACGCGCGCTCCGTCAACGTGAAGGTGACGGATCAGCAGGGCAACGTGCAGCGCATCCCCCTGGAGAAGGACGCGGACGGTGATTGGAACACCACCGTGAAGGGCGGCTGGAAGAACCTGGAGGGCAAGGCCTACTCCTACGAGGTGACGGACTCCACGGGCGTCACCAGTGACCGGCCGGACCCGTACGCCCGGCGGATGATGGGCGAGCAGCGCGGCGTTGATCGGCTCTACCTGGATCCGGTGAAGGCCCGCGAGGAGAACCGCTACTTCCCCGGCGTGCAGGAGCTGATGCGCTTCAACGTGGACGAGGCGGAGAACGCCGACAGCGCCTACCTGGTGTTCAAGGACGACAACGGCAAGCAGCTGAGCAAGGCGGACCTGCTCCAGCGCATCGGCACGATGGACTCCTCGCTGATCGACAAGCTGCACGGCGGCAAGTTCAACGACTTGTGGTCGCAGAACATCCAGGACGACGGCCGCATCAAGATGACGAACGAGGGCGGGGCCTGGACGTCGCTGGTGAACAACCCGGACAAGCTCACGGGCCTGCACTACGAGTTCCAGGTCTTCGACAAGGACGCCAGCGGCAAGCTGCAGCTGCGCGGCGACACGAACCGGGACGGGGGGTTGAACGCCGCGGAGCGCCAGGGCTCCAACTACAATGATCCGTGGAGCGATCTGATCACCAAGGAGAGCGGCGTGTCCTTCCGCGGCTCCATCATCACGGATCCGGCGAGCTTCCAGTTCAAGAACGACAACGTCCCGCGCGAGACGGACCACAGCAAGTGGACGGTGTACCAGCTGCACGTGGGCAGCTTCCTGGGGCAGGCGGGCAACGAGAACCGCTCCACCATCGAGGACCTGATCAAGAAGCTGGATTACTTCAAGGAGCTGGGCGTCAACACGCTGGAGCTGTTGCCCACCAACGAGGTGGAGGGCAGCCGCAACTGGGGCTACCTGGGCGTCAACAGCCTGGCGGCGGAGAGCTCGCTGGGCTTCGAGGACGAGAACGGCAAGTGGGTGAGCGGGGACGAGGCCCTCAAGCGCTTCATCGACGAGGCGCACGGCAAGGGGCTCAACGTCATCTCGGACGTGGTCTACAACCACGTGAACGGGGACCACAACGGCCTGTGGAACATGGGCGGCCCGAGCAACCCCTACTTCAACTGGTCCAACGAGCCGGGCAAGTTCGAGCAGCGGGACACGCCGTGGGGCTCGGTGCCGGCGTACGACAACCCCAAGGTGAAGCAGCTGTTCGTGGACCACGCGGTGCAGCAGATCTCCGAGCTGAAGTTCGACGGCCTGCGCTTCGACTTCACCGAGCCCATCAAGGGCGTGGGCGGCAAGGCCGGTTGGGACATGCTCCGGGAGATCAACCGCCAGGTGCACTTCGTCAACCCGAAGGCTTGGACGGTGGCCGAGCAGTTCGACTACGACCCGGCGCTGGCGCGGCCGGCGAACGCGGACGGCACCGGCGGCGGCTTCGACGCCGAGTGGTACACCGAATACCAGCACCGGCTGATCAACGACAACGGCAACCCGGGCCTGGTGCAGGCGGCGGCGCGTGGGCAGAAGACGGACGTGGACGCGTTCATGAACATGCTCACCAACCCGCGCGGCATCGACGGGTGGAAGAACGCGCTGACGATCATCTCCAACCACGACGAGGTGGGTAACGGGCAGCGGACGATGAACACGGCCGAGGGCAACCAGCCCACGGACTTCCCGACGCAGTGGTCGCGGGACGCGGCGCGGTTCGCGGCGGGCATCGGCTTCGCGTCTCCGGGCATCCCCATCTTCTTCCAGGGCGACGAGTTCGGCGCGCAGAACGACTTCCGCTGGGGCAACCCCTCCACGTGGGACAACGACTGGCGTTGGCAGTCGCTGGGCAAGAACTGGGACTGGACGAAGGTGACGTTCACCGACACGCAGAAGGCCACGTACGAGCGGCTCTTCGGCATGTCTCCGCAGGCGCGCGAGCAGGACGGGGCGTTCAAGAGCCTGTCGGTCCAGGACAAGCAGGTGTTCAGCACGCTGGCGGCGATGCAGCCGGAGGACCGGACGGAGGCGATGCTCAACATCACCCAGCGCCAGCAGTTCCAGTTCTACAAGGACGCCATTGCGCTGCGGAACTCGAGCCCGGCCTTCAGCGCCACGGCCGAGGTGAACCGGGTGTACACGCACAATGATGACGCGGTGATGGCGTTCACCCGCAAGTCGGGCAACGACGAGTACCTGGTGGTGGGCAGCCTGAATCACCAGAACCTGGAGGGCTACAAGATGCCGCTGCCTCCTGGGAACTGGAAGGAGGTGCTGAACAGCGACGCCGGGGCGTACGGCGGCGGCAACTTCGGCAACTTCGGCGCCACGCTGAACGGCGGCAGCGCCACGCCGGTGAACATCCCGTCCGCGGGCTACGTGGTGTTCAAGAAGGTGTAGCCGGTGGGACTCGGGGTGGGGCGCTGAGCTTCACCCCGAGCTTCCCGGAGGCGCACGGCCAGGTGCGCCCCTGAGGCGGGGGCTCACTCCGCGCGGGGCTGGAGCTCTTCCACCCGTTGCTTCACCACCGGATCATCCGCCACCGCCAGCCCCAGGGTGACGTAGGAGAGCTGGTGCGCGCGCCCACCCTTGGGGGCCTTCACCTCCAACTGCGACTCGAGCTGCCGCAGGCGGCCCTCCAGCTCGACGATGGTGCGGGTGAGCTCGGTGCGGGTGGGCTCGTCCTGGGTGCTGGCCAGCCGCTCGTTCGCCTTCAGGAGGTTGCCCTCCACCACCTGCAGCTCCTGGCGGGCCCGTGAGCCCGCGCTCAGGTCCACCGAGGGCCCCGGCCCGTCCACGCTCAGCTCCAGCCGGGTGATCTGCTTGCCGAGCTCTCCCGAGGGGAAGACGGCGGCGTTGCTGCCCACCAGCTCGCCGATGCCAATGCCCCGGGCGTCGTTGGACTGCACCACGAAGTCCACGGCGTCATTGGCCAGGATGGCCAGCTTCACGGCCTCTTGGTACGGCACCGCCGCCAGCACCACCACCACGTCCACCTTGCCGGACTGGCGCAGCTTGCGCGCCTCGGCCAGCGCGGCTTCCTTGGGCGGCCGGCCCTTCAGCCCCGGCTCTCCCGCCAGCGTGCCCTCGGGGGACACTCCCACCACGCCCACCTTCAATCCCCCGGCTGCCACCACCAGGGAGGGCGCGAAGGGCGCCTTCCCGGCCTTGTCCACCAGGTTGGCGGACAGCAGCTTCATCTTCTTGCTGTGCGCCCGCGTGGCCTGCTGGAGGTAGGCCAGGCCCTGGGACAAGTCTCGCTCGCCCACCACCATGGCCACCGTGCCTAGCGCCTCCATCTGATCCAGCACCAGCTCCGCCCGCTGGAGCGCCAGGGGTTCTTGCGTGCGCGTGGGCTCGTGGAACAGCGCGTTGCCCGCGTCCATCAACACCACCGGCAGGCCCCGGGCCCGCTCCGCCTCGAGGGCCGTCTTCCTTCGGGCCAGCCCGCCCTGCGGCTCCACCTTGCAGCCACAGGGGGCGATCTCCCCCCGGTTGTCTCCGGTGAAGATCATCACCAGCCGCCGGGGCTCGGCGTGGGCTCTCAGGGGCAGCAGGCACAGCACGGCCAACGCCATCAGTGTGAATCGTGCCTTCACTGCTTCTCCTTGTATGAACACAAACATTCAAGCGCACCGCGCCCGGCATGCTACGCGAGACTCCTCCGCGCATGGACTCGCGCTGGGCGCTGCCGCGACGAGTCAAGGAATTCGGGCTTAAGCCATAACAAAGGATTTGATCATTAATCCTGTCTAATTTAAAAGCCGGGTCCCCTTCGATCGAGATCCCCCCGATCGGGAAAGGTGGAGGCACATGCGTAGCTTTGGAAAGACGGTGGTGGCGCTCAGCGCGGTTGCTGCGATGGCGGGCTGTGGTCCCGTGGATGAGGCGGAGCAGCAGGTTTCCGGCAACACGGACGCCCAGGCTGTGACGGACCCCCGCATCTGCGGCAGCCAGGAGTTCACCGCGGATGAGGTGGCGCAGATCGAGGCCCGCTTCGAGGCGGTCCGCGCGCGCCACGAGATGTCGGGCGAAGTCCACGCCATGGCCGTCTCCATCCCCGTGTACGTCCACGTGATCCGCGACTCGGCCGGTGGCGGCGGGGTGACGACCACGCAGATCAACAACCAGATCACCGTGCTCAACAACGCGTACGCGGTGGCGGGCTTCAGCTTCGCGCTGGCGGGCACGGACTACACGAACAACTCCACCTGGTACACCGCGACCGACGGCACCAGCGCCGAGTCGGCGATGAAGAACACGCTGCGCAAGGGCACCGCGACCGCGCTCAACCTCTACACCAACAACATGGGCGGCGGCCTGCTGGGCTGGGCGACCTTCCCCTGGAGCTACGCCAGCAGCCCGAAGATGGACGGCGTGGTGATCCTCCAGAGCTCGTTCCCGGGCGGCTCGGCCACCAACTACAACCAGGGCGACACGGCGACCCACGAGATCGGCCACTGGCTGGGCCTGTACCACACGTTCCAGGGCGGCTGCACCAGCCCGGGTGACAGCGTGAGCGACACGGCGTACGAGGCCTCGCCGGCCTCCGGTTGCCCCTCCGGCCGCGACACCTGCACCAGCACCGGCGTGGACCCCATCACCAACTTCATGGACTACTCGTACGACTCCTGCATGAACACGTTCACCGCGGGCCAGAACAGCCGCATGAGCAGCATGTGGACCTCGTACCGCGCGGGCAAGTAAGCCCTGGCGCGGGACGCCGCGTGTCCCGAGCATGAACGGCGGGCCCCTCCCTCGAGCGTGACGCCGAGGGACGGGGCCCGTTTCATTTTCATGATCGAGGAGTGAAGGAGGACAGCTCGTAGAGATTCAAGGCTTTCTCCAGGCCCGCCACTTCGTCCACGAACTTCTCGAAGCCGTCCTCTCCAAACAGCTCGTGCTCCTTGCGCTCGAAGTCTTCTCCCAGCGAGTCGTACTCGTTGGGGGAGACGACCTTGCGCAGGGCCGGGAAGAGGACCGTGTCCTCGCGCGCAGCGTGGGGCTGGTACATGCGGATGAAGCGCTGGAGGGAATTCGTGAGCTGCGCCACGGAGTCAGGTTGGCGCAGGCCCTCGGGCGTGGCCAGGCGCAGTACCTCGGCGGTGAGCTTCCTGCCGGCTTCATGCTGCTCGCGCAGCACGGTCACCAGCTCCACCAGCGTGCCGGCCTTCTGGAAGCGGGGGAACAGGTAATCCTCTTCCATGCGCTCGTGGTAGTCCTCGACGAAGCGGCGGACGATCTGCGCTCCGCTGGCGAGGACCTGAGGCGGCAGCTCCTGGTGAGCCGTGAGCCGGCGGATGGCTTCCTCGTAGACGAGCAGCACCCGGCGCAGGATTCCGTGCTCGCGCATCAGATCCTCGGCCGGAGTGATCTCCTCCTCCTCCTTGCCTTCCTTTCGGCCTTTCTCTTCTGACTCCTTGCCGCGCTCCGAGGACGAGGTAGCGCAACCTGTGAGGATCCATCCAGCCCCCAGGCTCGTGGTTGCCACCAGCAAGGACCGCCGTGATTTGCCTGCCGCAGACATGTGGTTGCTCCTTTCGGCTGCTTCCAGGAGCTCCCAAACAACGCGCCGCCTCGAGATTCAATCGAGAGGTTCTGCGACCGTTCACCATGCCACCCGAGCCGGGCCGAAGGTGGGTGTGATACGAACGTGCGCAGGTGCCCTCATGGGTGGGGGCAGGGAGCTCGAATGCAAGCAGCCCGTTGGGCGGCAGTGGTGGCCTGCATCGTGGGACTGGCATGGGCCGGGCCCGCGCAGGCGGGACGCCGCCCCTTCATCTGGACGTATGACACCGAGATCGTTCCCAAAGGCGACGTCGAGCTCGAGCAGTGGCTGTGGGCCAGGAGCCGCGCTCCCGCCTTTCCTCAGCGGCCCGCGACGTACTGGGTGTGGTGGGCGCCCGTCTTCGGGCTGAGCCAGCACCTCGAGCTCGCGCTCCCCTTCCAGGTGCGCTCCACGCAGAGCACAACCGAGCTCGAGTCCTTCGAGGCGGATCTGCGCTACCGGCTCTTTGCCCGGGGTGATGAGAGTGCCTTCCAGCCGCTGGTGCGCGTGGCCTGGCACCAGGCCATCCACACGGCGAATCCGTCTCGGGTGGACCTCAACCTCATCGGCTCGTATCAGCTGACGGGCGGGCTGCACGCGGCGCTCGACCTGGGCGCGCAGGTGGGCATCCCCGCGCTGCGCGGCAGTGAAGGGCCTGTCCGCGTGCTCGGGACGTACTCCGCCGGGCTCGCCTACTCCCTCATCCCGGACGAGCTGCAGCTGTCGCTGGAGTCGTTCGGTGAGTTCGGCGTGCGGGAGCAGGATCAGAAGCCGCACCTCTTCGTCGGCCCGAGCGTGGCGTGGACATTCGGCCGGACATGGGTGACCGTGGGCACCTTGGTGGGCCTGACGGGGCTGGCCCCCGAGACCCCCCGCTTCATGCCGAGGCTCATATGGGCAGTCGCTCTCTAACTCCAATTCTCGTGGCGCTCCTGCTCGCCGCGCCGCTCGCCAGGGCGGAGCCGGGCAGCGTGCAGGGGGAAGTACAGATGTCCGTCATGGGCCCGGACGGCAAGCCGCAGCCGAAGGCGGACCGCTCCGGCGTCGTGGTCTATCTCACCGGCTACACGGAAGCGCCCCCGGCCGAGGTGGCGCATATGAGCCAGCGCGACAAGAGCTTCGTCCCCGCGGTGCTGCCCATCGTCGCCGGGCAGAAGGTGGAGTTCGCCAACCAGGACGTGGTGCTCCACAACGTCTTCTCGCGCTCGGTGGCCCACAAGTTCGACGCGGGCAAGAACCGGCCGGGCGAGAAGTACGTCGAGACCTTCTCCAAGACGGGCATCATCGACGTCTACTGCGACATCCACGAGGGGATGGTGGCGACGCTGGTGGTGGTGCCCAACCGCGCCTTCGCGGTGACAGACAAGGACGGGCGCTTCCTCCTGCGGGGCGTGCCCCCCGGGCGCTACCCTCTCTTCGCGGTGCACCGGCGCGACGAGAAGAGCGACATCGCTCGTGCCGAGGTCACCGTGGAGGAGGGCCGCGCCAGCACCGTCACGCTGCAGCTCGTGGAGACGCGCGACGCCGACGCCCACCTCGACAAGCACGGCAAGCCGTACGGCCCCAGGCCCGAGTACCCCAGCCAGGGCAGCAAGGGCAACTAAGCTCGCCGGACGCTGCTCGGGCGGCTATCCTTGCCGCCGGTGACGCTCGCCCGGAAGCTCATCCTCGCCTTCATGGCGCTCGCTGGCGCGTCGCTCATCATTGCGCTGCTGCTCACCACCTTCGCGGTGAAGGCGGCGGCGAAGCAGAAGATCGCCAGCGATCTCGAGCGGACGCTGGAGTCCTTCCAGCAGCTGGCCAAGTCGAGCCAGGAGCGCATCCGCGACGTGGCCGAGGCGCGCACGCTGGATCGCTCCTTCAAGGAGATGTCCCTGTCGGTGAACTCCTCGGATGCCGAGGCCGGCCTGGGCGAGGCGAGCTCGGAGACCAGCGGCATCCTCAGCGCCCGCGAGGTCATCGCCTCCGCGGACACCGAGGCCTTCGGCTGGAGCCGTGGCGGCCCGCTGCTCTGGGCCTTCTTCAACGCCAACGGGCGCCTGGTCTACACCCGCGCGGCGCCGGAGCAGCTGGGTGAGGCGCCGGTCGCCCTGGCCGTGCTCGACACGGCGCTGCGGCAAGGCCCCACCTCCGCGCTCTGGTCTCCCGCCCAGCTGCGCGCCTTGCCTTTCACCTTCGTCCCCCCGGCGCAGATCCGCGACGGGGATCTGCTGCTCGTCCACGCGCAGCCCGCCTTCGGCTCGCGGCGGGAGAAGGTGGGGGTGGTGCTCTCCGGCCAGTGGGTAGGGGACGTGCTGCTGGAGGATCTGGCGGCGCCGCGGGCCCCTGGGCACCCGGTGGTGGACACCCGCGCCCGCTTCGTGGTGCGCGCGGAAGACGGGGCCCTGGCCACCCAGTTGCCTACGGTCACCGGCTTCGATGCGCGCGGCTTCCAGGCCGAGCAGGCGCGCGATCTCTACATCGGGGACACGCACTACCTGGCGCGCGGGGGGGAGCTGCGCGGAGTGGATGGCACCCGCATCGGGCAGGTGTTCGTCCTTCGCGACTTCGACGCGGAGATCAACCCCATCCTCGAGCGCTTCCAGCGCTGGCTGGTGCCCACCGCGGTGGGAGTGGCGCTCTTCGCCCTGGCGGCGGCGGTCTTCATGGCCCGGAGCATGGCCTCTCCGCTCGTGCAGCTCGAGGCGGCCGCGGGCCGCGTGCGCCTGGGGGATCTCACCGTCGAGGTCCCCGTGCACAGCTCGGACGAGGTGGGCCGGGTGGCGCAGTCCTTCAACGAGATGGTCAGCGGCCTGCGGCAGAGGGATCAGATCAAGGGCCTGTTCAAGCGCTACCTCTCGCCCCAGGTGGTGGACGAGCTCATCAAGTACCCCGAGAAGGCCGCGCCGGGCGGCGATCGGAAGATGCTCACGGTGCTCTTCAGCGATCTGGTGGGCTTTACCTCCATGGGTGAGCAGCTGAGCCCGGAGGAGCTCGTCGCCCTCCTCAACGCCTACTTCGAGCAGGCGACCGAGGTGCTGACCCGGCACGGCGCGACGCTCGACAAGTTCATTGGCGACGCCATCATGTGCTTCTGGAACGCGCCGCTGCCCCAGGAGGACCACGCGGTGCGCGCGTGCCTCACGGCGTTGGATCTCGTGGCGTTGGTGGATCGGCTGGCTCCCGGTTTCGAGGCGCGGGGGCTGCCTCGGCTCGACTGCCGGATTGGCATCAACACCGGCCAGTGCGTGGCGGGCAACATCGGCTCCCGGGCAGCTCAGGACTACACCGTCATTGGGGATGCGGTGAACCTCGCCTCACGCCTGGAGGGGGCCGCGAAGGCCTACGGCACCCGCACCCTGGTGGCAGAGGACACCCTCGCCGCCGCCCACGGCAGGGTGCTGGCGCGGGAGCTCGACTGGCTGCGCGTCAAGGGCAAGCAGCAGCCGGTCCGGGTCTTCGAGCTCGTCGGCGTGGCGGGCACTCCGGCTCCCCCGCACCTGGCGCGCTTCGCCGAGGGCCTCGCGCTCTACCGGGCTCGCCGCTTCATCGAGGCCCGCGCCGCCTTTCTCGCCTCCCCGGAGGACGGGCCCTCGCAGCGGTTCGCCGCGCGGTGCGACGCCCTGCTCGCGGCGCCTCCCGCCGAGGACTGGGATGGTGTCTTCTCGCTCGACAGCAAGTAGAGGAACCCCTGGTGCGCCAATGAGGCTCCGGAGTGGCAGCGGAGGGGAGGCCTCGCCTCCATCCAAGTGCCCATATTCGCTGGGGATTCTCAAAGGGTGGAGGCGAGGCCGGGCGGATTAAAAGATCCTGAGAAATCCGGCGCAACTTCGCGGCGGATGCTCCGAGAATGGTGCAAGGAGATTGACTTACATGTCCACCTACCGCATCCGCTCTGGCGACACCCTCTCGGCCATTGCTTCCCGTTTCCACACGAGCGTCTCGGCGCTGGCGCGCACCAACCACATCGCCAACCCGAACCTCATCTACGCCGGCAAGTCCCTGAGCATCCCCGGCCACAGCGGCAGCTCCAGCTTCGAGCCCGCCAAGGGCGGCGGTACCCACAGCAGCGGCGGCACGAGCGCGGGCCGCACCGGCGGTTCGACGGGCACCGATTCGGTTGGGACGACCACGGGCGCCGGGGGCATCAAGGTGACTCCCGCGATGCGCAAGCTGGCGGCCGCGGGCCACACGGCCGCGATGGGCATGGGCGGCTACAACAGCCAGGGCCTGTGCGCCACCGGCGTGAGCCGGGCCATCCAGAGCGCCCTGGGCCTCTCGGTCCATGGCAACGGCAACCAGATCGACAACAACCTGCCGCGCAACAAGTTCAAGCAGGTCAACATCCCGCTCTCCGAGGCCCTGAAGATCCCGGGCCTGGTCCTCACCTGGGAGAAGACCTCGACGCGCCTGGGCAGCATCTACGGCCACACCGCCATCACCACTGGCGACGGCCACTCGTCCACGAGCGACTTCATCGAGCGCAACACGCTCGCGGGCGCGGCGAGCCGCTCCGGTCTGAAGATCTTCGTGCCGATCGTGTAGCTCCCGCCGCACGGCGGAACACCGTGGCAAGCGTCGCCCCCGGGGTTGTCGACCGGGGGCGTTGTCATCCGAGGGTCACGGCGTGGACAGGACGCTGGAGAGGGACTCGGCCAGCGAGGTGTCCACCACCGAGTCCTGCCGGTAGGGCGCCTGGGTGAGGTCCACTCCCGGTGTCCGCATGGCGCCCAGGCGCACCACGTAGGCCTGCTTCGCCTGGAGCACTCCGGGCGGCACCCGCACCTGCCGCTGGGCCGTGAGGAAGGTGGCCAGTGTCTCCGTGCGCAGCACGTCCGGTGCGTCCGCCGTGGTGTAGAGCCGGAAGATGCGCAGCTCGTACACGTCCGCCGTGCCCAGCGCGGGCGGCTCCCAGGTGAACACCGGCGTGAGCGAGCCGAGCGTGCGATCCTCCTGAGCGTTGGCCCCATCCACCTGGAGTTGCGTGGGCGGAGAGAGGCGCGGCTCGATCGCCTGTGAGGCGAAGGCCCCCACCTCCAGCTGCTCCTTCAGCGAGACGCCCACCGAGCCCGCGGGCCCTTGCGCCGAGAGCCGGACCGGGATCTGGTAGCGGTGGACGACGTTCGCCACCACGCCCCACGTGGAGGGGTAGGGGTTGCCGTACTCCAGCGTCAGGCTCACGTCCTGGTTGCCCGCCGGGATGTTGCCGGAGAGCAACTCCCCCGCGTAGCCCACGATGCCCTCCGAGAGCCCACCCACCGCCGGAGCCACGATGAGGCTGTGGCGCACCGAGGTCTCCGGCAGGGACACCGCCAGCGGGTGCACCGCCGCCCGCCAGGCCTCGAAGCTCGAGCGCCGCCAGTTGACGCTCAACGGCCGCGGCGCAATGTCGCTGAACGTGCCTCCCACCGGCGTGGCCTGCCCGTCCGAGCGGAGCGTCACCCCCGTGAGTGTCATCGCCCGGGCGGCGGCGAAGTAGTTGAAGTCCCCCGCCGAGCGCCGGAGCTTCTGGATCAGATAGAGCTGGTCCCCCTTGCTGCCATCAATGATCTCCTGGCGCCCGAAGGCCGAGCGGTACTCCGCCGGCTGCCCACTGAGCGAAGTCGCTCCTGGTTGCGGCGCCGGATCCAGGTGGATCACCCCCGCCGCGCCCGCATTGGGAGCGATCACGTCGAACTCCTGGTAGGCGTCCATCGGGGCCAGCCCGTCCACACTCAAGGTGACGGGGAGGGCCGCGGGGACGGTGATGACGCCCTCGCGGCCCAGCAGGTACTCGTCCAGCTTGAGCTGGCGTTGCTCGGTGATGAGGTACGAGTCCGCGCCTCGCTTCAGGTAGTACGGCCCCTGCGGGACGTCCTCGAACTTGAAGGTGTCATCGCCCGTGGCGACGAAGGGACGCGCCTCGAAGGCAGCTCCCGTGGGCACGAGCACCGACAGGGTGGAGCGCACCCCCGTGTTGTCCGAGGTGATGGCGTCTCCGCTCTCCAGCCGGCGGTGGATGATGCGCTGCCCCTGTACAGCGTTCGGGTCCTCTTCCACCGGAGGAGGCGGGGGCGGGGGATCCTGGCAGGCGAGTGACAGCAGGGCCAGCGGGAGGAGGAGAGCGGCGAGGCGGGCCGGAGCGGTCCAGGAGTGACGAGGGGGCGTGTGCATGACGGGGCGATCGTAGCCCACCCACCCGGTCTCGCACCCTCCATCCCGGGCGAGGGCCTCTGCTCAAGGCTTCCGGGGCAGCAGCACGGTGAAGGTGGTGCCCTCGTCGACGAGCGACCGGGCGCTCACCCGCCCTCCATGCGCCAGCACGATGTGCCGGACGATGAAGAGCCCCAGGCCGATGCTCCGCCCCGCCCGGACCGCCTGCAGGTGGGTGCCTCGCTCCATCGGCTCGAAGATGCGCGAGAGCACCTCGGCCGGGATGGGCTCGCCTTGGTTGTGGACCTCCAGCACCACCGTGTCCACCTCGCCCCGAGTGGTGATCTTCACCGGCGTGTTCGGAGGGCTGTACTGGAGCGCGTTGCCCAGCAGGTTGCTGATCACCTGGGCCAGGCGATCCGGATCCCACTCGCCTTTCGCATCCCCGGTCCGCTCCACCAGGAGGGTGCGATCCGAGTGGGTGACCTGCAGCTCGTCCACCACCGTCTGCACCAGCTCGTGGAGATCCATGGGCTGGCGGCTCAACGGAATACCGCCGCCCTGCCGAGCCTGGGTGAAGTCGAGCAGATCCCGGATCATCCGCGTGGCGCGATCGGCCGCCGTGAGGACTCGGACAGCATTGCGCCGCTGCCGCTCCTCGAGCTCCTCGCTCCGGATGATCGCCGTCGCCGCCAGGGTGATGGCATTCAACGGGTTGCGCAGATCATGGCTGACGATGCCGATGAGCTGCCGCTCGAACTCGGCGCGCTGGAGGGCCTCGGCCTCCAGCCGCTTGCGCTCGGAGACATCCTGCAGCGCCCCCACCACCTGGATGGCCCGGCCCTGCTCATCCCGGACGATGTGGCAGCGATCCACCACGTGCGCCCACGTCCCATCCGCGCGCCGCAGCCGGTACTCCTCTTGCCACTCCTGGGCCGTGCCGTCGATGGCCCCACGGAAGCTGCTCAGCACCCGCTCCCGGTCCTCGGGGTGGAGGTGCACCTGCCACGGATCGGTTCTCGACGCGCCCTGCTCGGGATAGCCCAGGTAGCTGGCGAGCCCGATGCTGCGCTCCACCTCTCCCGTCAGCGGGTCCCACTCCCAGATGACATCCCGCGTGGCCCGTGCGGCGAGCTCATAGCGCTGCTCGCTCCTGCGGGCGCGCGCCTCGGCCGCCTGCACCTCCGTGAGCGAGCCCTCCGCGAGCAGCCGCCGGGCGCGCTCATCCGCGAGCGTGCGCCTGCGCTGCAGCTCCCAGCGGGAGAGGGCGTGCACCCGCGCCAGCAGCTCCGCCGGGTGGAACGGCTTGAGGACGTAGTCATTGGCGCCCGCGAGCAGGGCCTCCTCCACGTTGTCGGGGCCGGCGTTGCCGGTGAGGATGAGGACGGGGATCGTCTCGGTGGAGGGGTTCCCGCGCAGGTAGCGGCACGCCTCGATGCCGGACAGGCCCGGCATCTGCCAGTCCAGGACCAGGACGTCGGGAGGCGTGTGCTGGTGGAGCGCCTCGAGCATCGCCTCTCCGTTCGAGTACACCTCCACCCGGCAGTCGCTGGCCAGCGAGCGGCGGATGGCCTCCACCTCGGTAGAGCTGTCGTCCACGACCCAGACGAGAGGAGTCAGCTCGATGGGAGCGCTGGAAGGTGGAGGAGGAGGGGGGGGCACGAGGCTCCCCGCTCTATCGCCCTGACCCGATCGCGTCAACGCGCCCCAGTGACGAGCTCCATCATCCGTTGGACATGACGCGTTTGGACGTGAGGGTGGAACGCCGGGCCGCATCCGGCTACACCCTGAGTCATGAAGCCCATCGTGACGCTGACCCTCAACCCGACCATCGATCTGTCCACCACCGTGGACGTGGTGACTCCCGAGCACAAGCTTCGGTGCGATTCGGAGCGCCGCGATCCGGGAGGCGGAGGGCTCAACGTCGCTCGCGTCATCCACGAGCTGGGCGGGGAGTCGCTCGCGCTCTACCCGAGGGGCGGTCCCACGGGGGATCTCCTGGAGCAGCTCCTGGAGCAGAAGGGGCTGCGGCGCTGGTCCATCTCCATCTCGGGCCACACCCGGGAGAACTTCACCGTCACCGAGCGCAAGAGCAAGCGCGAGTTCCGCTTCGTCATGCCGGGGCCCACGCTCGCCGAGAAGGAGTGGCAGGCCCTGCTGGACTCGCTGTCCAGCGTGGCCGCGGATGCCGAGTACATCGTCGCCAGCGGCAGCCTGGCTCCGGGCGTGCCCGTGGACTTCTATGCGCGGGTGGCGCGGGTGGCGCGCAAGCAGAACGCGCGGCTGGTGCTCGACACCGCCGGCGAGCCGCTGCTGGCCGCCAAGGAGGAGGGCATCTTCATGGTCAAGCCCAACCGCAAGGAGTTCCGCGACATGATGGGCGCTCAGGTGGATGAGCTCGCCGCCCTGCCTGGGCTGGCGCGGGCCTTCCTGGAGCGGGAGCACGCCGAGGTGCTCGTCGTCTCCCTGGGGGCCGACGGCGCGCTGCTGACCACGCGCCAGGGCCAGTTCCGGGCGCAGCCTCCTCCCGTGGAGACGCACAGCTCGGTGGGAGCGGGGGACAGCTTCGTGGGGGGCATGACGCTCGGGCTCGCGCGGGGGCTGGCTCCCGAGGAGGCCTTCCGGTGGGGCATTGCCTCGGGCACCGCGGCGCTGCTGTCCCATGGCACCGAGCTCTGCCGGCGCGCGGACACCGAGCGCCTGTTTCCCCTGGTCCAACCCGTTCGCCTGGCGTGAGCCGGCACGCTGTCGCTCTGGGAGGGAGCCTCATGCGCCTCTGGTTGATCCTCTTCCTTCTGGTCTCGCTCCATACAGCGCGTGCGCAGGAGTCCGGCTCGGAGGTCCAGGTGCCTCCTCCACCCGAGCTGGCGCCTCCTCTGATCAAGGCCCCTGACGTGCCCGAGCCGCCTCCTCTCGTCATGGACTTCAGCCCCCGCTACACGCTCGTGCTCGAGCAGGGAGAGCGGGTGCGTGTGGAGACAGCACGCGGGGAGCGCCAGTCCGGCGAGCTGGTGAGCCTGACGCCGGGTGCGCTCTCGCTCCAGGCGTCACCCGATCAGGTGGCGAACTTCCTGCTGACGGACGTGCAGTGGCTGGAGACACGCAAGCGCTCGCCCGGGTATGGGGCGATGATCGGCGGGGGCACGGGCGTGGTGCTGGGGAGCCTGTCTTTCGCGTTCCTCTGTGTCCTGGCCTCGGAGGGGGACAGTGCCCCCGGCGCCGGAGGCTGTGCACTCGTCGGAGGCCTGGTCGTCGGCGCGTTGGGGGCCGGAGTGGGCACGTTGCTGGGGCTGGCGGTGCCGCACTGGTCCACGGTGTACGACAAGGCGGAGCAGGGGCCGTTGGCGCTCCACCTGACGGAGCCCTCGGAGGAAGTGGCCGCGCATTGGTTCTCGGGGCGGGGCCCGGTGGGCGAAGTGGGGCTCCAGTTCGGCTATGGGAGAGACATGGGCATCGTCCAGCCCACGGAGGGATGGGGAGGCCGGCTCCACCTGCTCGCGCTGATCGGCCCCTACCTGGCGGTCGGCCCGGAGGTGGCCTGGTACAGCCACATCGGCACCGAGACGGTCGCGGGCTTCGGGCACCCGTTCGTGGAGGAGCACAGCCTGTTCCAGCTGGGGGGGCTGGTGCGCGGTGGGGTGGAGATCGGCCCCACTCGGACTTCCGTGCTGCTGGGGCTGGGCCTGCACGACAACCGGTCAAGCCATGTCGGAGTCTCGGCGGGAGGCGAGGTGGAGCTGGATCTGGGCAAGAGCGTGCCTCCGCTGGCCCTCGAGGTGCGGTACCACTTTCCCATCGACAGGGACGAGTTCGAGGCTGCGGAGAAGTTCCTGACGTTCGGGGTGGGCTCGCGCCTGCGGTGGTGAGGCTCAGGGCCCAGGGGGAGGAGGCTCCGGGCGGTGGAGCTTCCACGTCCCCACGTAGCGATCGTGGTTGCGCGGGTTCTCGTAGCGAGCCAGGCCCGCCAGCCCGTCCGCGGTGAGCACCGCCTCGTGCTCCACCTTGCCGCGGCCCTGGCTCAGCAGCGGGGTGGAGAAGCGCAGCCGCGAGGGCTCCACCGCGAGCGCTTCGAGGGAGAAGGGGCCTTCCTTCTGGCCGTTGGCGAAGACGATGCGCACGGTGCCTGCCACGTGCTCCCCCTCCTGCTTCAACGTGAGGTGGAGCGTGGCCGGGGACTGGCCCGACTCCTGGTCGTAGAAGCGCATCTCGCCCTGCCAGGTGCCGAGCAGCGCCGGGAGCGCCAGGGGCTGGCCCTCGGGGAGCGTGGGCAGCTCGGGGGAGGGGGGCTGGACCTCCACATAGCCGCCGCTCTGGCGCAGCTCCTCGAAGGTGGTCCAGGCCACGCGCTGGAGGCGCTCGGCCTGCTCTGCCGGGAGGGAGGCCAGCTTCACCGTCCGGGTGGGGTCGAGCACGCCCTCGGACATGGGGTGGCCGGTGACGGTGGAGGCCAGGCCCATCGGCGAGTGCCCCGTCAGGGTCGCATACAGGGTGGAGGCCGTGAGGTAGCTGCCCGCGGGAGCGGGATGGCTGCCGTCCTGGTTGTAGAGCACCACGTCCGGGGTCTCCTGCCGCACGCGCGCCCAGGCGAGCCCCGCGGGGATGATGGGCGCTCCCAGCTCCCGAGCCACGGACATATAGGCCTGGGTCAGCCGGGCCTGGGACTCGGGCGTGTCGCGCCGGGCCCAGGTGAGCAGGAAGAGCGGCTGGGCGCCTACCTTCCGTGCCTCCTCGGCGAAGCGCCGGGCGTAGGGGTGGAAGGCGAGCTCGGGATCATTCACCTCGTGGCGGCCTTCGATGAGCAGCAGGCCCAGCGTGCTCTGCTCCTGGAGCACCACGTAGTCCCAGTGGCCCTCCCGGAGCGCCGCGAGCGCCTCGCCGCGATCCCAGTGCTGCTGCAGCCGGACTCCCGGGCGGGTGATGGCGCGAGTCTGGATGGGCACGGGCGGGTTCGCGGAGGCGGCCAGTCCCTCCAGCAAGGCGGGGAGGTTGTTGACGTAGGTGTAGCTGTTGCCGATGAACAGGACGTGGAGCGGGTGAACCGGGGGTGGCGGCTCCGCGAGCGCCTGTGTGGACACGAGCCCGCACACGGCTAGCGCCGTCAGCACGAAGAGCAGGAGGCGGAGGCGAGGGAGCAGGCGCATCAGGGGGAAGAGGGATTGCCGGAGCGAGTTCCGCAGCATGGGCCATGCATCCGTCCGCGTCCAAACGGCCACCTGACCGATTGCCGGGCCAGAGAGGCATGCGTGACTGTAGGTGGATGCAGTCTCGACCCTTGAGAGCCGAGAGCGGCCAAGCCGCGGTGGAGTCAGCGCTCACATTGCCCTTGGCCGTGTTCCTGGTCCTGGGTGCGTTGCAGCTCTTCCTCATGCTGCAGGCTCGCCTGATGGCCGAGCACGCCGCTTTCCGCGCGGTGCGGGCCGGGAGCCTCAGCCAGGGCTCGTGCCGCAGGATGTTGCAGGCAGCGGTGACCACCGTGCTGCCCACCTTCACGCGCACGGACAGCGCGACCCGCCTCGCCAGGGCCTTCGAGGCGCACATCGACAATCACTACGCCCCCAGCCTCGACTCGGGCCACAACGGCGACATCGTGTGGATCCTCCGCCAGAGCCCTCAGGCCTCCGACTTCACCGGCGCGGAGGCCTCCGCGTTTGACGACCCGGATCGCGACAGCCTGCGGCTCGAGGCGCGCCTCATCTTCTGGTACCCCATGCGCATCCCCTTCGCCAATTGGGTCATTGCGCGCATGGCGCTCGCGTCCCTGGGCCTGCAGGACTACACGGGGTTCAATCCGCTGATGCCCGTGCGCAACGCCCGGTGGACCCAGAGCCGGTCTCCCGAGAGCCTGGAGGGCCGGGCGGCGGCCACCTTCCAGGCGCGGACCAACGCACCGGCGGGCACGTATGTCTTCCCCATCCAAGCCACCTACGGCATGCGGATGATGACGCCCGCGCGCCGGGAGTTCTTCAACCAGCAGGACTGTATGTGAGGCGCGCCATGCGTGGGCAGACCCTGGTCCTTTTCGTCCTGACGCTGCTGTTGTTGACGCTGCTGGTGTTGATGACCATCGGGCTGGGGGTGCGCCTGCACGAGCGGACCGAGCAACAGGTCGTCGCGGACGCCGCCGCCTACAGCCAGGCGGTGGTCACCGCCCGGACGTTCAACGTCGTCTCCTCGCTCAACCGGACGATCATCGCCCAGATGTCGGCGGTGGCCGCCGCCCAGTCGCTGTTGAGCTGGGCGGGCTACTACCACGGCACCCTGAACCAGGGGCGCGATCTGCTGGCGGACATGATGGCGAACGGGCCGGCGGCGTGCTCCGGCCCCTTGAAGGATGCGCATGACCGCATCATGGCGGAGGACCGGCGGCTCATTGACCTCTGGGAGCCCCCTGGGGGCGGGTATGAGGGCATCTACGGCTACGACAGGGACTCGGCGAACTACATCCGGAACGTCGTCTACAAGACCGCCCTCACCCTCGCCGAGGACCAGAAGGACATCTACCGCCAGATGACGAGGAGCCTGGGGGGGATCGCGGACGACATCGCCGCGGACGCGCGCAAGGGCAGCCCCTGGGGGGACAATGATCGGGAGCTGTATGCCGCGGACCAGTCCGTCACCCAGCAGGAACGAGACGATGCGGTGGTGCCGCTGCAGCGCGCTCCCAAGCACATGGTGCGCGCCACCATGGCCACGCGCGGGCTGGAGCACTTCATCTCCTCCCGCGAGGGGACGAAGCTGACGCATGACCTGAGCGCGGCGGACTACGTGGCCAAGCGCCTCAACCGGGTGATGGATCCCAGCCCGCTCGTCGCCGTCGTGACGGACTTCGGCACCTCCTACTTCGGGGAGAAGGGCCCCATGCGCAGCACCGGCCCCGCGGAGATCGAGGGCTATGACGGGCAGGCCATCCAGCGCCCGGCGTGGCAGCACTGGAGGGATCTCGAGAACGACGGCCGCAACCTCACCTACCTGGGTGCGTGGGCGCAGGACGTCGGCGTCTTCCACTTCGACTGGACCAACCCGCCCCCGGGCTGCAAGCTCAAGGAGCCCACCGAGGACTCCTTCGGCTACATCGTCACCACAGGCCCTCGGGACGCGCGTGACAACCATATGTGGCGCCGCGGGGATCGGTACTTCGGCGACTACCGCGAGTGGAACGACTCGCGCGTGTCGGATCCTCCCCTGGTGCGCCACTCCTTCAGGGAGGTGCCGCAGGATGCCACGGGCCTCAGCATCTGGCCCGTCTTCGTGGACTACCGCGAGGCGGCGCTCCGGGGCGGTAACGCCGCGGCCAATGCGGACGGGCAGCCGAAGAGCCTGGTCCCCATTGTCCGAGACTACTCCGCGCGCACCGGCGACCCCTGGGAGCTGCACTTCCGCTTCCGCTTCTCGCGCTCGGAGCCTGGCGAGAAGATCGATCTCCGCTCGAACCGAGGGGGAATGGACCGGGGCATCGCCATCGCCTCCGGCCTCACGTACTACCACCGCGGCGCGGCCGCGGGCGGCAAGGACCACTCGAAAGAGCCGCCCAACTTCCTCAACCCCTTCTGGCGCGCCACCCTGGTGGCCTCGGATGTGGACGAGCCCTATGGCCGCCGGGGGGATGACATCATCAACGCGCTCGAGGGGCTGCGCGAGCGCGATCAGGCCAACGCGCTGCGCCTGCTGCGCGCCAAGGGCTTCGAGGCCATCCCATGAGTCACGCCTCCGCTCGAGGCCAGGCCACCGTCGAGCTGGCGCTCGGTGCGCTCGTGTTCGTCACGATCCTGGTGTTTGGCATCCACTTCGCCGAGCTCGGCATGATGAAGCTCCGCGTCCAGCAGGCGGCCACCGCGGCGCTGTGGGACACCACGGGGCTGAGGATGCACCGGTTCACCAGCACCTCGAATGCAGGCGCGCACTTCCGCTCCGCGGATGAGGTGCGTGACCGGGACGGCCGCCTGCCCGGTCCCCGGGCCGAGGCGCGCTTCAAGGACTTCGAGGGGCTCGAGGAGGGGGGCCGCAGCACCTTCACCCAGGTGATGACGCGGGGCTCGCAGCTCAACGTGCAGTGCAGTCCCACGCGGGTCTCGCCGATCCCCACGGGCGGTCCGTTCAAGCATCTCCGGGCGGCCTATGCGCCCGCTCAAGATGGCGGCAGGGATGTGGACGGCATGCAGTGCTCGGCCGACGCGAGGATCGAGGTGTGGGGCATGCCCACGCGCTTCCTGGAGGACAGCCGCAAGGGGTTCTTCCAGGTCAACCACGTCCTGCAGCCACGGCTCAAGGTGTGCGCCTTTGGCCGGGCCAGGGGCGGCCGCTGCCTGGGCTCGGTGTCCATTGCCCTGGACGACTGGGGGCTGTCCGGCAGCGACAAGGACTACGGAGAGGAACTGGCGGAGTGCCGGGAAGACTGCCAGTTCGAGGGCAAGGGGAACCAAGCCTACCGGCTGACGGTGAAGCGGCTCTACGACGAGTACAACACCTACGAGACGCAGGACTTCAGCATCCCCTTCTTCATCCGAAGCCTCTTCACGCAGGATCCCGCGGTGCCCGAGCTGGCCAACGTGCCCGTGGACGAGCGCGCCTTCCGCATGGTCTTCGTGGGAGAGGCGGGCTCGGAGATCAACGGCAGGAAAGAGCCGTTTGCCTTCAAGACGCGCGAGCAGAACACCACCCAGGCCTTCGACTTCGGGTGGGCGACGACGCCGTACGCGGACGCCTATAAGGATGCGTACCAGCGCCGGGGAGAGTGCTTCCTGGGGGCTCCCTGCGACCAGTCCTTCTTCGAGAAGGAAGCCTGGTGATGAGGGCGCTGCTCGTGCTTGGCCTCTTCACGGCCATCGGGGTGGCCGCCGCCGAGCCTCCCGCTCGCCCCACGTCGCGGGTGTGGGCGGTGCCGAAGCCGCTCGAGGTCGTGGACGTCCCTGGCCGGACAGAGGCGCTGGGGCTGCCGGTGTCCATCCACGCCGTCCGCTCGGCGGAGAAGGTGGAGGCGCTGGAGAGCCACTTCCGCCGTCAGTTCCAGGAGGCGGGCCTGTACCTCCCTCCACCGGGCCACGTGGTGCCGCTGACGAGCGAGGCCCAGGTGACCGGGCTCGATCCTGACACCTATATCGCCTACACGGTGTTCTTCCAGCCGAACCCCGATGGCACCACCACCGTCATCCTCACGGAGGCCTTCCTGGCGGAGCGGAACCGCGGGCAAAAAGACGCCTTCGCTCCGGTGATGCCGGGCGCGCGCGCCGTGCTGCAGACGCACACCGAGGGCTCGTCGGTCCTCCAGTACTCGGTCAAGGCGAGCCGCGAGGCGGTCCTGAAGTTCCATGCCCAGACCCTGGGCAGCGCGGGCTATCGGGAGGTGGATCCGGGCGTCTTCAAGCGCGGGGTGGACGTGCTCCGAGTCACCACCCAGCCATCCGAGGACGGAGAGGTCGTGGTGGTCGTGGTGAAGCTGCAGGACGTGCTGGGCCCTCGCTCCTCCACGCCACCCTCTGGCGGTACAGGCGCAGCTGCCGAGGAGCCTGGGCAGTGAACCCGCAGGACGAGGAGGCCCAGGTGAATCCCAGAGGGAGCGCGCGCACTCCTAGGTGGGTGTGGGGGCTCTGCCTGGGGGGCGCCGGACTGGTGCTGCTGCTCGCGGCACTGTGGCCGGATCGGTCGCTGGGGCCTCAGCCTCCCGAGCCGGTGCACCTTCCCGAGCTGGCGAGCGGAGCCCCTCCGCCTGCGCCACTGGTAAGCCCTGCTGCCGAACGGGCCAAGGCGCCTCCAGAGGATCTTCTGGCGCGCGAGGCGGCCATCCGAACGGCGGAGAAGGATGAGCAGGCGCAGAAACAGCTCCCCAAGCTGCGCAGGAGCGATCCGGGCCTCGCGCCCAAGAAGCTCGTCCGCACGTACACCGGGAAGTCGGCAGGCAAGGGTGTCGTCAATCTCCAGCTCGTCGCGACGTTTCAGGGGCACGCTGTCTCGGCACCCGTGGAAGTCGACGGCGTGTGGCGTGGGAACACCCCGCTGGCGGTGACGATTGCCGCCGGCAGCCATGCCATTCGCATCGACCACAGCAAGACGCGAGTGAACCAGTTCGTCGCCCAGGTCCCGGGGGGCAAGAGCGTCGAGATGGAGGTGGAGCTGCGGCCCGCGTCGGAGGCGCGGGGCAACCGGCCGGGCAACTTCGCCAAGACGTCCCCCCACCACCACTGACCGTCGAAGCGCTCAGAGCACCTTCTCGATGGCGGTCTGCAGGTCCTCCTTGGACATCCAGCCCATCACCGACACCGTCGTCGCCAGCACCAGCGTCTGCTCCTCCCGGCGCACCTGCGCGGACGAGCCCACCTCCAGGCGCAGCTTGCGCACGTTCGTGCGCAGCGCCTCCAGCCCCATCACATCCCGCGCCAGCGCCTCCAGCACACTGAAGGCCCGGGTGCTCAGCGTCTCGAGCGCCGCGAGGCCCTCGGGCTCCTGGGAGATCCGCTCCCAGTCCACCTCCAGCTCCAGCGGAGTGCCCAGCGTGGAGGCCAGCGAGGCCTGACGCTCGGCCAGCTTGCGCTTCAGCTCGAGCCGGGTCGGCGCCGGAGGCCCTCCGCGAGACGGGTTCGCCAGCGAGGGCAGGTCATGCACGGTGAGGGATTCGATGCTCTCGGAGCGGACGAAGATGGCATCTGGCTCGGTGCGCCGCGCGTCGGTGCTCAACGCGTGGAGCACCACGAGCTTGCCGCTGCGGTGGTCATCGCGCTGCTCCAGGAGGAAGCCCTGCAGCTCCCGCCCGCTGCGCATGTGGAGCGTCACCTGCGGCAGCCGCACCGGCTCGCCCTTGGCGCGCAGGGCCTGGATCTCGGCCAGCCGCGTGAGCAGCTCCTCGAGGGTTCGGGCCTCCAGACTCTTGAGTGCTTTCTCCAAGGGGTCCACCGGGGCGTCTCCATCGCGAGGGGAGGGCTGGACGCTAGCACCAACGAGCTGCGCGGTTGGGGGTCATCGGGGATCCTCCGAGGCGGGCTGGCGGGGCTCGACCATGACAGCCCGCAAGCATTCGCCGTTGTAATCGAAACCTGCAGCGGCGCATGGGGGCGTCATCTTCAAGATCGACCAGCAGGCCCCAAGCACTTCCCTCTCCGCGCGTGGTTCGCAAGGGGGCTTCTTCTGCCCGGGAAATGGCTGCTTGGGCATCGTTGCGCTGATGGTGGTGTAGGGGGACACGTCGCGCGGGATCCTTGCAGCTGAAGCCAGCACTTCGGCGGCAACCCCCCCATCCGGAACCTCGGGAGCAGGTTGCTCAAGCGCCACATCTGGCTCCCTCGCAGGAGCAGGAGTCGGAACGGGCCCCTCGGAGCCGCCATGGATGGCGATGAGTAGCAGCGCGCTGGCTATTAGCCCGCCCCCCAGGGCCGCGACCGCTGTTGAGGCCCACGCCGGCCAGTGCCAGCGGAACCGCGGGCCTGGTGTCGAGGCCGTGTCCGCTGCGGCGGGTGTCGGGGCTATAGGCGCCGCTGCATCTCGCTCACCTGCAGCGGCAGCGAGGGCGACGGCCAGACTTGCGGCGGACGGGCGCGCTCGCCGTTCCTGGCTGAGGCAGGCCAGCATGAGCCTCTCCAGGTCCATGCTCACCGTGGCAAGCTCACGCGGTGGGAAGAGCCGGCGCTGGGGCAGGGAACCTTCCTCGGGCGCGGGTGGGTAGGTTCCCGTACACAGGCGATATGCCATGGCCCCCAGCGCGTACACGTCATCGGCCGGGCCTGCCTCGTAGGACTTACCGTTCTTCCGATGCGCCCAAGCCCAGCGCACGGCCTCGGGGGCCCGGTAGCACGAGGTGCCCGGAGGCAGCACCGTGTCGGTGATGCCCTTCGCCCCCTCGTACATTCCCGCCCCCCAGTCGAGCAGGATGGCGCGCTGATTGGGCGTCACCAGCACGTTGTCTCCCTTCACGTCCCGGTGGACTCCGCCCGCAGCGTGCGCGGCAGCCAGGGCGCCGACGAGCTGCGCGAGGACCTGGAGCACCTGGGCGGACGTGGGCTTCTGCTGCTGAGCCCACTCGTACAGGGGCAGGCCCTCCACCCACTCCATCACGAAGTATGGAAAGTCCCACCCGCTGCTGCTCTTCCACCAGCCCCTGTCCTCGAAGCGAGGGATGCTGGGGTGGGTGGTGCGCTGGAGCAGCCATACCTCGCGGGGGAAGCGGGGGTCGTCGACGTGAAGAGCGATCTTCAGCGCGAAGAGGCCAGCCTCGGGGTGGCCAGCGCGCGTCACCTTGAACACCAGACCGAAGCTGCCCTTGTCCCATCGCTCGCGGATCATCCACGGGCCGATGATGACGCCTGGCGCCAGCTCGGCATGCGGCTGCGCATGCGCCAGGCCGCTGTTGATCATGAACCCCTCCCAGCCAGTTACGAACACGGTACCCTACCTTATGAGTTGGGCTCGTGCCAGCCGGGGACGGCCTCATCTCGCTCACGACGCAACATCGGAGCGCGGCGCAGAGCGCGTCGGAGCACCTCGACCACAGCCCGCCCCGCTCAGGGCTCCCGGCGGTACACCTTGCCGCCCTTCATCACCAGCCGCACCTGCCGCAGCGCGGAGATGTCGTGCGTCGGGTCGCCCCGCACCGCGACGAGATCCGCCAGTAGCCCCTCCTTCACCTGGCCGAGCTGATCCTCCATGTGCAGCATGCGCGCGTTGACGGAGGTGGCCGCCCGGAGCGCCTGGGCGGGCGCCATGCCGTACTCCACCATCAGCTCCAACTCGCGCGCGTTGTCCCCGTGCGTGAAGACGCCCACGTCGCTCCCGTTGCAGATCGTCACCCCCGCGGCCAGCGCGGCGTGGAAGGACTCGCGCTTCTTGCGCAGGGACTCGGGCTCGGGGCTGGTGCCCTTCTTCCAGCCGCTGTAGCGCAGGAGCGCGTCCCTCGCGGCGAGGGTGGGGCAGAGCGCCACGCCCTTCTGCGCCATGAGCTTGAGCACCTCCGGCGTTGCCTCGTCCCCGTGCTCGATGGTCTCCACGCCCGCCATCACCGCGCGCCGCATGCCCTCGGCCGTGGACGCGTGCACCACCACCGGGCGCCCGCTGCTGCGGGCCGTCTCGACGATCAGCCGCAGCTCCTCCTCCGAGTACGTGGGCCGGGCCTCCCCGTGGGGGCCCCAGCGGTAGTCGCCGTAGACCTTGATCCAGTCCGCCCCCTTGCCGATCTGCCCTCGCACAGCGCGGATGAGGCCGTCCACTCCATCCGCCTCCTCCGCGCCCTGGGGCACGTCCCACTCGGCGGCGAAGCCCTTGGGGCCGTAGCTGCCCGTGGCCACCAGGGCGCGCGTCACCACCTTCATCCGCGGCCCGGGGATGATGCCCTGGTCGATCGCCTGCTTGAGCCCCACGTCCGCGTCGCCGGCCCCCTCCGTGCCGAGATCCCTCACCGTGGTGAAGCCGGCCATCAGCGTGGCGCGTGCGTGGTTGGTCGCCCTGGCCACCCGCACCGTGAGGGACTCCTTGAGCACCTGATCGTTCCACGTCGCCTCGTCATACGGGTGCAGGAGCAGGTGCGAGTGGCCCTCGATGAGCCCGGGCAGGAGCGTGGTGCCCGGCAGCTCGATGACCTCCGCACCCTCTGGCGGCGTCACCTTCGCGGCGGGCCCCACGGCGGCGATGCGGTCCCCGCGCACGAGCACCACCCAGCCCTCGTGTGGCTGCGCGGTGACTCCATCGAAGACCCGGGCGGGACGCAGCAGCGTCGTGGTGGCGGGAGCGGCAGGGAAAGCGGGGGGCTGGGCGGGAGTGAGCGTGGGCACGAGACAGAGCAGGAGAGCAAGGGAGGGGAGGAGGGCGCGCATAGAGCCCGGGGAGAATATGCTTGAGGCTCGACTCGTGCTCTGGGAAGAGACGCCATGCCGCCCACCGGACTCACCGCCATCCAGATCCGTCAGGGGCACCCGGACTTCCTGGATCTGCCCTGGCAGCTTTCGCTCGCGGAGTGGGAGGGCAAGAGTCCCCGGCTGGTCCAGGTGCCTCGGGGCCTGTCGCGGCACGAGGTGCTCTTCGTCAGCTACGGCAAGGTCATCTATGCGCTCAAGGAGCTGCCGCCGCGCGTGGGCCAGCGCGAGTACGAGGTGCTGCGCGGCTTGGAGGAGCGCGGGCTGCCCGCGGTGGTGGCCGTGGGGCTGGTAAGGGCCCGCACCGGCGCCGAGTCCGCCGGCGGCGAGGAGAGCAGCATCCTCATCACCCGATTCCTGGAGGGCTCGCTGCCCTACCGCACCCTCTTCATGAACCAGGGCCTGGAGCGCTACCGCGAGCGGCTCCTGGACGCCATGGCGAGCCTGCTGGTGCGCCTGCACCTGGGAGGTTTCTACTGGGGGGACTGCTCCCTCTCCAACACGCTGTTCCGCCGGGATGCGGGCGAGCTGCAGGCCTACGCGGTGGACGCGGAGACGTCCGAGCTCCACGACAAGCTCTCCGAGGGCAAGCGCCTGCACGATCTGGACATCATGGAGGAGAACATCGCCGGCGGCCTGGCGGACCTGGCGGCGATGGTGCCGCTGCCTCCCGAGTTGAAGGACGTCTTCGAGACGGGCCCCAACATCCGCAGGCGCTACGCGCGGCTCTGGGAGGAGATCAACAAGGAGATCCCCGTCGCCCCGCAGGAGAGCTACCGCATCCACGAGCGCATCCGCGCCCTGAATGATCTCGGCTTCTCGGTGGGAGAGGTGGACCTGGTGGCCAGCGGCGAGAGCGATCACCTGCGCATGCGGACCATCGTCACGGATCGCAACTACCACCGTCACCAGCTCCACAACCTCACGGGCATCGTCGCCGAGGAGAAGCAGGCCACGCTGCTGCTCAACGAGATCCAGGAGCTCAAGGCCACGCTGGCGCGCGAGCTCAACCGCAGCACCCCCTTGAGCACCGCGGCGTTCCGGTGGCTGGAGGAGCGCTTCAACCCCACCATCCAGAAGCTCCATCCGGTGAAGGGCGGCGCGGACCTGTCGGAGCTGTACTGTCAGGTGCTGGAACACAAGTGGTTCCTGTCCGAGCGCGCCAAGAAGGATGTGGGCCTGCAGAAGGCGATCGACGACTACGTGGAGCTGCGCAAGCAGCAGAAGGATCCCGTTGTGACTGCGCTCCTGCTCGGGGGGCCAGCCTCGCCCTCGCTCCCTCGGCCGGTGGCAGCGATAAGTCCGTCCGATGGGACGCAAGAGCCAGCGCCCCCGGCTGAACCCCGGCCGGTCGACAGCACCAAGGGAGGCCGTTAGTTTTCAGCCATGGCGACGACCCGCATGTCCATCGATTCCCCTCTGGCCGTCGAGGTGGCCTTCCGCCAGGAGATGGTCGGAGCGCTGCGGCGCGTGGGGGAAAAACTGGAGACCATGCTCGCCGAGCTGAAGGGGCTCGAGCGCGAGCTGCGCACGCTCACCGGCCCTCCGCGTGAGAAGCGCATCGCCCTCTACCAGCAGATCCGCTCGGACGCGGAGTACCAGCGCTGGTGCCTCGTGGTGCAGCGCGAGGCCATGGGCCTGTTCGATCACTCCGAGGTGGACCTGATGTACCCGGTCCCCCCGGTGGTGAAGTGAGGCTCAGGCGCCCTGGCGCCAGACGGCCGCGGCCAGCATCGCCCAGCCGGCCAGGAAGCCCACGCCCCCCAGCGGGGTGATGGCGCCCAGGATCCGCACGCCCGTGAGCGCCAGCGCGTAGAGGCTGCCGGAGAAGAGGACAATGCCCGCCGTCATGGCCCAGCCCGCTCCGGACAGCAGCGGCGAGGGCCGAAGCTGCGCCACCAGCCCGATCGCGATGAGCCCCAGCGAGTGGTACATGTGATAGCGCGCGCCCGTCTCGAAGATGGTCAGCAGGTCCTCCGGGAGCCGGGCCTTCAACGCATGGGCTCCAAAGGCGCCCGCCGCCACCGAGAGGAAAGCGTTCACCGCGCCCAGCACAATCCATAGCCGCATCGTCGAGCGCCTTTCATCAGAGGTCCGAGTGCGGCAAGGTACACCGGCTCGGGCGAGGCGTCTCGCCCCGGTGTCTCCCTCGCGACTGTGCCTTGGCTCTCGATGACCGACTCCACCTCGAAGAAGCGAACCTCCTCCTCTTCCTCCAGCGCTGACAGCTCGCTGCCGTTCGAGCTGCGCGAATCCTCCATCCAGGGAATGGGCGCCTTCGCCACGCGCCGCATCCGCAAGGACTCGCGCATCATCGAGTACACCGGAGAGCGCATCACCCAGGACGAGGCGGACGAGCGCTACGACGACGAGTCCATGTCGCGCCACCACACCTTCCTCTTCACCCTGGACAAGAACACGGTGATCGACGCCGCCGTGGACGGCAACGAGGCGCGCTTCATCAACCACAGCTGCGATCCCAACTGCCAGGCGCTCATCGAGGGCAAGAAGATCTTCATCTACGCGCTCAAGGACATCGAGCCGGGGGAGGAGCTCGTCTACGACTACGCCTACGAGCGCGCCGAGGGCATGGACGACGAGTCCGAGCAGCTCTACGTCTGTCGCTGCGGCGCGAAGAACTGCCGGGGCACCATCCTCGCCCCGCCCAAGCCTCCCGCCCGCGCCCGGAAGAAGGCGGCCAAGAAGGCCAAGAAGGGGACGAAGCAGAAGGTGACCCACGCGAAGAAAGGCCCCCGGAGCCAGAAGAAGGCGGGCGGCGGCGCGGGCCCCCGGAGCCGCAAGCGGGCGTAGCGGGGAGCCCGGCGGCTACTCGTAGCGGAGGGACTCGATGGGTGTGAGGCTCGCGGCGCGGCGGGCGGGCCAGATGCCGAAGAACACGCCCACGCCTCCGGAGAAGGCGAAGGCCACCAGGATGGACTGGGGCGCCACGTCCGTGTTCCACCCCGCGAACTGCTGGAGCGCGAACGAGCCCCCCACCCCCAGCAGCAGCCCCAGCGCTCCGCCGACCAGACACAGCACCAGCGACTCGATCAGGAACTGCATCATGATGTCGCTCGGCCGCGCGCCCAGCGCCTTGCGCAGGCCGATCTCCCGCGTGCGCTCCGTCACCGACACCAGCATGATGTTCATGATGCCGATGCCGCCCACCACCAGGGAGATCGCCGCGATGCCCGCCAGCAGCAGGGTGAACGTCTGCGTGGTCTCCTGCACGGTGCTCAGCAGCGAGGCCTGATCGCGGATGTTGAAGTCCGCCTCCTGGCCGGGGCGCAGCCGGTGCTCGCGGCGGAGGATCTGGTTGATCTCCACCATGGCGTCATCCATCTTCTCCTGGCTCACGGCCTGCACTCCGATGGAGCGCACGCGATCCGTGCCCATGATGCGGAACTGCGCGGTGGCCAGCGGGACGTAGATGCTCTCGTCCGGGTTCGAGAAGCCCTGGGCTCCCTTCTCCGCGAGCACGCCGATCACCTCGAAGGGCACGCCGCCGATGCGGAGCGTCTGCCCCACCAGCGCCTCGGCCTTGGCGTTTCCGAGCTGCCCGCCCACCAGCGCGCCCAGCACGGCGATCCGGCGCCGCCCCCGGTCCTCCGCGTCCGTGAAGAGCCGCCCGGCGGCGATCTGGTAGTTGTTGATGCCGAAGTACGAGGGCCACGTGCCCACCACGGACATGTTGGCGTTGCTCGGGCCGTACTCGACCTGGATGCGGGTCTCCATCTCCGGCGCCACGGCCAGGATGTCCTGCGGGTTGGCTCGGAGCGCCTCCGCGTCGTCCACGGAGAGCAGCGCCTGCCCACGGCCCACTCCGCCCGCGAAGGACTGGCCGGGGCGCACGGTGAGCACGTTGGCGCCCAGCGTCTTCAGCCGGGCCTCCACCTGAGCCTGCGCCCCCGCGCCCAGCGCCACCATGGTGATGACGGCCGCGATGCCAATCACCACGCCCAGCATGGTGAGCAGCGAGCGCAGCTTGTTGGCGACGATGGCGTCGAGCGCGACCCAGAGGATCTCGAGGATCAGCATGGCCGCGTCACCTGCCGCCGCCGCCGCGCGAGCCACCGCCGCCCGCGCCGGGAATCACGCCTCCGTTGCGCTGCCTCATCCGATCCAGGCTCTGCTGCTGCTGCTGCTGGAGCTGGGCCACGGACACCAGGTACACCTGCTCTCCCTCCTCCAGGCCGCTGATGACCTCCGTGTTGTCCCAGTCGCTCAGGCCCAGCATGACGCGCCGGGGCTGGGGGGCTCCGTCCTGCTGCACGAAGATCACTCCCGGGCGCCGATCCGCGTTGCCTCCGCGCCCCTGGCCCGAGCCACCGCCATGGGATCGGAAGCGGCCTCCGCTGCCCTCCGCCGCCCCCGCCCCCGCGGGCCTGCACTGGCGCAGCTGCTCGCGGTCTGCGTCCGACAGCGCGGCGAAGCCTCCATCCGAATGGAGACGCTCGAACAGGGCCTTGCACTCCGGGGAGGGCTCGGCTGCGGGCGCGGTCGCGCTCGCGGGAACCGGCTCGCCCGGAGAGGACGGTGCACCTGAACCCGCGGGAGCGCCCCAGCCGCCGCCTCCTCCGGGCGGCCGCAACTGCGCGCGCACCGCCGCCTCGTCCAGCCCGAGCGCGCCCGCCGCGGTGGCGGCCTCGCGCATGCCCACCACCGCCGAGTTGGGAATGGCGATGACATTGTTCCGGCTGGAGACCTCGATGGAGACCTCCGCGTTCATGCCCGGCTTGAGCAGCCCCTCCGAGTTCTTCAGGTGGATGAGCACCGGGAAGAGGGTCACGTTCTGCTCGACCACCGCCTGCGGCTCGATCTTCACGACGTCGCCGGTGAAGGCGCGGCCCGGGTAGGCCTCCAGCGACACCTTGGCCGTCATCCCCGGCTGGATCTTCCCGATGTCCGTCTCGTCGATCTTCGCGCGCACCTGCATGTCCGACAGGTCCGCCATCTTGAACAGCGTGGTGCCTCCGGACACGTTGGAGGTGGCCGAGGCGATGATCTGCCCCGGCTCGATGGTGCGGTCCAGGATGGTGCCGGCGATGGGCGCGCGGATCGTCACGTCCTGCCTGCGGATCCGAGCCAGCTGCAGGTTCGTGTCGGCGCGCACCATGGCCGCGCGAGCAGTCGCGGCCGCGTCGACCGAGGTCTCCAGCTCCTGCTGGGTGACGACGCCGGAGGCGCGCAGCTCCTCCATGCGCTTGCGCTGGGCGTCGACGACCTGCACCTTCACCCGGGCGGACTCGAGGTCCGCCTCCGCCTGGGACAGGGCGTTCTGGACGTCCCGGGGATCGATCTCCGCCATCAGCGCGCCTTGCGCCACCTGGGTGCCCGTCTCGACGAGCACGCGCAGCACCTCGCCCGAGGCCTTGGACTTCACCTCCACCACGCGGATGGGCTCCAGCAGGCCGGACGCGTCGGCGACGATCGCCAGATCCATGCGCTTGGCCGCGGCGGTGGGCAGCGGGTGCTCGGAGCCCTTCTGCTTCGAGCGGTCGCGCACGTAGAACACGGCGCCACCGGCCAGGGAGAGCACTGCGATGATGAGGAACAGCCGTTTCCAGTTCACGAGCGCTTCTCCCTGTGCGCCAGCTCGCCCCGCGGGCCCCACCCGTTCATCCCTGCCTCCGGTCGTCCCGCTCGATCACGCCATCCTTGAGGAAGAGGATCCTCTTGGCGTGATCGGCAATGTCTTGTTCATGGGTCACGAGCATCAGGGTCTGGCCCTGGGAGTGGAGCTCGCCAAAGAGCGCCATGATCTCCTCGCCCGTCTTGCTGTCGAGTGCACCCGTGGGCTCGTCCGCCAGCAGCAGGGCGGGTTGGGTCACCAGGGCGCGGGCAATGGCCACGCGCTGGCGCTGGCCGCCCGACAGCTCGTTGGGGCGGTGGTCCTTGCGCGCCCCGAGCCCCACCTTGTCCAGCAGCACCGCGGCCCGAGCGCGGCGCTCGCTCTTCTTCACGCCCGCGTAGACGAGCGGCATCGCCACGTTGTCCAGCGCGGAGGCGCGAGGCAGCAGGTTGAAGCTCTGGAAGACGAAGCCAATCTCGCGGTTGCGGATGCGCGCCAGCTGGTCCTCGCTCAGCCCCGCCACGGGCTGCCCGTTGAGCCAGTACTGCCCGTCGCTCGGGACGTCGAGGCAGCCGATCAGGTTCATGAAGGTGGACTTGCCGGAGCCGGACGGGCCCATGACGGCCACGTACTCGTTGCGGCGGATCTCCAGGCTCACCCCGCGCAGGGCGTGGACGGTCTCCGAGCCTACCTGGTACTTCTTCGTCAGCGCCTCGACGCGGATCACCACGTCCGAGACGGTGCGGCCTCCTGGAGTGGCCTGGGGCGCTCCCGCCGCGCTCACAGCTCTCTCCCGAGGATGGACTGGAGCTCCGCGCGGGAGAGCAGGTAGTCGAAGCGCAGGCTCACCAGGGTGGTCTGGGCCTGCACCAGCGCGGTCTGGGAGGTCAGCAACTCCAGGATGGTGGTGGCGCCCAGCCGGTAGCGCTCCTGCTGCACGCGCAGATCCTCCTCGGCCACGGCCACCGCCTGCTGGTTCAGGGCGATCCGCTCCTCGGCGAGCAGGAGCTGGCTCAGCACCCGCTCGGCCTCGGCGCGCACGGAGCGCTGGGTGTCCTGGAGCAGGGACTGGGCGACCTCGGCCTGGGTCTGCGCGCGCACCATGCCCTGCTCCCGGACGAAGCCATCGAAGATGGGGTAGGCCAGGCCCAGGCGCACCGACCAGCTCGAGCGTCCTCCCGCCAGCCCGAAGTCCTGGTTGAACCAGTCATAGCCCGCGGACAGGCGGACCGAGGGGTAGTACTGCGAGCGCGCCGTGCCGATGCCCGCCTCCGCGGAGGCCACGGCCGCCTGCGCGGCCCTGATCGAGGGAGCCACGGCCACCAGGTTGTTCACCACCTCCTCCCGCGAGGACTTGAGGGGCGTGGGCTCGGTGGGGCCGGAGTGAGTCGGGGCCACGGGCCCGTCCGCGCCGACGAGCCGCCCCAGGCTCAGGGCCGCGACGAGGCGCTGGTTCTCGGTCTGGAGGAGGGACTCGCGCGCGGTGCTGACCTCGAGCTGCGCGCGGAGCAGATCCGAGCGCGTGGCCGAGCCCACGGTCAGGCGGCGCTCGGCGAACCCCACGCCCTGGTTCGCCCGCTCGATGCGGGCCTTCGCCACCGCCATCAACTCTTCCGCGCGCAGCGCGTCGAAGAAGGCGCGCTCGACGGAGAACTCCACACTGAAGAGTTGCCCGACGAGCTGGGCCTGGGCGGATTGGGACTCCGCCTCGGCCCGCAGCCGCTCGTTCTTCCGGCGGAAGCCGGTGAACACGTCCCAGGCGGCCGAGAGGCCCGCGCTGTACGAGTCGGCGGAGCCGGTGACCGTGGTGCCGGTGGCTGGGTTGAGGCGCTCGGCGCTGGCCAGCGAGCTGCTCGCGCTGAGGCCCAGGGTGGGCAGGTAGGCCCCGAAGGCGGTCTTCTCGGCCGCGGCCGTCGTCCGGATGGAGCCCTGGGCCTGGACGACCTGAGGGCTGTACTTGCGCGCTCGGGAGATGGCCTCCTCGAGCGTCATGCTCATCCAGGGTGCTTCCTGCTGGGGCTGCTCAGGCGGTTTGCCCTGTTCCTGCTGGGCCTGTGGGGGGGGCTGGGCCGGCTGGGCCTGTGCAGGTGGCTGGGCCGGCTGCGCCGCGCTGGGGCTGGGAACCAGCGCCAGGGCCAGGAGCCCCGCAATGAGGGCTGGGAGGTGAGCGCGCGGCGGTTGCCTGGGGGAGGTGAGCATCGTCGGATGAGCGTGCGATTCCAGGAACAGGACCCCGGGGACGGCCGAAAGTTAAATTCTCCGATCATTCTCCCCGAGTCACCACGACGACTTGCGGGGAAAGAAGCTGCGCTGATGGCCTAGAGTGGCCCCGTGGATGAAATCCTTCGGTTCCTCCTGACGACTCCTCCTCCTCAGCCGGGCTCGCTGCTCACGCTGGAGGCCTGGTGGCAGCAGCACCTCGGGCTGGCCTCACGCTTCCCGACGCCGGTGGATCTGGCGCTCGCTGGCGGCTTCATGGCGGACCGGCTGGGCTTCGCGTTCGCCTCGGGCTACCACGCGGCGCTGCGCTGCCTCTTTCCGCGAATGACACCGGATCACCGTGGGGCGCTCTGCGCCACCGAGGAGAGCGGCGCCCACCCGAACGCCATCCAGACGCGCCTGTCTGGTGAAGGGGGCTCGCTGCGGCTCTCGGGCACCAAGGCCTTCGTCACCCTGGGTACGGCCGCCGACACACTGTTCGTCGTCGCCAGCGAGGGACAGGACGAGCAGGGCCGGAACCGGCTGCGCGTGGTGATGATCGACTCCCAGCGCGAGGGGGTGCACCTCACCGCGCTGCCGCCCACGCCGTTCGTCCCGGAAGTTCCCCACGCCGTGCTGGAACTGCGCGACGTGGCCGTCTCGCCCGAGGAGGTGCTGCCCGGGGATGGCTACACGCGCTACCTCAAGCCCTTCCGGACGACCGAGGACTGCCATGTACACGCGGCGTTGCTGGGCTGGCTGCTCCAGGTGGCACGCCGCTCGGGCTGGCCGGAGCGCATCCAGGACGAGGCGCTCGCGCTGGCGGTGACGTTCCGCGGACTCGCACAGGAGGAGCCCTCTTCACCCGCGGTGCACGTGGCGCTCGGTGGTGCGCTGGAGCTCTGTCGCCGACTGGTGAGCAGCGTGGAAGAGCAGTGGCCCCAGGTGGACGCGCAGACGCGAGAACTCTGGGAGCGCGACAAGCCTTTGCTCGGGGTGGCCGGCAAGGCTCGGGCGAAGCGGCTCGAGGTGGCTCGCCAGCGGCTGGCGGGCAAGTGACACGTTGACGTAGGCCCTGCGGACTCTGGGGCGCCCTGATTCCGTGAGCGGCGGGTGCTTGTGGAAACTTCATCCGGAGCCTTCAGGGCCGGCTCGGGTCCGCGCCCAGCCTGCGTAGGGCCTCGCGAGCCGAGGCATGGTCCGGCTGGAGGGTGAGGATCCGCCGATATTGCGCGAGGGCCTCCTGCGGAGTGCCGGCCTGTTCGAGCACATGAGCGAGCACGAGGCGGGCGTCCACGCTCTCGGGAGCTTCCGTCACCGCGTCCGAGGCCGCCTGATGTGCCTCATCGATACGCCCCAGGGCCAGCAGCGCCGTCGCCAGGTTTCCAGAGGCCGCGACCCATGCGGCCGTGTCGTCATACCAGTCGCCGTCGAGCGCTTCGCGCAACAGTCTGGCGGCTTCCTCCGCCTTGCCGTCCATGAGAGCGAGATAGCCAAGCTGGGCCCGCGGAGGACCGAAGCGCGGGTAGAGCTCGAGTGCGCGCGAGGCATAGCGCCGGGCCGTGGGGTGGTCTCCCAGGCGGAGCGCGGCGTTGGCGGCTCGGAAGTGGAAGGTGGCGTCGTGAGGATCCCTGGCGAGCGCATCATCGAACGCGGCATAGACCTGGGCGGGCGTCGCCATCTTCAGGGCCGCGAACTCCGCGAGCATCGATCCCAGGTTGGCGCGGTTCCGCGCATCCGCGGGCACGAGCGAGACGGCATGCTGGAAGGCCGCCAGTCCTTCGGAGAGCCGCCGCGTGCGCATGGCGGGATCGGCCGTGAGCAGGGCCGTCTGTTGGAATGCGGTGCCCAGCCGCGCGAAGTAGAGGTCTCGCGTGGGGTCCAGCACGGCGGCGTTTGCGTAGGCGGCGAGAGCCCGCTCGGGGGCTCCGGGGAGCAGCAGGTCTCCCTCATGGGCCGCCAGGTTCGCCCGGTACGGCCGGAGCACCAGGAAGTACGCCGCCCCGAGAGCCAGTCCCCACGCCGTCACGCGCACCCAGGCCCGCGGCGCATGGGAGGAACGCGCTGCGGCGGGAGGGGCATCGGCAGACCGCGCTGCTCTTGGGAGAGCGAAGAGCAGCCAGACCATGGCACCGGCCAGGACGAGCAGCGCGATCCAAGCGCTGCGCCCAACTCCATCCCTGCTCCAGGGACCGCCCAGGAAGTTGTACGCGAACACCGCGAGCGAGAGGGCGGCAGCACACCCCAGCGCGGGCGCCGGGGATGCAGGTGGATCCTCCAGGTCCGGTGCCGCCAGCCCTGAGAGCACCCCGGCGAAGGTGAGGAAGAGGGTCCCCGTCGCGGTGACGGTGAAGCCCACGGCGCCCTGGACACAGAAGGCCACGAGGCCCGCGAGGACAGCCAGCACGAGAGGCTGGTCCTCGCGCCGTGCTAGCCGCCAGGCCCGCGGGCCCGAGAGGACCAGGCCCACGGCCATGACGAGCACCGCGCCGACGCCAACCAGCCCTTGCGTCGCGAGCACATGCAGCGCGTCCGAGTGGGCGCGGTACGGCGTGGTGGCCCACTCGAGGAGCCAGTACTCCGGCTCGCGGTGGCGCTGGAAGGCGAGCGCGAAGGCATCCAGCCCACAGCCCAGGAGCGGATGGTCGAGGAAGATGTTCCAAGCCGCGCGCCAGATGAAGTGGCGGGCGCCGGGATCCGTGAGGTGGCGGGCCCGCTCGGAGAGCAGGGACGGCAGAGCGCCTGGGAGTGGCAGCAGGAGCAGGAGCGCCGCGAGCACTCCCACCCCGGCGGCGAGGCCCAGCCCCCACCGCAACGCAGCTCTCCGTGGCCCGAGTCTGAGCGCGCCGAGCCCGAGGAGGATCAGCGCGGCGGCGAGCGCGGCCCAGGCGGCGCGGGACAGGGAGGCGGCGATGGCGAGCATGCCCAACAGGCCGGTGACGGCAAAGGGCGCCCGGGCCATGCCCCGGGCCCGCAGTCCGAGGACAGCCACGAGCGGCAGGGCCATGGCCAGGTACGCGCCGAGGAAGTTGGGGTGCGAGAGCGTGGAGAAGGGACGGACGGCCTCGGCGAACGAGGCAGCGCGGGTCCAGGGCATCGGGTCGAAGCCCAGCACCTGGAGCAAGGCATAGGTGGAGGTGATCGCGGCTCCGAACACAGGAGCCAGGAGCAGGCGACGCGCGGCGTTCGGAGTACGGCATGCGGCACGCGTGGCGAAGAAGAGCCCCGCACCGGCGAGCACGGTGGGCAGACCAGCGAAGGAGTCCGGGTATCCCACGAGCGAGGTCCACCGGCTGATGGACGCCAGGGTGGAGGCGCTCGCGGAGGCCGTGAAGAGGAGGATGCCCAGGGACAGGGGCTCACGCCTCAAGGCGCGGGCAGGCACCCCCAAGGCTCCCAGGCCGGCGAGCCCCACCACCGCGAGCAGCAGCAGGGCGACCTTGTTGAACTCGAAGTGCTCGGTGGTCGCGTGCGAGAAGACGAGGGGCGAGAGCGCGAGGTGGACGAACAGGACGAAGCCCGCCGCGGACCGCGCTCCCGGCACACGGAGTGCCCGCGGGCTCACTCCACCTTGACCGTGGCGAAGGTGTCGGGGATCTCCTCGGCCTCCGCGGCGACGTGGTAGATGCCCGGCGTGGAGGGCGCCGTGTAGTTACCACTCGAGGAGATGGTGCCCCCTCCGCTCTCCAGGACGCGCCAGATGAGCGCGGGCGTGTAGCCGACGTCCGGCCCATAGGTGATGCCCGAGGAGATGGAGGCGGAGAAGGCCGTGGCCGCACCGGGGCGCAGCGAGACGGTGCTCGGGTTGATGACGAGCGAGTACACCGGCAGGCTCGTGACCAGCACGGGGATCTCCGCGCGCTTCGTGGGATCCGCATTGCTCGTCGCGACGATGGTGTACCCGGCGGTGGAGGCATTGCCCGAGAGCTGCGGCGCCGTATAGACGCCATCCGCGGTGATGGAGCCGCCATTGGACTCGCGGACGCTCCAGGTGACGCTCGGGTCCGTGGCGCCGGAGACGCTGGCAGAGAAGCTCTGCTGGCCGCCGGGAGGAATAGAGGGAGTGCGAGGAGCGATCCAGACGGAGATGGCCGAGGGGGCCTGGACCTCGACAGCGGTCTGGGCGCGCTTGGCGCTGTCACTCTGGGGGGCCACGGCGACGTGGAAGAGGCCCGTGCGGAAGGGCGCGAGGTAGAGCCCGTTCGCGGTGATGCCGCCGCCCTGCGGTTCGATGACGCTCCACTGAAGCGACGTGGAGTACCGGACGCCATACACCGCGCCATCGAAGGGCACGAACTGACCCGAGACGACCGTCGGGTTGACGGGGGAGAGGGTGACGGAGGCCACGAAGCTCGTCGTCACCGTCACCGTCGCGAAGTTCTTCGCGCGGGAGTCCGCCACGCTGGTGGCCTCCACGTGGATGGTGCCCGCGGTGGCTGGGGCGGTATAGGTGCCATTCTCGTTGATGGAGCCACCGGCCGGGCCTTCCTGGACGCGCCAGGTGACGCGACGATCCTGGGTCCCGGTCACGGTGGCGGAGAACGTCTGCCGTCCGCTCGTCTGCACGGAGACGGGGGTGGGAGTGACGGTGATGGCGACGCTCGTGGGTGGAGTCACGGTCACCGTAACCGTGGCGCTGCGGGTGGGATCCGCGACGCTGGTGGCCTTCACCTCGAAGGTCCCCGCGCTCAAGGGAGCGGTGTAGACACCGGAGGTGGAGATGGTGCCAGCGGAGTCTCCAGCGGGCACGCTCCAGGTGACGGAGGGATCCTCCGAGCCCTTCACCTCCGCGGTGAAGGTGATGCTCTCTCCCGCGGAGACGGTGGCGGACTCGGGGTTGATGGAGACCTGGATCTCGTCCTGTGAGCACCCTCCAAGGAGAACTGCGGCGAGCAGGAGCCAGGAGCAGAGGACGGAGCGGCGCACGTGGAATGCCTCCAGGCGCGGGATGTCAGTACCGCCCGCCGCCTACCGCGCTCACGATAGCCGACAGGACGCGGTTCTCCACGCCCCAGACCGCCTTGTTCACGCCCTTGACGCCGGCGCCGCGCAGGTAGTCCGTGAAGTCATGCAGCGCGGTGGAGCGCTGCAGCCCCTCGCTCCCCGCCGCGAAGACGAACACGTCCGGCGCGCCCGTCATGCCCAGCCCCGGAGAGGCCTCGGAGAGCGCCTTCGGGTCCACGCCCGTGACCGCCGCGAGCATGCCCACCGTGAACTTGTGCACCGGCAAGTCCCGCGCGTTGGGGATCTTCTTCAGGATCTTCGCGCTGTCCTCGGGGCCGTCGGCCAGCTGCTCCAGCTTCACCTTCGACATGGCAAGGAGCTGGTCGTTCGACAGGTGCTTGTTGTCCAGGATGGCCCGCGTGAAGAGGCTCTCCATGGTGTCGCCCTTGATCTGGATGCCCGAAGCATCCGAGGCGCGCATCCGGGTGATCATCCCGGCAATCGCCTTGCCCACCTCGGTGTCCGGCCCGCCGCGCCAGGCGCCCGGCATCGGCTGGGCGGCCGCCTTCGTCACCGGGGCGTCGAAGCTGCTGCGCTGCACCGCGCTCACCGTGTTCGTCGCCGCCGCGGGCGCCGTCTTCGCGGTGGCCATGGGGCGGGTCTCCGTCTGAGGAGCCGTCGTGGAGGGCCGCGGGGCGGAGGGGCGGGGACCGATGGTGCTCATGGACGGCTCCTGATCAGGACGGGAGAGACAAACGCGGCCATTATCTGCCAGTCTCAGTGGAAGTTGCATGCCCTTATTTCCCTCTGAATTCGCCGATTTGCTGACGCCTCGGGGCCTCCGGATTCTCAGAGGACGAGACCCGGAAGCGTGTGGCGCGCTGCTCCGGGTGCCGCCTCAGCGCTTCATCTCCCTGATGGGCGTGGTGGACGCGAAGAAGGCCGCCGCGTGCCGCAACGCCCTGGAGGAGGAGCTGCGCGACACGCTCACGGAGATGGATGATCCCATCCCTCCGGAGAGCCTGCTGGGGATGACCGAGAACTACTCGGAGCTGCTGCCCAAGTCGGTTCGCGTGCGCACCGCGCTCCTGGGGAGCAGGCGCTCGCGCTCGTGGGGCGCGGCCGAGCGGGTGGGGCTCACCGCCATGCTGCGCTCGGAGAGCTTCGCCACCTTCGCGGCGGCGGTAAGCGGGCGCGCGCTGCGGCGACGGTGGGGCATCCAGGTGCTGTGCTATGGGCCCGGTGACTACACAGGTCCCCACAATGATCACCACCCGGAGGATCTCGACGCCCGGGACGGGTACGTGGACATGCACCTCACCCTGGCCACTCCGGCGGTGGCGCACCAGTGGCTGGTCTACGCCAAGGGTGGCCACTTCACGGAGATCTCCAACGTCAACACCGTGGGAGGGGTGACGGTGTACCGGCTGCCCTTCTGGCACTACACCACGCCGCTGGTGGCCCGGCCCGGAGCCGAGGATGGCGCGCGGCGTTGGGTGCTGCTCGGCACGTTCCTGGATGCGCCCCGAGAGCACCGCCGTGGCACCGCCATCGAGCCGCCCAGTCCCGCAGCGAGGAGGAGCACGACATGAAAGAGCAGATGGAGAAGCGCCTGGAGGAGCTCAGGGCCGAGCTGGCCGCGGGAGAGAAGCTCCTGGCCGAGCTGCAGGCGAAGCAGGCTTCGGTGCAACAGACGATGCTGCGCATCGCGGGGGCCATCCAGGTGCTGCAGGAGCTGCTGGGGCAGGAGGTGGGCCCGGCGCAGGAGGCGTCCCCGGACGACGGCGAGGAGCCCCCCCTAACGTAGTCCTCCTCCTGAGGGACTTTGGGGAAGGGGAGGAGGGACAGCTAAGCTCTAGCGCCGAGAAGTCATGCACATCCTCAAAGACACCGTCATGGAAGTGGGCTACCTGATCTGGCAGGTCCGCCCGCCACGTCCTTCGCTGACGGTCGTCGCCAAGGCCACGTTCGCGCTGGTACCGGAGGAGCCCTGTACGCTGGCGGCGGAGCAGCACCCCGTGACCGGGCCCCTCTTCCATGAGGATGATCCAGAGCGGAGCATGCGGCTGGACACGGACCTGGCCGTTTGGAAGACGCGGGGCGAGTGCTTCCTGGCTGGCACGTGCCACCCTCCCGGCGGCAAGCCCGCCCAGACCTCCGCGGTCTCCTTTCAGGTGGGCAAGGTCGCCAAGACGCTGGCGGTGATCGGCGATCGCACCTGGTCGAGTCTGGGGGTGCTGAGCGCTCCGAAGCCGTTCACGGCCATGCCCCTGTGCTACGAGCGCAGCTTTGGCGGGCCCGGCATCGACGCCAATCCCCTGGGCAGCCCGGTCCCCAACATCGAGGATCCCCGCAATTTGATCACCTCTCCTCGCTCGCGCCCGAAGCCGGCCGGGGCCTTCCCCGTGCTGCCGGACTGGAAGAGCCGGCTGAAGCGGGCGGGCACCTACGACAAGAAGTGGCTCTCCCAGCGCTGGCCGTACTTCCCCGAAGACTTCGACGGGAGCTTCTTCAACGCCGCCCCCGAGGATCAGTGGATCGAGGGCTTCTGGCGGGGAGACGAGGAGCTCGTCCTCCAGAACCTCCACCCGAAGCACTCGGTGCTGCGCACGCGCCTGCCCGCCCTGCGTGCTCGGAGCTTCCTCGTGGAGAAGGGCACTGGGTTTCGTGAGGTCCCCTTGCGCCTGGACACGATCTCCGTGGACGCGGATGCGGGCCTTGTCTTCGTGCTCTGGCGCGGCATGGTCGAGGTCAAGACGGAGGCTTTGGAGGAGGTGGACTTCCTCTACCTCGCGCACGAGCCGCTGGCCGCGCCCCTCTCCCAGGAGGCCCATCAGGCCCGCTTCGAGCAGAAGCTCGTGGAGCGGGAGAAGGAAGACGAGGACTTCGAGCCCGAGGCCCCTCCGCCTTCGCCCGCCCCCGAGGTTGTCGCGGCCCCGCCGAGCGAGGAGCCCGAGCCTCCCCTGGCTCCCGAGGCCGAGGCGGCGCTGAAAGCATTGATCGCGTCGGCTCCTCCGGAAGCGTCGGACTCCGAGGACGACACGAAGGGCGCCCCAGCGCCAAAGGAGACGGCCGCGGCGCTGAGGAAGTCTTTCGCCGCGGCCGGCCTGGAGAAGGACAAGGCAGTCCAGGAGCTCCTCGCGGGCCTCGAGGTTCCGGAGGCGGCCCCCGGCGCCGTGGCAAGCCCGAGCGAGGAGAACCCTCGCGAGCGGTTCCTCCAGAGCGTGAAGGCCAAGAAGAGCGTCGCGGGAGGAGACTGGACCGGGGCCGACCTCTCGGGGATGGACCTGCGTGGCATGGATCTGACTGGAGCGATCCTCCAGGGAGCCTCCCTGCGGGAAGCGCGGCTGGATGAGGCCAAACTCGAAGGCGCCATTCTCGCGGGGGCGGAGCTCACGAAGGCGAGCCTGCGAGGGGCATGCCTGGATGGGGCGGATCTCACGGGAGTGCGCGCCACCTTCGCCATCTTCGCGGAGGCGAGCCTGGAGGGCGCCACGCTCAGCGGTGGGGACTTCTCCGAGGCCTCCTTCAAGAAGGCCCAGTGCGCGGGCGCGGAGTTTGTCGAGGCGCGCCTGCTCAAGGTGGATCTGCGGGAGGCCTGCCTTGATGAAGCGGATCTCACGGGCGCCCGGCTGGAGGAGGCTCGGCTCGACGGGGCGAGCCTCCAGGACGCGGAGCTGGCAGGAGTGGATGCCAGCCGCGCCTGCTTCGACGGTGCCAACCTCACCCAGCTCCGTGCTTCTCGGGGGGTACGTATGGCCCAGGCCTCCTTCAAGCGCGTGCAGGCGGCCCATTCCCGCTGGGGGGGCGCCTTCCTGGACGAGGTGGACTTCAGCTTCTCCGAGCTGGAGCGAGCCGATTTCAGCGGGGCCTCGCTGGTGAAGGCCCGCTTCAGCGGCTGCAACGTGTCCCACGGGCGTTTTGCCAGCGCTCGGATGGTGGGCGCGTCGATGCTCAAGGCCAATGTCTTCGAGGGGCTGTTCGAGGCCGCGGACCTCTCCCACGCCGATCTGCGCGGCGCGAACCTCTTTGGCGCCGAGTTCTGGAAGGCCCAGACGGCCTCCACGCGGCTGGAGCAGGCGATCCTCACGCGCACCAAGCTGGCGGGCCGGTCATGAGAGTGCTGCGGACCGCGCAGGAGGTCACCCAGGAGTACGAGCGCGAGGGCCTGCGCGAGGTGCTGATTCAGGGCGTGCGCCTTGCGGGCTACGTGTTTACCTCCCGGCCGCTCGTCCGAGTGCGCTTCGAGGACGTGGACTTGAGCGGTGCGCGCTTCACCGACGTCCAGCTGATGGAGGTGGTGTTCCGGGGAGGGAGTCTGCGCGAGGCGGACTTCTCGGGAGTACTGCTCCATGAGGTGGACATGGAGGGAGAGGGGGCGCGGCGGGTGGATGCCACGGGGGCGCGCTTCACGGAGGTGGATCTTCATAAAGCCCGCCTCGGAGGCGCATGCCTGGTGGGGGCTCACCTGGAGGACGCGCTGTTGACGGACGCGGATCTCTCTCGGAGCGAGCTGACCGGGGCCTTCCTCTCGGGAGCGGATCTTTCAGGGGCCAAGCTGGTCGAGGCGCGAGCCGAGGGAGCAGACTTTCGCGGCGCGGTGCTTCATGGCGCCAACCTGGAGAGAGGGCAGTTCTCCAACGCTTGCTTCGCCGAGGCCCTCCTCACGGCGTGCAGCCTCAAAGGGGCCAACCTGAAGGGCGCCGATCTGGAGCGCGCCGATCTGAAGGAGACCGCCCTGGCCGAGGCTGCCGTCCTGCCCACCCGGCTCGTCCGAGCGCGGCTCCCCCAGGCGAAGCTCACGCGGCTCTCCCTGGCGGGGGCGGATCTGCGGGGGGCGGATCTGCGGGGGGCGGACCTGCGGGAGGCGGTGCTGGAGGGAGCGGATCTCTCCGGCAGCACGCTCGACGAAGCGGATCTCGGCGGCGCTCGCCTGGACAAGGCGGATCTCCGGCAGGCTTCCGCGCTGGGAGCTCGCTTCGAGCAGGCCTCGCTGCGTCAGGCCCGGCTGGAGGGCGCTCGTGTGGGAGGAGCGCGCTTTCAGGGGGCCACGCTCGCGGGCGTGGCGCTGGAGGACTGCAACCTGGAGGGCGTGGACCTGCGCCAGGCCCGGCTGGAGGGAGTGAAGTTGGCGCGGCTCGCCCTGCCTGGGGCGAACCTGGAGGGCCTGGAGCTGCGAGGGGTGGATCTCTCCGGGAGCGATCTGACGGGAGCGAGGCTGGGAGGCGCACGACTGGAGGGCGCGCTGCTCGAGGAGACGGTCCTTTCCGAGGCCATGCTGGGCAAGGCGCAATTGGTGGGCGCACGTCTGGCCGGCGCGCTCCTGGAAGGCGCGGATCTGAAGGAAGCGAACCTGGAGAAGGCTGATCTCGAGGGCGCGCAGCTGGCGGGGGTGTCGCTCTCGGGAGCGCGCTTGGTGGGCGCGCGGCTGGTGGGCGCCGATCTGGATGGAGCCAACCTGGAAGGGGTTCAGCTCCAGGGCGCGGACCTGACCCGCTGCAGCATGGTGGGGGTGCGCGCGGCGCGGCAGGACTTCTCCCGCTGCGAGCTCACCGACGTGGATCTCTCCCAGGCCGATCTCACTGCGGCGAACTTGTCCGCCGTCTCGGGCAAGCAGGCCAACTTCTCGGGGGCCCAGCTCAGCGAGGCCCGGTTGCGCCAGGCCCGCCTGCGCTCGGCGGACTTCTCCAAGGCCCGCTTGGAGCGGGCGGATCTGTCCGAGGCTGATCTGCGCGATGCCCACTTCCGGCATAGCGTCGCGCTCAAGGCGTCCTTCACGCGCAGCCGCCTGGACAAGGCCCTCTTCACCCACGCGGATCTGCGCAGCGCGGACCTCTCCCATGCCCAGGCGCCTGGGGCCAACTTCTCCCACGCTCGGCTGGATCTGGCGGACTTCACCTCCGCCGTCCTGAAGGGGGCGAAGCTCCACCGGGCGACGGAGGCTGGGACGCGTTGGAACCAGGCGGTGTTGACGGACGTGGAGCGGACGGATCAGGCCCTGGCTGCCGCCGAGGATTTCAAACCCGGTGGGTCGGGTGGTGCCGCTCCAAAGGGGTGACCCGCCGCACGAAATGGCCCATGGGGTTGCTTCCCCTCAGATGAATTCGGGAGACTCAGGGACACCATGCCGCTACCCCAACACGAGCCATCTGAGGAAGCTCCCCCTGCGGAGGCGTCCCCCGCGCTGCGGCCCGCCACGGTGAAGTCCGTGTCGCACGGCCGTGTGTGGGTGGAGGTGGAGGGACAAGCGCCCCTCTCCGCGCTGCTCGCGGTGCCGGCGCCCTACAGCCCTCGCGTGGGGGACTCCGTCCTCGTGGCGCCGGGCATTGGCGGGGAGCGGTACGTGGTCGGCGTGCTGGTGGCGCTGCGCGAGGCCACGCCGCCGCTGGTGCTCCAGAATGGGACGAGCGCCAGTGTCTCCGAGGGCTCCGAGGGCGAGGTGCTCTCGGTACGGGACTCCACGGGGCGGCTCGTCTTCGAACACCACGCGGCAGCCCACCGCAGCGTGGTGCACGCCGTGGGAAACCTCGAGCTGCGCGCGGAGGAGGGGGGCATCCTGCTCTCCGCGAGGGACGCCGTGCGTGTGCACAGCGAGCGCGAGGTGCGGATCCAGTCAGAGCACTCGGTGAAGCTGGGCACCACCCCGGCAGCGGACCGCCCCGCCTCCACGTTGACCCTGGATGCGCGCGGCACCCATCTGGCCACGCCGCACCTGGAGGCCCGCGCTGGCACGGCCCGGGTCGAGGTGGATGAGGCCTCGCTCTCCGCGCGGGCGCTGAGCACCACCTGCCAGACGGTGCGCCAGGCGGTGGATGTGCTGGAGGTGAAGGCCGGCCGCATCCTCGAGCAGGCGGAGAACGTCTACCGGGAGGTGAAGGATCTGGCGCAGACGCGTGCGGGCCGCGTGCGGCTGTTCGCCGAGACCTCCTTCCACCTCTTCGGCCGCCGGACGCTGTTCAAGGCGAAGGAAGACCTGAAGCTCAAGGCGGACAAGATTCACCTGGCGTGAGGCTCGCGGGCCGCGCTGAAGGAGTGACACATGTTTCCGGCTTCAACCAAGGGGGGAGGGATGTGCTTCGCCTTCCCCAACGTCTGCAAGACGCCCGCGGCGCCGTCTCCGCTTCCCATCCCATACCCCAGCATCGGGCAGTGCTCGGGAGCCGACGGGGACACCTGCACCAAGAAGGTGAAGATCCTCAACAAGGCGGTGCTCCACAAGAGCTCGGAGATCTCCTCCACCAGTGGAGATCAGGCCGGCACGCTCAAGGGCGTGGTGTCCTCCACCAGCTCGGACAAGGCCGCCTACAAGACGTCCGAGAGCAAGGTGCTCGTGGAGGGCAACGAGATCGTCACCCACCTGAAGATGGTGGCGCAGAACGGCTCGAACGCGAACTCGCCGCCGGGGACCCAGGTGGCCCCCAGCCAGACGACCGTCATCGTCTCACCGTGATCGGGAGCCGCCATGGCCGCGACAGCCTCTGAGAGTGAAGTGGTGTTCATCTCCTCCGCGCTCGGGCCGGGGGAGCTGTTGCTGGAGCGCATGCGAGGCAGGGAGGCCATCAGCGAGCTGTACTCGTTCGAGCTGTGGCTGGTGGGCGATGGCGAGGCGGCGCTGGCCTCGGACACGCTCCAGGACGTGCTGGCGGGGACGGTGGGGATCGCCTTCGGCAGCGGGCACGAGTACCCCCTGTGGGGCGTGCTTCGCGAGATCGAGCTGATCCCGCGTGACGACGGGTACGCTCCGCTGTACCGCGCGGTGATGGTGCCGCGGCTCTGGTACACCACGCTGACGCTCCGCTCGCGCGTGTACCAGGACCTGAACGTGCCGGACATCGTCAAGACGGTGCTGAAGGACTCCGGCATGGAGGACGCGCACTTCGAGCTGCGCCTGGAGGGCAACTACCCCAAGCGCGAGTACGTGGTGCAGTACCAGGAATCAGACTTCCAGTTCATCTGCCGCCTGGTGGAGCACGAGGGCATCTGCTTCTTCTTCGAGCACACCGCGGATGGCGAGAAGGTGGTGTTCTCGGACGCGAACGCCGGCTTCAGCGCGCCAGCGGGGTACGAGCAGCTCCAGTACCTGCCGCGGGAGGGCGCCACGGATCCAGGGGAGTCCGTGTGGGGGCTCTCGTACCGCGCGCACCTGGTGCCCCAGCAGGTGACGTTGCGAGAGTACAACTGGCGGACGCCGAGCGTGCCGCTGCTGGCCCAGCAGAAGGTGGATGCGCAGGGCCGAGGGCTCCAGGTGCTCTACGGGGAGCACTTCCGCGACACGGGCGAGGGCAAGAAGCTGGCGAAGGTGCGCGCCGAGGAGCTGGCGGCGCCCCGCGAGGTGTACGCGGGCCGCAGCCGCGTGAGGGCGCTCCGCACCGGGCAGATCTTCGAGCTGATGGGGCATCCCCTGGGCCAGTTCGACCAGAGCTACCTGGTGACCGAGGTGACGCACGAGGTGGACCAGCAGCGCGTCTCGAGCGAGCAGGAGGCGGCGAAGGGCACCCGGGGGTATACCAATGGCTGGCGAGGCATCCTCGCCTCGGTGCCCTTCCGGCCCGAGCGGCGTACCCCCAAGCCCAGGGTGACGGGGATCGTGAACGCCGTGGTGGACGGCACGGTCAACGGCGCGGCCGCTCCCATCGACGAGCTGGGCCGGTACAAGGTGCTGCTGCCCTTCGACGTCTCGGGCAAGGCGGGAGGCAAGGCCTCGCGGTGGGTCCGCATGGTGCAGACGGCCAGCGGCGCCGGCTATGGCATGCACTTCCCGCTGCACGTAGGCACGGAGGTGGCCATCTCCCACGTCAACGGCGATCCGGATCGTCCCATCATCGTCGGCTCGGTGCCCAACCCCGAGACGCTCACGCCCGTGGTGGCGGACAACGCCACGCAGAGCGTCATCCGCACCCGCGCTGGCATCCACATGGAATTCGAGGACGACGCTTGAGCGTCCTGTTCCTCCTGAGGAGATAGACCATGCCCCCTTCTCGCCCGACGAACTACGATCGGCAGCAGGACAAGAAGCAGTCCGCGAAGGATCAGCAGCAGGATCAGCAGATCCAGAACCTGCAGAACAAGCTGACCGGAGTGGAGGCGGAGGTCGTCCAGCAGGGCGCGCAGGCGAACACCCTGCAGCGGCTGCGGATCCACATCCCCAACCCATACACGCACTTCCTGCTGGGCCAGCGCGTGACGGGCAGCACGCCGTTCGGCTACACCGGCGCGTCGCTGCAGACGGACGGCAACCTCTTCATCGACATCAAGGAGGACACGGTCGTCCAGACCCAGGGCTTCACGCTCATGCAGAGCAATGATCTGTGGCAGCAGTACTCCCAGAGCCTCATGGAGCTGAGCTCTCCCGCGGCGGTGAAGGTGGTGGGCGGGCAGGTGTTCCTCGGGTCGCTCAACTCGGTGCAGGCCCCGGCGGCCAAGGAAAACAACGGCCAGGAGCTCACGGCCAATACCGCGAATGACCTCGGGCCTGCCATCGAGCACCTGCAGAAGGTGGGCGCCGGCTGGGACACAGGCCTCTCGGTGATGAGCCTGGTGGCGACGGGGGTCTTCTTCTCCCCGCTCGACACGGCAGACATCAATAGCTGGATCAAGACGGCCGAGACGGTCTGGTCCACGGGCAAGAAGCTCTACGATCTGGGGAAGAAGGCCCTCGCGGGGCACACGGCCAAGAAGGACGTGAACATCTACGGCCAGGATGGCGTGAACATCATGTCGCCCAAGAAGATCTCGCTCACGACAGAGGACAGCGTGAAGGTCTTCGCCAAGTGGGGGGTGACCATCTCCAGCGCCGCGAGCAGCACGATGATGGCGGTGCAGGGCGTGAAGTGCTTCGGCGCGCTGAAGGCCTCACTGGAAGGTGGCGCCTACGCCGACGTCAAGGCTGGCAAGGAGCTGGGGGTCTCGTGCCTGAGGGGCAAGCTCAAGCTCAAGGGCAAGCAGATCGACATTGGAACGGACAAGCCCAAGTGGACGCAGCTCGCCACGGAGAAGCTCACGCTGACGGCGACCCAGAAACTCGCGATCGACTCGAAGGAGATCGAGATCGGGTTGCTCGAGCGAGCTGGGAAGACCATTGTCAATAACAAGATCACGCTGACGGCGAAGGAGAAGATCCTCTTCGACTCGCACGATACCTTGGAGGCCAAGTCGAAGAAGGTCGTCAAGATCCACGTGGGCTCCTACGCGGTGGAGATCAAACCCGAGGGCATCAAGATTGGTAAGGGCAGCGACGGCGCTCCATCCGATCCTCTGGTCACCATCGAGGGAGACACCATCACGCTGAGCTCCAGCGGTATGGGCGTCAAGGTCAACAAGAGCCGAGTGCATCTGGGCAAGGCGGGCAATCACATGACCATCGCTGACAGCGGCACGCTCATGCTCAAGGGAAAGATCATCAAGCTGGGCTGAGTCTCCTTGGCCCCTCTCCCTGGCCCCTCTCCATGAGCGCTGAATGAGCCGCCAAGACCCTCTGTCTCCCGCCGGCCCTGGTGATGCTCGGGGAACGGGCTCACCTGACGCCGCCGTCGAGTGCGTGGTGTGTGGCGCCCCCATCCGAGAGGCCCGCTGCGCGGCATGTGGCGCGGCGGCCAGCCCTGGGGGGTACGGGGTGCAGCGGCTGATAGCGCGCACACCGCACAGTCGCGTGTATCTGGCGCAGAGCCCTGACGGCAAGCTCGTGGCGCTCAAGGAGCTACTCTTCGCACAGGTCCCCAGCACCCAGGAGCTGGAGGCCTTCGAGCGCGAGGCCCGCCTGCTCGAGACGATCTCACACCCGAGAATCCCGCGGCTGTTGAGGCACTTCCGGGAAGGGCAGGGGGCGGACCTTCGGCTCTATCTGGCGGCCGAGTACATCTCCGGCGAGACGTTGCTGGATCGACTGGCGCACCACACCTTCAGCGAGGAGGAGGCTCGCGACATTGGCCTTCAGGTGCTGAAGATCCTGGAGTACCTGCACGGACGCACGCCCAGCATCCTCCACCGAGACATCAAGCCCGCCAACATCATCCGCCAGCCGGATGGGACGCTCTTCCTGGTCGACTTCGGCTCGGCGCGCGAGTCCTTGAAAGGCGCCACGGTGGGCTCCACGCTGGTAGGGACCTTTGGCTATATGCCACTGGAGCAGTTCGGCGGCACAGTGGACGTCACCAGTGATTTGTATGCGTTGGGGGCCTCGCTGGTTCATTTGCTGGGGCGCACGCCTCCCGCTGAGCACTTCCAGCCTGACCGAGGGTTGGACCTTTCTCATCTGAAGGCCCCCTCTCTGGGCGACTGGCTTCGGAAGATGACGGCGCTACGGCCCGAGGGTCGGTATCGCAGCGCGGCGCTTGCGCGAAAGGCGCTGGGGGAAGCCAAGCCGCCAGTGTCTCCTGCCCGCGTCAATCCACTGCCCGACGTGGCGACGATCCCGCCGGAAGCTCCCCCCTCGTTGGTCAAACTGGCTCGAGAGGTTCAGGCGGGACGAGAGCTTGTTTCCAAGTCTCAGCAGCGCAAACAAGCGGCGTTGGAGAGGAAGGCACAGCGAAAGGCACTCAGAGAGGAACGGAAGAACGAGAAGCGGCGGGCGCTGTACGAGGATGACCGGCTCTCGCCGCTGGACTTCTACCGGCTCTCCTGTTTGCGCATGGCCTCTCCAGTCATGCTGCCAGTATGGGGCTGCTTCCTTGGCTCGTTCATCTGGGCGGGCTTGGCGGGAGCCGAATTTGTGCCTTCCCTGATGACTCTGGCTGGGACTGGGGTTGCGCTGGGCCTGTTGCTCGTGGTGCACGGGTTGCTGGTGCTCCCCGGGCTCATTGGGGCCGTGAGAGGGTGGCGTGCCTTCCACCGGCTACCCTTCGCGTTAGAGGGCCTGGGACACTTGGTGCACCGCGCGGACGGCGACTGGACCACATTCAGGCTTTGTACGCTGAGCCTCCGGCTGAAAGAGACGGATCCCTCCTCTAGAGAGGCTGACACGGCGGGCAGTGTGCAGGCCGCTGTGCTGCACCTCATCGTGGACCGTTGCAATGCGGCCATCCGCCGGATCGTCCTCAATGCAGAGGGGTTTGGGCAAAAGAATTGGAAGATCGAGGGGCACCACGCCGAGGGCTATGCCAACTGGCGCGTGGGGCGGAAAATCCTGGCCATCTGCCAGGAGAACCTCGTTCCCCTGCAGCGTGAGAGTGGGCTGATCGAGGCTGTCGTCATCGAGCCCTCTGGTGAGTATTTCTCAGTTGGAGGAGGTGACTGACTTCGAAGGCCTCCGCGCTGTTCTGGCCCCACACCCGTAACGTTTCCGGTGGCCGCGCGCGGCGGGGGCGCTAGCCTGCGGGGCCATGAGCCCCATCGACATCGACACCGCGGCAAAGGATCTGCTGGCCTATATCGACGCTTCTCCCACGCCCTACCATGCGGTGCGCGAGACGGCGCGGCGCCTCACCCAGCACGGCTACCGCGAGCTGGACGAGCGCGAGCCCTGGACGCTCCAGCCGGGAGACAAGGTCTTCGTCACCCGCAGCGACACGAGCATCGCCGCGTTCCACCTGGGCACCACGCCCGTGGATCGCTCGGGCTTCCGGCTGGTGGGCTCCCACACGGACTCGCCCAACCTGCGCCTCAAGCCCAACGCGCCCTACGCCAAGCACGGCTACCACCAGCTCGGCGTGGAGATCTACGGCGGCGTGCTGCTGAGCACCTGGCTGGATCGAGATCTGTCCCTGGCGGGCCGCGTGGTGGTGCTCTCCGGAGGCCGCCCCACCTCGCACCTGGTGGACTTCCGCCGCCCGCTGCTGCGCGTGCCCAACCTGGCCATCCACCTCAACCGCAGCGTCAACACCGACGGCCTCAAGCTCAACGCGCAGGACCACATGGTCCCCGTGCTCGGCCTGGAGAGCGCGGGCCCGGCGGAGCTGCGCGCCCTGCTCGTGCGCGAGCTGGCCACCACGGGCGTGCGCGCCGAGCCCGGGGACATCCTCGGGTATGATCTGGCCCTCTACGACACGCAGCCCTCCACGCGCTCGGGCGCTCATGGCGAGTTCCTCCACGCGCCGCGCCTGGACAACCTGGCCAGCTGCTACTCGGCCCTGAGCGCGCTGCTGGCCTCGGACAAGGCGGCAGAGAGCACCCGCGGCGTCGTGCTGTACGACCACGAGGAGGTGGGCAGCCGCAGCGCGCAGGGCGCCGCGGGCACGTTCCTGCGCGACTGCCTGCAGCGGCTCGTGCTGGGCCACTCGGACGGCCGCCCGGATGCGTTCCACCGCGCCATCCGCCACTCGTTCCTGGTGTCCGCGGACATGTCCCACGCCGTCCACCCCAACTACGCCTCGCTCCACGAGCCCCGGCACCAGCCGTTGATGGGCGGAGGCCCGGTCATCAAGTCCAACGTGAACCAGTCCTACGCCACGGACGGAGAGACGTGGGCGCACTTCGCGGCGCTGTGCCGCGAGGCCGGGGTGACGCCCCAGTACTTCGTCACTCGCACGGACCTGGGCTGTGGCAGCACCATTGGCCCCATCACCGCCGCGGAGCTGGGCATCCGCACCGTGGACGTGGGCAGCCCCATGCTCTCCATGCACTCCATCCGCGAGCTGGCCGCCGCCTCGGACATCACGGCCATGGTCTCCGTGCTGCAGCGCTTCTTCACCTGAGGCGTGGGAGCGGGAGACGGGCGGGAACTCACGTCGAAGGGTGGCGCGCAAATCGCTCCGATATGGGGTACCCACCGTTGACGTTGGAATCAGCGAGCGACAACAATACTGTCCGTTTCCGCACAATCTCCTTGGAGGGAGTCAGCGTGAGAGCAGTGCTTCTGACCGCGGGTCTCGTGGCCGTGATGGGTCTCATCACCGGCTGTTCCAGCAAATGTGAGTCCGTCTGTGGCAACTACAATGCGTGCGAGCTGAGCCAGAAGCCCACCGATGTCGATTGCCCCTCGTTCTGCAGCGACGTCGATTCCTTCAACTCGCGCGCGAAGGCCGCGGGCCAGGAGAGCTGCGACGCCCAGTTCCAGGCGCACCTGGACTGCTGGGAGAAGAACTCCGGGCAGATCTGCTCCTCGGATTTTGATGGCTGCAACGATGCCAGGCAGGCCTGGACCGACTGCATGACGACGTACTGCGCGGCCGTGGCCGAGGCCAAGCAGACGGATCCGAACTGCTCCAAGGGTAAGCCCACCCTCAAGCCCTTCTAAGCCTGCCGTCTCCAGGATCTCTACCCATGTCATCCGTCCACACCAGCAAGGGGTCTCAGGTGTCGAAGCAGTCAGCTCGCAGAAACACGGTTCTGGCAGTGGCCGTCCTCGTCACGGGGACTGGCGGGGTGGCCGCGGCGCAGAGCGCGCCCGGTGCCACTCCGGCGACCACGCAGGAAGCGGCACCTCCTGCCCCGGCGCCCGCGCCCCAGCCGGCAGCGCCCACCGCGCAGCCGGCGCAGCCCAATGCGGCCACGCCCGTTCAGCAGCCCGTCGAGGCCACCCAGCCCAATCCCGCGCAGAAGCCGAGTGCCCAGCCCAAGGCTCAGCCCAAGGCCGCCGCGAAGCCCGCGCAGGAGGAGCCGCCTCCAGAGGAGTACGTCGAGGAGATGGTGGTCACCGGCTCGCGCATCCCGCGCAAGGAGCTGACCACCGCCGCGCCCGTCACCGTCCTCGATCGCACGCAGATCGAGAAGACGGGCAAGACGTCCATCGGCGAGATCCTCCAGAACCTCCCGGAGCAGTCCAACGCCACCAACACCCAGGTGAACAACGGCGGCTCGGGTGAGACGCGCGTGAACCTGCGCGGCCTGGGCACGGCCCGTACGCTGGTGCTGCTCAACGGGCGGCGTCACGTCGCCGGCGGCACCGGCGCCGACGCCACGGTGGACCTGAACGCCATCCCCACCGCCGCCATCGAGCGCATCGAGATTCTCAAGGACGGTGGCTCGGCGGTGTACGGCTCGGACGCCATCTCGGGCGTGGTGAACATCATCACCCGCAAGGACTTCTCCGGCACGGAGCTGCGCGCCTACTCGGGCCTCTCCACGCATGCCGATGGTCTGCTGTACGACCTGAGCATGACCACCGGCCAGAGCACCGAGCGCGGTAACATCCTCTTCACGGCGGGCTACTACACCCAGAAGGACGTGTTCGCCGGGGATCGCGACTTCAGCCATTACGCCCGGAGCTACAACTGGAACAGCCGGAAGGTCTCCACCTCGGGCAGCGTGTACGTGCCCGAGGGCGCCTTCTTCGTGTACGACCCCACCGTGCCGGGCAATGCGACCTGGAACGATCTGTTGGCCAACAACCCGGGGGTGGATGCCTTCTTCCGCGGGGCCAACGGGTGGCGGGAGTTCAACTACACGGCCGGCGTGCCGGAGGCGGGCGGCGACCTGTACAACTACCAGCCCGCCAACTACCTGGTGACGCCTTCGCAGCGGGCTCACGTGTACTCCACCGGTGGCTTGCGCCTGGGCACGAACTCGCGGGCCTTCTACGAGGCCTCTTACACCAACCGGCGTTCCTCCCAGCAGCTCGCTCCCGAGCCGCTCAGCACCGCGGGTGAGGATCTGACCGTCTCCGCCGCCAACGTCTACAACCCGTTCGGCGTGGACATGACGCCGGACACCGTGGAGGTGCTGCGCCGCATGACGGAGTTCGGCAACCGCGCCTTCGCCCAGGACATCACCACGTTCCGCATCGTCACCGGCCTGGAGGGCAGGCTGGACGAGAGCTTCGGGCCCTTGAAGGACTGGCGCTGGGATGTGGCCTACAACTATGGCCGCACCCAGGGCATCGAGACCAAGCAGGGCACGCTGCGGCGCAGCCGGCTGCAGAACGCGCTGGGCCCCAGCTTCGTCGATCCGTCGACGGGCGAGGCCGTGTGCGGCACCCCCGAGGCGCCCATCCAGGATGGCTGCTCTCCGCTGAACCTGTTCGGTGGCCCCGGCTCCATCTCGCAGGAGGCGGTGAACTACCTGGGCTTCCGCGGCACGGCGCGCGGCTTCACCGATCAGACCGCCATCACGGCGAACTTCGCGGGCGAGCTGTTCAAGGTGAACCCGAGTGCTCGGGCCGTGGGGCTCGCGGTGGGCTACGAGCACCGCCGCGAGGGTGGCGCCTTCATCCCGGATCCCCTCACGGCCGTGGGTGACACCACGGGCAACAAGGTGGCCGCCACGGAGGGCCGCTACTACGTGAACGAGGGCTACCTGGAGCTCTCGGTGCCGGTGCTCGGAGCGACGAACCCGGACACGGGCGACCTGCGCGACGTGGTCGAGGTGACGGGTGCCGCGCGCGCGTTCAACTACAACACCTTCGGCTCGGACTTCACCTACAAGTTCGGCGGCCGCGTGAGCCCCATTCCGGACTTCACGCTGCGCGCCACGTACTCCACGGCGTTCCGTGCGCCGTCGGTGAACGAGCTCTACCTGGGGCAGACGGACAGCTTCGTGGGGGTGAAGGATCCGTGCTCGGATCGCGAGCAGGGCTCGCCGGTGGACGCCGCCTGTGACGCACAGGGCGTCCCGGACGGCCTGTCGGATCCGCGCGCCCAGGAGCGCACCCTGCTGGGCGGCAACCCGGCGCTCAAGCCCGAGACGGCCAACATCGTCACCGTGGGCGTGGTGCTCGAGCCGCGCTTCCTGAAGGACGTCTCGGCGACGGTGGACTACTTCAACATCTCCGTCGGCCAGTCGATCACCAACCTGGGCACGGACGTCATCCTGAACGCCTGCTACCCGACCGCGGGCGGCACGACGCCGCAGTACTGCGATCTCATCCATCGCGGCTCGAACGGCCTCATCACCACCGTCAATGATCCGCTGACCAACGTGGGCGGTGACAAGACGGGCGGTGTGGACATCGCCCTGCGCTACTCGCCGCAGACGCGCTATGGCCGCTTCGGCTTGAGCGGGGACGCCACGTGGCTGCAGAAGTTCGACCGGACGCTGGCGGGCGGCACGGTGCTGCATGCCAAGGGCAACTATGATCTCCAGGAGGTCCACACCCCGTGGGTGGCGATCCTGGGGGCCAGCTGGGCCCGGGACGAGCTCAGCGCGTCGACTCGCATGCGCTTCGTGCAAGGCTTCGAGGAGTGCCAGAACAACGACTGCCAGATCCACGAGGATGCCCCGCCGCCCGTCTTGCGCGACGTGAGCAACTACTACACGTTTGACGCCAACGTGGGGTACGACCTCGCGACGAAGCTGGGCAACGTCAGCACGCAGGTCGGCGTGAACAACGTCTTCAATGCCCGTCCGGCCGTCGTGTACAACGGGTTCCTCGCGTCCTCGGATGCGACCACCTACGACTATATGGGCCGCTACTTCTACGTCCGCCTGTCCTACACCTACTACTAGAAGGCGCTGGCTGCGCTGTCGGGAATCGCCCTGTGTGACACAGCACTGAGCGCTCCTGGCCAAAGTCCCTTCAGAGGGGATAGCTCCCCCCTGGAAGGACGCTCCATTCCGGGCTTTTGTTAGGAGCGCTGCACCATGCTGGTGGGCAATGGCTACGCGCCTGGCCACGGAGTGCTATGAGCCTAACGGGCCGACATGCCCAGGGGAGCGAGAGGCGGATGCGACACTTCCGGAGCCGGGACTTTCGAGCCAAGCAGGCCTGGGACGCTCAGGACATCGCCGAGATGAATGGTATCTCGGTGCGCATGCACTGGGCCAACGAGCCCTACATGTGGCACGTCAACGATGGTGAGGAGGTGTTCGCCGTCCTTGATGGCGCCGTCGACATGCACGTCAAGCAGGACGGGGTGGTGCGCATCATCCCGCTGCTCGCTGGAGACGTGTTCCATGCCCAGGCGGGGGATGAGCATGTGGCCCACCCTCTGGGAGAGGCACGGATCCTCGTTATCGAGAAGAGGGGGAGCGTGTAGCGTGATGTTCCGATCGGGGCTTGCATGAGGGACGCAACGAGCGATGTGTCGGGCTCGATGCTCGCGGGCATCCTGTTGTTGGCGCGGCAGATCCAAGCACGTATGGGGCTGCCGCACTCCACGGTCGACTCCATCCTGAACTCCACGGGGGCGGGGGCAGCTCAGGCCTATGTACGCCGTAGCGAGATACTGCGCCTCGTGAGCCGCTTGGACCGCCCAGTCGGCCGGCCGCGAACCGAGCCCAAGCACACTGTCACGGCCGCGCTCTCCCAGCGGGTGTTGCGCTTCCTCATGGACAACCCCGGCGCCGTGTGCAGCACTGGCGAGCGGCGCCAATACAACGAGGCGTTTCGTTCGCATGTACTGGCGCTCCATGCGGAACACTCCAGCCTGGGGCTGGGCTCCTTCTCCGAGGCGGTGCAGGTGCCCGTATCATCGCTGCGCGCGTGGCTGCACGCGCAGACTCCCATCCGACCGCCCCCGGTCAAACCTGATAGCGTCAGCGTGCCGCGCGAGTTGGGTCCCATCGCTCGGGCATGGCTGTCCTGGCGCGGCTCGCTGACCCGATTCTGCGACTACGTGCAGCGGGCCCTGGCCCTGCCTTGGAAGCGCTCACGCATTGCTGCGTTGCTCGCGGAATACGGGCTGCGGTCTCCCCGACGCAGAGCGAGCCGTCCGCGCAGAGGGCGCGCACCCCACGGCTCATTCGAGACCTTCTTCCCGGGAGCACAGTGGGTGACCGACGGGAAGCGCTTGTCCCTGCGCATCAATGGACAGGTATTCGCATTCAACCTGCAACTGGTGGTGGACACCCACAGCGGCGCGATCCTGGGTGCATCCCTTCGTGACTGCGAGGATGGCCGTGCCGTTACCGAAGCATTCGCTGATGCAGTGGCCACGGCGGGTCAGCCGCCGCTCGCGCTCCTACTCGACAACAAAGCGTGCAACCACTCGTCCACGGTCGAGCGGCTGAGGGCCACAACCCTCCTGACCTACGCGGCACGGGGCAGGCCCCAAAGCAAGGGCCATGTGGAAGGCGCTTTTGGCCTTTTCTCCCAGGCCATGCCAGAGCTCACCCTCCACGCGGACAACACGCGGGACCTTGCGCGGCAATTCCTGGGCATCCTGGTCCAAGGGTGGGCGCGGACCCTGAATCATCGCCCTCGGCGGGATCGGGGCGGAAGCGCTCGCGTCGCGCTCTATCTGGACACGCGCGCCATGTCCGCGGAACTGCGCGAGGTGGCCTGCGCCGCATTGCGCAAGCGTGCGTTACGAGTCTCCCGCCCGAAGCACGGGCAGGTGCTCTCCGGGCAGATGGGCATTTCCGCCGTCGTCGAGGCGTGGCTGGCCCGGCTTGCAATTCCAGATGCGGGAGGCCGCATCGCCGCAGCCCTGTGCGCCTACCCACTCGATGCGGTGCTCGCCGGCATGGCGGCCTATGAGGGGAAGCTCACCGCAGGCACTTTGCCCGCCGAAGCAGCTGGAGCCTACCTCATAGGCATTGTTCGCAGTATTGCGAAGCACGACGAGGGCCTGCATATCGCTGATGCACTGTGGAGCGTGCATTCTCGCGCCCGGGAAGTCCTGGAAGAAGTCCTTGAGGCCCGGACCCGTACCGTCGCGACACACGCCATGGCGTCCACGGAAGGCCTCGACTCGGCGATCGATGAAGCCATGGCCGCGAGCAACCCCTGCGAGCGCCGTCTTTGGATCTCAGCCGTGGGGCGCGCCATGCGCGGTCTAGAGAGGGACCAGAAGGCCAAGAGTTACTACAGGGCGATTCGCCGCATACACTCGTTCCTGTCCATTCCATACATGCAGCGGTTCGAGGCTGTACGTCTCCTCGCCGCGGAGATGTTACCCGTCCATGAAGATGGGCATGATTTTTCATGCCGGGTGGTCCAGGGAGAAGAAAGGGTTCACAGGAGGGCAGAAGAGACCTCCCCCTGATCTCCGTGCTCAACCATGGCCTGAACCCTTGAGCTGACGGCCGTCAAGGAGCAGCCCTTAAACCTTCTCTCCTTTCATGGCTCCATCATGCACGTTACCCATCGGGTGCATGGTGACTTCCGTGCAAGAACACAGCCGAGGCCGAAAATGCGGCTTCCGGCTGCTGTGGGCGGAACCAGGTCGTGAATGAGACGGGTTCAGAGGACGGCTTCCGGGATTTTGCGCTGTTCCCGACTTGACATGCGCATCACATGGCCGTCGCTGGGCTCGTTGTACGGTGACCATCTGAATGAGGTGGGAATACACACAATTCCAAGGGTACGAAATACAGGCATAGGCCCATGCTCGCGATTCAAGAATACGTTTCCTCTCCGGCATTTCGCCTCTCAGCGGCGATGCTTCCACCCACGCCGTGGCATCGGCCCTTCCGTGCCCAGGATCTCCCCGCCCTGGACATCACGAAACCCTTGCGTGCGGACGAGTTGACGTCGAACCGCTCGCTGATGCTCCATCGGATCCTCCTGAATATCTATGAGCAGTCGATGCTCTTCCTTCCTCGGCGGCGGCTTGGGGAAGAAGACATGGCGGCCTTCCGCACGTTCTATGACACCCAGTCAGTCTCTCTGGGCCAGACCTTGCGCGCCAATATCGAGAGGGCCGCGTTCTCCTGCCTGGACGAAGAAGTGAAGGTCACGGGCCAATGGGATTGGGAGCGGCTCGAGGACTATCTTGTCGGGGTCATCAAGCGCTACGAGAGCGAGCCCTGTGGCCTGACGGCGCGTATTGAAGCGCAGAACGATCCTCCAAGAGCATTGAAGTACCTCTTGATCCAACAGGCCTCAGACTTCCTGAGTGAGGCTTCAGCGATGGCGCGAGCCATGCTCGGGAATTATGGCCCGGTCCAGTCGGAGTTGATGAAGGTCTTCATCGACGAGTATGGATACGGTGTTCACAGCAAGAAGCACTCGACCCTATTCGAGAGTTGCTGCACGTCGGTTGGGCTCAGCCCCGAGGCACATACCTACTACTTCCACTATCTGCCAAGCTCGTTGGCTCTGACGAACTATTTCCACTACATCTGTTCCAACAAGAATCTCTGGTTCCGCTACATCGGTGCCCTCTACTACACCGAGGCATCAATCCCCCACTTCAACCAGGCGATGAGCAAATCGCTTAAGGGGGCCTTTGGACGCAAGGTGGACACGGCCTACTTCGATGAGCACGTGCATATCGACAAGCACCATCGCCGTATGGTGCTTGACACAATCATCAAGCCGACCATCGAAATGCATGGCCCTCAGGTGATTCCCGAGATCCTGATTGGCTTCGAATCGTTCCGCCTCCTTCAAGGGCGCGCGGATCAAGATTACCTAGAGCAGGTCTCGTTCATCGAGAGCTTGGAGCAGCAGCGCGGCCAAGGACTCCATGCCGATGCGGCCTCTTACGAGTCGGCCGGAGACGCGCCCCTCACGCACACTGAGCCAGCAGGTGAGCTTTCTTTTGCTCACATTCATGATGACGACGAGCTGTTCTCGGTGGAGAAGGGGGCACTTGAGTTCTTCGCTGGCCTTGATCCCATCGTGCTCGAGGCCGGCAGCAGCATCGTGATTCCTGCGGGAAGGTTGCACGGGACCCGCGTCCTCGGTGATACCTGCACCTACCGCGTCCAGAAGATACGGCGGCGGAAATGATCAGGGACGGATCGAGCGAGATCTACACGCTCCCCAGCAACCAGAGGGGGCCCTTCCATGTCAGCGGCCAGCGTCTATTCATTCTCAATTGGCGCGACAATCTCTTCGTCGTTCCAGACTATTGCGCTCATCGCGGAGGACCGCTGAGTCTCGGGACGTGCAACAACGAGCAGGGCACGATCGTGTGTCCATGGCACGGTCATCACAGCCGGGTCAAGACCTTGCTGGAGAAGGCATTGCCAGCAGTCCGGGTTGGTAATTCCATTTCCTTCCTTTTCACGCGAGTTCCTGAATGACAAGCATACTTCTGGTGATGCGGAAAGGCTACCGGATTCATGGTGACCACATCGAGACGATGCGGCGTTTCGGCTTGAGCATCCACCTCCTCACCGAAGTCCCACAAGCGGCCGAGGACGCCCGGTTCGCCACTGCGGTTGTCATATCCGGGGAGGCGAAGGCGCGCGCGGTGGAACTCGGGCTTGAGCATTGCCAAGCCCACGGCATCCGGTTCGCGGTGACATTCCAGGAGACCGACATCGAGGTCTGCGCCGCCATCAATGCGAAGCTGGGGGCCCGGACCACGCCTCTCTCCTCCGCGATGACCGCGCGAGACAAGTCGCAGCAGCGCCGGTTTCTGGCACAGCACAAATTGCCGAGCCCGGCGTCCATCGAGGTCAGCGGAATTGCTGACGCCTGCGCCGCGGCTCGGCGCATGGGGTATCCCGTGGTCGTAAAACCGACCCGGGCCGCGTCGAGCATCCAGGTGGCCCTGGTCTCCGATGAGGAGGCGCTGAGCGCGCGCCTTGAGTCCATACAGGAGCTCGCCCGGAGTGGGGCTGGGAACTACTACCAGGGGAGCGCTGGTGCATTCGCTCTCGTCGAGGAGTTCCTGCCTGGGAACGAGGTCACCCTGGACGGGGTCGTGGTTGATGGCCGGTTTTACCTCGGGGGGATTCACAACAAAATGCGAATGCCCGGCCCCTTCTTCGAGGAGGATCTCTATTCGCTCCCATTCAAACATCCAGACGCGGAGCCGGCGCTGGCCAGCCTCGCGGCACGGATCTGTGAGGCGCTCGGCCTGGAGAACGCCTTGTTCAATGTCGAGCTTCGGCAAGATGTGCGTGGCGAGTATCGCGTCGTGGAGTTCAGTCCGCGAATCAGTGGCGGGCATGTCTACCGCAACATCCGGGACGTGTACCTGATTGATCTCGTCGCAGCCCACATTGTGTCATGCATCCCGGAGTTGGCGCCACTGCGGGAATATGCGCTACGCCGCTCGGCACCGCGGATGGCCACCTGTGTCAAGTTCGTCTATCGGAACGGGCGCGTGGTGGAGAACCACGCCGGCAAGGCAGGGGGAGCGGACGCGTTCACGGCCTACTACCCGGCCGCCGCCGTAGGCTCGGTCATTCACTCGGCTCCGAAGGGCTTCGACATCGCCGGCCTGCTCTCGGTGAAGGGAAAATACAGGGAGCCAGGCGATATCGCGCTTGCCGAGCGGCGGGCGGTTGAGCTTGAGCAGGAACTTGGGCTCGTCCTCGCAGGTGAGTCAGCGTGACGCTGGGAAAGACATGGCTCATCCTGCTGCTGGCGATCACGCTGTCCGGCGATACCATGCTGACCGTCGCGCTGATCTGGACAGCCCTGTCGAGCAGCCAGTCTTTCCTCCCGCTGGGGCTGACCCTGGCATTGATGAGCGCGGTGCCTTATACAATCCAGTTATTGTTGCCGCGGATGAGGAACTGGATTGCCCACGAGAATTTGCGTGCGTTCGCCGCAGCCCGGTTCGCGGGTCTCCTGGTTGCCCTGACAGGCTTGCTACTCCCCTCGCCCCTGTCCATATGGGGGCTCTACGGCATCGCGGGGGCCTTCACGGTTACCGCCTTCATCGCGCAGCAGTCGCTTGAGAGCACGATGGCGGGACTGGCTTTGCGCAAGGTGCTGTCGGCGAAGGAGGCCTCCCGGATCTCGCAGGCGGGCATCCAACTCGGTGCTTTCGTGGGTGGGGCTCTCGGAGGATTGCTCCACGAGCGAGCGGGTATCAAGTGGACCTTCGCGGTCCTCATTGGCACCTTGGCCGTAGGAGCGCTGATTCCGGCTCTACTCCGTGGGAGCGCAGAACAACTCGAGAGCACCCACGCCGGGCAGGGTGCTGGCGGGGCGTCGCACCAGACAACCGCTGCGCAGCGGGCGGACACGTCCCGGTCCATTATCCTCTGGCTCGCCCTCATCGGAATTGCAGTACTCACCGTGCACCTCGGGGCGTACAACTACCTCATTCCCATCATTCTGCAGAAAGAGAAGCAGTGGGCGGTGAGCGACTACGGGTTGGTCAGCGCAGCGGCAGGTTTTGGGGCGCTACTCGCCACGATGGTCGTGGCCGAGCGGCGAGGTGAGCGCTGGAATGTCACCCTGTCCGTGTTCGCCATTGCTATTGCGGATTACGGCCTCTGCGCCACGGGCAGTGTCGTCTTCGCCGCGGGGTTGGCGTTCATGATCGGCTATTCGTTCAACACCCTGCGCATCTGGCAGCGGAAACTCATCTTCGAGAATGTTACCAGCGATCAGGAAGGTGTCGAGTGGGCTGGACGGACAACCATTGTCTTCCAACTGCTGAAGGCCGCGGTCCCCCTGGCCCTGGCGCTAGCTCTCGACCGGATGGGAACTGAACAGGCGGGGCCCATGTTTGTGTTGACTGGGATAGGTATCGCCGCAAGCCTATTGTTGCTCATGACGCGCCAGGTGCGGCTCGTCACGCTTGCCGCGACCACCAAATAGAGGAGCACATTCCGAGATGGCACCATGAGCCATAGCGCATCCGAAGGCCCGCTCAAGTTCGAGATCTGCTCTGGGGGCCTATAATGATCTTGCCAACTCTTCTCATTGCGAGCTTCATCAACGCGGCGGGGACGTTACAGCCTCCGCGCATCGCTGAGGACACAGCCCAGATTCAAATCGATGGTGGGTTGGATGAACCCGCCTGGGCCAGCGCGGCTGACGTGTCCGAGTTCGCCGTCGTGGTTCCCGATTCAGGGAGCAAGCCCCTCTACCAGACGCACGCGAAGATCTTCTACACCGAGAAGGGCATCTACGTTGGCGTCTGGTCGGAACAACCGTTCGACCAACAGGTCTTGCGCCTGAGTCCCCATGATGTCTGGCTGGAAGGAGATTTCATTCAGATAGGGATTGATCCGACCGGTACCGGGCGGTATGGCTATATGTTCGGTATCTTCCTGGGCGGATCGGCGGCGGACAGCACGCTGTTGCCGGAGCGGCGCTACAACTGGAACTGGGATGGGCCATGGCGGCGGGCGACGAAGTCGCTACCGGATGGGTGGAGCGCGGAGGCCTTTCTTCCGTGGTCAATGTTTGCCATGCCTCGCAGCGAGGGCAAGAGCCGGCTCATCGGGCTCTATCTCGCCCGCTGGGTCTCGGCCTTGAACGAGCGCTGGTCCTGGCCCGCCCTCCCGCTGACGCGCCCCCGGTTTCTGTCAGCATTCCAGCCCATGGTGGTCGAGGATGTCGAGCCTCGCCCCAACATCGCTTTATACCCGTATACCGCCCCCCGTTACGACCAGGTTGGGATGAAGCCAGGGTTTCGGGCTGGCATTGATGCCTTCTGGAACCCGACAGCCCAGACACGCTTTGCAGCGACTATTCTTCCTGACTTCGGGCAGGTGGATACGGATGAGCTGGTGGTGAACCTGTCGGCATTTGAAACCTTCTTCCCGGAAAAGAGGCCATTCTTCACCGAAGGGCAAGACATCTTCCAGACCGGACGCGTCAACGCGGTGTACACGCGCCGCATTGGAGCTGCACCCGACGCGCCCACGCTGCCGGACGGCGCACAAGCCGAAGGGCTGCCCGGCGCGTCAGAGATTCTGGGGGCCGCGAAGATCGCTGGCCAGGCTGGGAATGTGCAGTACGGGTTGATGGGGGCGGCTGATTCCGGTGCGGATTACACGGTCCGGCTCGGTGACGAGATAACGAATGCCAGGATCAAGGGGCGGAAGTTCGGCGCAGGGCGCCTGCTCTTCGAGAGCCAGGGTGGCGGATATCGAGCCATCGGTCTGCTCGGCACGATAGTCCAAACACCACTGGCGGCCGCGGTGGTGAGCGCGGTGGATGGCCACTTCCACACGGAGGATGGCAGGTGGCAGACCGATGGGCAGGGAATCTTCGGCTGGCGCGCGGGTCAGAGGGACTACGGCGCGTGGCTGGAAACCACGCTGACGCCCACGGCGGGGGATGTCCATGCGCTCGCGATCGAGCACTACGGCGCCAACCTGCAGTTGAACGACTTCGGATTTCTCCGGCGGAATGCTCTCTCGCAGTTCGAGTATCATTACACGCGGACGCGCGCATTGGATGGACTGCTCAAGGAGATCCGAACCGAGTTCCTGACGCAGCACGGATGGAACACTCACCAGCAGCTTGTGGACACCCTGTTTCAAGGGTTGCAAGAGCTGACGTTTCGCGGAAATACTGTCATTGATGTCCAGGTCGGTTACCTGCCGCGGCACTGGGATGATCGCAACAGCCGAGGCAATGGGGCCTTCCGGGTCGCGGCTCGGCCGGACGCCAGGATCGAGGCCTGGTCCGACAAGAGTAAGCAATGGATTCTGGGAGTTGTCGCGGAAGGACACGGCGAAGATCTGGGCGGGTTCTCAGAGTCGGTGAACCTTGTGCTCAAGCTAAACCCCTCAGGGCACTTCAGCATGGAGACCCAGGTGGCGCTTGATAGGCTCGATGGTTGGCTGGTCTGGCAGAGGGAGCAAACGTTCGCGACATACAACGGCTTCCAGATAACGCCGCGCCTTGACGTGAGTGCCCTGTTCTCGCCGCGTCAACAACTCAAGTTGAGCGTGCAGTGGCTCGGCCTGCGCGCGGAGCCCCGCTCGAACTGGGAGATCGGCGGCGATGGACGTCTTTTTCAGGCGCTGGATAGCCCTCCAGCCCCGGAGATCTTCAAGGGAACTCTTGCCCTCCAGATTCGCTATCGCTACGAGTTCGCCCCTCTCTCCGATCTATTCCTGGTGTATTCCCGTGGCGGCGATGCCACTGCGGACGGACCATATGGCTTCCTTGCGCGCGACTCCTTCAGGTACTCCACAATCAGCCTGTTCATGATGAAGGTACGTTACCGCTTCGATCTCTAATCCAGTGGATATGATTGCAATTGCGAGAATGGACGAATGCAGAAACTCATCTTGCACAGGGATGCCTACGAACTCGGGATCAGGAACCCTGTAGCGTGTATCATTGATGGCATATCCGTGCGGGAAGGAAGATTGGAGCCCCTTGATCCGCTGGTGGCACAAGCCGTCGCGATGGTCCAGGCTGGCGTTCCCTTGCTGCGCCCTGAAGCGGCTGGCTTTTTCACTTTATTCGAGGCGCTGGGATATCCTCAGCAACTCCCCGCTGGACACCGGTTGATCGAGAGCATCACGAGGAAGGGGTTCCCGCGATATAACAACATCATCGATGCGGGCAACGTGATGAGTGCCATGTATTGCTCAGGGCTTGGCCTCCATGATGCGTCCGGACTTCGTGATGACATGGTGGTAAGCCGCGGTAAGGGCGAGGAAGAAATCATCCCCTTGTTCAAGAACAAGCCCCAGCGGGTGCAATGCGGGGATCTCATCTATTCCAGTGGCGGTCGCTTGTTGGCGTGGCTGGGGCGGCGCGACGTAGATGCCCACGACTTCCGGATCGTGAACGGGACCCGCTCGCTTCTCTGCGTCGTGCTGGGCAACGCTCAAACCAGGCACGATTTCAATCAGGAGATTTGCGAGGGATTTATCCAGCTCATCCGGCTGACCTGCCCAGAGGTGATGGTTCGATTCTTCCAAACCGAACTCTCTTCAAGCTGATGCCACAGGGTGGGTAGCGGCTTGAGGAAGGCAGTCCCATGGAGAGTGGAAATGAAAGAGAAGCGGGTATTGATCGTTGGTGGCGGAGATGCATTGTTTCACCTCTTGGATCGTGCGAACCGCCTGGGAGTCGCTACGGTGGTCGTCCAGAAGCGGGAGCTCGTCAAAGACGAACTCTTCCAGATGGCTGGGCACGTGCTCGTCATGGACTACGAGAAGGACCCTCTGCTGGAGCCCATCGCGCAGGCCATCCACCGTACGCAGCCTCTGGACCGCGTCATCTCGTTGACGGAGTATGGGCTGATGCCCGCGGCGCGGCTGAGCCGTGCGCTGGGGCTCCCAGCTTTGTCCCCTGAGGTCGTTGAGAGAACGCGCGACAAGCATGCCATGCGGCAAGCCCTTTCCGCGGCTGGATTTGATGTAGTGAAGGCGGCTCTCGGACGAAGCGTCGAGGATCTGGTACGATTCCGGGAAAAGGTGGGCTCCAAATTCATCATCAAGCCTCGTGATGGAGTGGGGAGTCAGCAGGTCGCCTGTGTCGAGGAGAAGACGAACCTGGCCGATACAGTGGCCATGTTCGCTGGTGACTTCCTCATGGAGGAATACCTGGAGGGCCGGGAGCTTTCGGTTGAGAGTTTTTCGTTCAACGGAAAGCACTTCGTGTTTGGTATCAACGAAGAGACAAAGTACTTCGAGAGCAGTGCAAATCCCTACGTCGAGATTGCGCATGAAATGCCCGCCCTCCTGTCGGAGTCGGAGAGGGCTGGGGTTGTGAAGTTTGCCGGAGAGTTTCTGGATTGTATCGGTATCTCCGACGGTCCAGCGCACACAGAGCTCAAGTTGACGCCCCAGGGACCACGGATAATCGAGACACACAACCGGCTGGCCGGAGATTGGCTTCCGGTCTTGGTGAGGCTGTCGTCTGGGGTCGACCTCTACGAGCTCGCCGTTGGCTGGCCTTGCGGCCTCATTGAGCCGCCCATCCAGGCTGCCGCGCCATTCGGTGGTGCGGCCATCCGGTATTTCACACCGCAGCCAGGGGTTGTCAGCAAGGTGTCCGGAGTCGAGTACGCCCGGATCGAGCCAGGAGTCGTTGCACTGCATCTACCATTGCGTCCAGGCTCGGTGGTCCGGCCGGTTCGGAAATCCTTGGATCGGTCGGGGTATGTGATCGCGACCGCCCCCACCGCCAAAGAGGCTGCCAGGATCTGTCAGCGGGTCATCGACATGGTGGGTATCGAGACCCAGCAGGTGACTTGATAGACGTCATCGAGACATCCTTATGGGGAGCGCTGCCTCATAGCTCTTCCCGAGGTGCGCCAGCATAAGAGTGGAGTTGGAGGTGAAGATCCTCTCGCCGTGCAGGGCTCCCCTGGCGGTAAGCGCGCGGGCGAGCCTTGCGCTCTCGTCTCGACGGGAGAGCAGGCCCGGCGTGGTTTTTCCCCCAAGCCATCCACCTTCGTGGGGGCCTCCGTAGTCCTTCATGGCTCCATTCGGGAGCCACTCGCACGGAGGCATCACATGAAGAAGATCGAGATGAAGCAGCAAAGCAACCAACCGGGCCGAGTGCTGGGGCGCGTGCTGGCCGAGGAGCTGGAGCAGGTCCGAGGAGGCTACCCGGCGCTGGTCTTGCCGGATGCGACCGCCGGGCGGACCCGGGATCCGCACGGTCACCCGGATCTCACGGGGGGGAGCGCGGACCAGTCTGACGGCGACTGAGAGGCCGAGAGCCCCTGTCACTCCTTGCAGACACGGGGCTGGAGAGGGCGCCCTCTCTCCGGCCCTGCGCCCCGAACCCTCCGCACGAGCGTCGCCATGAAGACCGTCTTGATCCTCTCCCAACCCACCGATATCCACGCCGCCGCCGTCGCCGAGGCCCTCGCGCGCAAGGGTGCGTCGGCGCTGCTCTGGCACACCTCCGACTTCCCCACGCGCGCCACCGAGACGGTGCGCTTCGAGGCAGGCCGCCGCTCGGTGCGGCTTCGCGGCCCAGAGCTGAAACTCTCCGAGCATCTCGCCGAGCACACCCTTGGCACCATCTGGAACCGGAGGCCCGCGGTCGTCATCGATCCGCAGCGCGTCCACCCCGCGGACTACGACTGCGTGGACCTGGGGTGCAGGACGTTCCGGCGCTCGCTGCTCGACACGCTCGCTCCCGAGGCCTTCTGGGTGAACCCGCACCACGCTGTCGAGCGGACCAGCAAGCTGCGGCAGCATCAGTTCGCGCTGGAGGTGGGGTTGGAGGTCCCGGACACCGTCTACACGAATGATCCGGGAGAGATCCGCGCCTTCATTCGGGAGCACGGAGGGCAGATCGCCTTCAAGCCCTTCAAGATGACGGCGTGGAGGGACGACGCGAAGTACTACATGACCTATACGAGCCAGCTGACCGAGGCTCAGCTCATCGAGGATGAGCTGCTCTCCATGGTGCCCGGCATCTACCAGGCGCTGGTGCCCAAGGCCTACGAGCTGCGCGTCACGATGATGGGGCGGCGGGCGTTCGCGGCGAAGCTGCTCTCGCAGCAGACCGAGGGCGGGCGGCTCGACTGGCGCAGAGCCCAGGATGAGCTGCGCATGGAGCCGTTCGAGCTCCCGGTGGAAGTGGCCGAGCAGTGCTACGCGCTGATGCGCAGGCTGGACATCGTCTTCGGCTGCTTCGACTTCATTGTCCGGCCGGATGGCCGTTACGTCTTCCTGGAGGTCAACCAGGCGGGCCAGTTCCTCTTCGTGGAGAACGAGGCGGAGCTGCCGCTGCTGGACGCCTTCGCGGAGTTCGTGCGCCAGGGAAGCGTGGACTTCGACTGGCGCCCGGATCGGGTCTCTGTTCGCTACTCGGAGGTGAAGGAGGCGGCCTCGCGCCGGCTCCAGCGGGATCTGGAGCTTCACGTGCAGCAGCCCGAGGCCACCTGGTACGAGGGTCCGGGCGAGCCCCCGTCTCCCTGAGGATCCAACCTGATAGATAAGCTTGGCGAGTGCCAATCTGGCCGTTAGATCGCGGCTTCCATGCATAAGACGCACCTCGTCGGAGCCCGGACCCATAACCTCCAATCCCTCTCCGTGGATCTCACGGAGGGCGAGTTCGTCTGCATCACGGGTGTATCAGGTGCAGGCAAGTCGAGCCTGGCGCTCGACACCCTGTATGCCGAGGGCCAGCGCCGCTTCGTCGAGAGCTTCAGCCCGTACGCTCGCCAGTTCCTCGAGCGGCTGGAGCGGCCGCCCATGGATATGCTCGAGCCGGTAGCGGCTGGTGTGGCGGTGGATCGCCGCGCTCCTGTGAAGAGCTCTCGCTCCACCGTGGCGACGCTGGCGGATGTGGAGGCCTACCTCTCGGCGCTCTTCACCCGCGAGGCCATGCCCGTGTGCCCCGCGTGTGGTGTGGAGGCGGTGCGCACCGATGCGCGCGTGGCCGCCGCGGCCACCATCGCCGCGCACCCGGACGCGCAGGCCGTCTTCACCTTCCCGGTGCGGATCGCCGGCACGGCCGAGTTCCTCGATGTGCGGACCCGGCTGCTCAAGGACGGCTACCATCGGCTCGTGGTGCAGGGCGAGGTGCGGGAGCTGGAGTCCCTGCGTCCGAGCGAGGCCACGGACTCGGTGGGCATCGCCCAGGTGGTGGTGGATCGAGTGAAGCTGGCGGAGTCGCAGCTCTCGCGCGTCACCCAGGCCATGGAGGACGCGTGGGCGCGCAGCGAGGGCGAGGCCATGGCGTTCCTCCCCGGTGGAGTCACCCGGCGCATCCGCCGGGGCCTCGTGTGCCCGAAGTGCGCTCGGGAGTTCGAGCCCGCTCGGCCGGGCCTGTTCAGTTACCAGTCGCCCACGGGCGCGTGCGCCACGTGCCGCGGCTTCGGGCGCACCATCGGGATCGACTGGGAGAAGGTCATCCCCAATCCCTCGTTGAGTCTCGCGCAGGGAGCGATCCGGCCGTGGTCGGGGAAGACCTCGGACTGGGAGCGGAACATGCTCCACCGGTACGCCAAGGCCATGGGCATCCCGCTGGACAAGCCGTGGAGCTCGCTCACTCCGGCGCAGCGGGAGATGGTGCTGGAGGGAGAGGGTGACTACCACGGCGGGCGGTCGTACCCGGGCGTGCGCGCGTGGTTCCGGTGGATGGAGAGCCGCACGTACAAGATGCACGTGCGCGTGCTGCTCTCGCGCTACCGGGCCTATACGCTCTGCGAGAGCTGCAAGGGCGCGAGGCTGAACGAGCAGGCCCTGGCGTACCGCGTGGGTGGGTTGGATCTGGCGGCGTGGCACCGGCTGGAGCTGTCCGACGCGTGCGAGCGCCTGGAGTCCCTGCGCACCACCACGGGCCAAGGAGAGCTGGCGCGCAAGGAGCTGGCCAACCGGCTGCGCTACCTGGTGCGGGTGGGGCTCGGCTATCTCACGCTCGATCGGCCCGCGCGGACGCTCTCGGGAGGCGAGGCGCAGCGCGTGTCACTCACCGCGGCGCTCGGCACTTCGCTGACGGGCTCTCTGTTCGTGCTGGACGAGCCGACGGTGGGCCTGCACCCGAGCGACGTGCGCCCGCTCACCGAGGCCATGGCGGAGCTGGCCGATCGCGGCAACATCGCGCTCGTCATCGAGCAGGACGAGCACGTCATCCGCGCCGCGCACCGCGTGCTGGAGCTGGGGCCGGGGGCGGGCAAGCACGGCGGGAAGCTGTGCTTCGACGGCTCGCCCGAGGCGCTGGCGAAGCGGACGGATCTGCCCACGGGCCAGCTCCTGGCTGGCACTCAGGAGACGCCGCACACGCCTCGCAAGCGCACGGGCGAGCTGGTGGTGCGCAGCGCTCGAACCAACAATCTGCAGGAGCTCACCGTGCGTGTGCCGCTCGGGGTGCTGTGCGCGATCACGGGGCCTAGTGGCTCCGGCAAGAGCACGCTGATGGACGAGGTGCTGTACCGGCACCTGGCGCGTGGGTTGGGCGAGAAGGATGTGGAGGCGCCCGGCGAGGTGGAGTCTCTGGAGGGCGCGGAGGCGGTGAAGTCCATCACCTTCGTGGATCAATCGCCGCTGGGGCGCACCTCGCGAGGCAACGCCGCCACGTACACCAAGGCGTGGGACCGGATGCGCGAGCGCTTCGCCTCCGAGCCGGAGGCGGAGGTGCGGGGGCTCACGGCCGCGCACTTCTCCTTCAACGTGGACAAGGGCCGCTGCGAGGCCTGCGCGGGCGAAGGCTACGAGACGGTGGAGATGCAATTCCTGGCGGACGTGGCCCTGCGCTGCGCCACGTGCCGGGGCCGGCGCTTCAAGGAGGAGGTGCTCGCCATCCAGCACTCGGGCTTCAGCGTGGCGCATGTGCTGGAGCTCACCGTGGACGAGGTGCTCAAGCACTTCGGGGACGATGCCGTGCTCCGGCGCACCCTGGGGCCTGTGGCGCAGCTGGGCCTGGGCTACCTGTCGCTAGGCCAGCCCCTGTCCACGCTGTCCGGTGGCGAGGCACAGCGGTTGAAGCTGGCGCGGGCCCTGGCGGGCGAAACACAGGGCACGCTCTTCCTGATCGACGAGCCGAGCGCCGGTCTCCACGAGACCGATGTGCGCCACGTGCTCTCCGCGCTGCACGCGCTGGTGGAGCGGGGCGCCAGCGTCCTTGTCGTGGACCACGATCTGTCGGTGATGCGCGGCTCGGACTGGATCATCGATCTCGGCCCGGGCGGGGGCCGTCACGGTGGGCGCCTGGTGGCCGAGGGCACTCCCGAAGCGCTGGCAAAAGGCCCGGGGCTCACCGCGGCGGCGCTGCGCGGAGAGGGCACCGCGGTCCGGCGTCCGGCGAAGTCGCGCGGGGCGGGCGCGGGGGCTCCGGCCATCGAGGTGGAGCACGCGCGTGAGCACAACCTGCAGGAGATCTCCTGCAAGATCCCCCTGGGAAAGATGACGGTGGTGACGGGGCCGAGCGGCTCGGGCAAGAGCTCGCTGGCGTTCGATGTCGTCTTCGCCGAGGGGCAGCGCCGCTTCCTGGAGACGCTCACGCCATACGCGCGGCAGTTCCTGCCCACCATGCCCCGGCCGGACGTGGAGCGTATCAGCAGCATCCCGCCCACCGTGGCGCTGGAACAGCGGACCTCGCGTGCGGGAGCCACGAGCACCGTGGCCACCGTCACCGAGGTGGCCCACTACCTGCGCCTGCTCTTCGCCAAGCTGGGCCAGCCGCACTGCCCGAACGATGACTCGCCCATCGCCTCCACCACGGCGGACGCGCTGTACGCGCAGCTCTCGGGGATGAAGGGGGAGGGCACGGTGCTGGCTCCCGCGGTGCGCGCTCGCAAGGGCACCTACCTGGATCTCTTCGCCGCCGCGGCCCGCGCGGGCATCCCCGCCGCGATCGTGGACGGGCAGATGGCCAACACGGACAACCCGCCGCGACTGACGAAGACTCGCGAGCACGACATCGATCTCGTGATGCACGAGGGGAAGCTGTCGGCGCTGCCACGGGCGGTCTTCGACCGGGCGCTCGGCTGGGGCCAGGGCGCGCTGAAGGTGCGCGGCGGCAAGGGCGAGACGCTGATGTCCACCGAGCGGACCTGCCCTCGCTGCGGGACAGCCGTGCCGGAGCTGGATCCGCGCTGGTTCTCCTTCAACACGAAGCAGGGCCGCTGCGAGGCGTGTGAGGGCACCGGCGTGGAAGGTGGCGCCGAGGCCATCGCCGAGGGCCACACCGAGCCGTGCGGCACGTGTCAGGGCTCACGGCTGGCGCCGGTGCCGCGTGGGGTACGGCTGGAGGGCGCGCGCTACCACGAGGTGGTGCAGAGCTCCGTCACGGCCATGCTCGCGCGCGTGCAGGGCTGGAAGTTCCGAGGGGACCGGGCGCTCATTGGCGAGCCCTCGCGACAGGAGCTCGTCCGCCGTTTGGAGTTCCTGGAGCGCGTGGGCCTGGGCTACCTCTCGCTGGATCGCGCCGCCGCCACGCTCTCGGGAGGAGAGATGCAGCGGCTGCGCCTGTCCGCGCAGCTCGGCGCGGGGCTGACGGGGGCGCTGTATGTGCTGGACGAGCCCACCATCGGCCTGCACCCGCGAGACACCCACCGGCTGCTCTCCAACCTGCGGGCGCTCGTGGACACGGGCTCTTCCGTGCTCGTGGTGGAGCACGACACGGACACCATCCGGGCGGCGGACCATCTGATCGATCTGGGGCCCACGGGCGGGCGCGGCGGTGGCCGCATCATCGCCGAGGGCGCGCCGGAGGAGGTGCTCCAGCGGGAGGACTCGCCGACCGCTCGGGCGCTGCGGACCTCTCAGGTTCGGCCTCCCTCTACGCGTGGGAAGCCCGAGCAGTGGATCGAGCTGAAGGGCGCTCGGGCCAACAACCTCCAGCGAGTGGATCTGCGGCTGCCGGTGGGCCGGCTCACGGTCGTCTCGGGAGTATCGGGTTCGGGCAAGAGCACGCTCATCCGCCAGGTGCTGTACCCGGCTCTGCGAGAGGAACTGGGGCTCGTGGCGCCGAGGCCGGGTCCGTTCGACTCGCTCCACGGGGCGGACTCTGTGTCCCGCGTGCTCGCCGTGGATCAGTCGCCCATTGGCCGCACGCCGCGCTCGGTGCCGGCGACATTCCTCGGCATCTGGGACGAGCTGCGCCGCGCGTTCGCCGCCACCCCGGAGGCGAAGATCCGAGGGTTCGGCCCGGCGCGGTTCTCCTTCAACACCGCCGCCGGAGGCCGCTGCACGGCCTGCGAGGGACAGGGCGCCATCTCCCACGAGATGGCCTTCCTCCCGGACGTGGTGACGCCGTGCGAGGCCTGCGGCGGGGCGCGCTTCGACGTGTCCACGTTGGAGGTGCGCTACCACGGGCTCACCATCGGCGAGGTGCTGCGGCTGTCCGCCGATGAGGCGAAGGAGGTGTTCCGCGCGCTCCCCAAGGTGTCGGCTCCGCTGGAGTGCCTCTCGGATCTCGGCGTGGGCTATCTGCAGCTCGGCCAGGGCTCCAACACGCTGTCGGGAGGCGAGGCGCAGCGGCTGAAGCTGGCGGCGGAGCTGACGGCCAGCACTCGCCACGAGCCCACGCTCTACGTGCTGGACGAGCCCACCACGGGCCTGCACCTGGGCGACGTGGAGCGGTTGATCACGTTCCTGGGACGGCTGGTGGATCGCGGGGACACGCTCGTCGTCATCGAGCACCACCCCTCGGTGATCGCCGCGGCGGACCATGTGGTGGAGCTGGGACCCGAGGGCGGCGAGGCGGGAGGCCGGATTGTCGCCGAGGGCACGCCTCGCGAGGTGTGCAAGCAGAAGACGGCGACGGGCCGCGTGCTCAAGGCGCTGTTCTCCTCGGGAGAGGAGCGCAAGGCCCAGGGCTCCCTCAAGGAGGAAGCAGCCGCCGGAACCCGTGCCCGAGCACGATGAGCAGGAAGGCCAGGTTGCGCGGCAGCAGCCCTGGCCAGAAGAGTGGGAGCGGCCCTGAACGTTCAGGCGCTCCCGCCGAGGGGAACTGCCGCGCAAGCCGCTCCGCCAGCCGCTCCATCCACCCCACGGTGCGGGGCCACTCCACCACCCCCGCGAGCCACTCGGGAGGAATGCCCTTCACCCCCACGGTGGCACCCACCAGCGCGCCGACGATGGCGCCCGTGGTGTCCGTGTCTCCGCCGAGCCGGATGATCTCTTCCACCGCGCGCCGGAAGTCTCCCGGGTGGCGCAGCCACACGTAGAGCGCCGCGGGCACGGTGTGGAGCACGAAGCCGGACACGCCCCGAGAGCGGCCGAACTTCCCCGCCATCCTCCGGGCCGGCTCGTCCCCCACCAGGTACTCGCGCACGGTGCGCACGGCGGCTTGGAGCTCGGGCGCCGACACGCGGGTCTCCAGCTCCTTCAGGAAGGACTCCGGCTCCACGCCTTCAACCCCTCGCCGGGTCCCGTACGCCGCCGCCAGCGCCACCAAGAGCGCGCCTTCCTCCGCGAGCACATCCCGGTGGGTCATCCGGCTCGAGGCTCGGATGAAGGCCTCCAATCGCTCAGGCTGGTACGCCAGACATACCCCCAGCAGCGGTGCGCGCATCGCGGCGCCATTGCCCGAGGAGGCGATGCCACTGCGCTCGGGAGAGAACCCCAACCACAGGCGCAGGGTGGACAGCAGGGTGGCTCGGCCCAGTCCCGCCGGCAGGCTCAGCAGCCACGCCCGGAGCCGCCAGCCCAGGTTGCGCGCGAAGGCGGAGGCCTCATCCGGCTGCGCCAGGAGCGCTTGGCCCACCATGCACGCGTGCTCGGTGTCATCGCTGCCCAGCCCTCGCCCGAGGAAGAGCTGGTGATGCAGCGGCCCATGCCCGAAGCGGAGCGCCGCCTGGCCGCGAGACAGTCCCTCTCGCGGCAGCCCGAGCGCGTCTCCCACGAGCGTTCCGAGCAGGGCCCCCGCGATGGCCTCCTGTCGAGTCCTGGCCTCCATGCCCTCAGGGTGTCACACCTCGAGGGCCGGGGGCAGGGCGGCGTGGAGCGCTCAGTCGCGGTCGTCCAGGTCCCGGAGCTTGCGCATCTTCTCGCGCATCCTCTCGCGGACCTGGTCACGGATCTGATGCTTGAAGTTCGAGAACCGGTTCTCGAAGCGGGCCATGAAGAGCGCCAGCTTCGCGCGCTTCTGGGGCGGCAGATCCTTGGAGATCGCCTGGAACATCTCGCGGTCCAGCGCCGCGAGCTGGGCCCGGGCGTCAAAGGCGCGCTGCGCGGCCTGATCCACCTGGGACAGCGCGGTGTTGTCGCCATTGGCCGCGCGCTCGAGCACGTCGGCCGACTCGCGGACTTGCTCTCGCAGCGGGCGGCGGCGCTCGTCGAACTTGCGCAAGGTCTCGTCCAGCTTCAGCGCCTGCGTGGAGTCCAGCTCCAGCTCCTCCGCGAGCCCCAGCACGCGCGCCATGCGCATCTGGCGCTCCGCGTCCTGCTCCGCCTCCGCCTTGGCATCCGGGGGCGCCGCGAGCGCGGCAAGGGGCAGCAGGGCCAGCGTCAATACGGCCACTCGAATGGGCTTCATCACAGCGAGTCTCCTGGGTTCAGGTTCAGCAACAGCTCACTCGTCGGCGTCACCGCCTCGTCCGCAGCGTCCCCGTCCGCGTCCTCTTCGGCGCTGGCGGGCTCGATCGCCTCGCTGAGCGGATCCGCGGAGGCCCACTGCTCGAAGTCGGCCTGCGTCTCGGAGACGCTCGCGGGAGCAGCAGGGCGTGCCACGGGGCTCGGCGTCCCCGGCCGAGGCAGCGACGGGGCCACCAACACCAGCACGGCGGCCGCCGCGGCCAGCAGCGCGCCCACGGTCCGAGCCCGGAACGCCTTGCGCACCTGCTCCCGCCGCCACGCGCCCAGGGCCCGCTCGGGCAGGGCCTCCATCTGCTCGCGCAGGGCGGACGAAGGCGGCGGCAGAGCCACCTCGGAGAGGACTCGGGCGGTGGACTCGGCCTCGCTCCGGCAGGCCTCACACGTGGCCAGGTGCGCGCGCAGCCGGGCCTCCTCGTCCGGCTCCAGCGCCCCCGCGGCGTGGAGCGTCAACAGCTCCTCCTGCTCCTGGCACGCTTTCATTCGCGCTTCTCCTGTGGCGCGCCGGCCACCTCCGCCTTCAGGCGCTTCACGGCGTGGTGGAACTGCACCTTGGCGTTGTTCTCGGTGATGCCGAGCGTCTCGGCGATGTCTCGAAAGGGCAGATCCCCATCCACCCGGAGGGTGAGGACCTCGCGCTGGCGGCGGGGCAGGGCGAGCACCGCGGCCTGGAGACGCCGCTCCCGCTCCTGGCGCTCCAGCGCCTCCTGGGGGGACTCGCGCGGATCGGTGGCCGAGTCCTCCACCTCGGTGAGCAGGGCCGGGCGCCAGCGCTGGCCCTGGCGCGCATGGTTCTTCGCCAGGTTGAGGGCGATCCGGATCAGCCAGGCTTTGAAGGGCGTGGGGCTCGTCAGCTTCCAGCGGGAGAAGACGCGGCCCGAGGCCTCCAGCGCGCGCAGGAAGGCCTGCTGCACCAGGTCGGCCGCGTCCTCGGGGCGGGCGGCGAAGCGGCGCACCAGGGAGAAGACGAGGCCACGGTAGCGCTCCACCAGCGTGCCAAAGGCCGCCTCGTCACCGTCCAGGAAGGCGCGGCACAGCACCTCGTCCGAGGGCGCCGGAGCGCTGCTCGCGAGTGCCAGCCGAGGGAGCGCTGGGCCTCCCGTTGTCCGCCATGCCTTCACACTCACTTGAACACCGGTGGGACGCAAAGGTTACAGCCAGTGCGGGCAGGCTTGAAGGTCGCGGATTTCCAGGGGAGGTGAGGGGCCATGCGGTGGTGCGCGGTGGCGATGCGTCGCATTCGGTTGCCGCACCGCGTCCGTCACTGTCACAATGCAGGGCAGGCCCCGCTGGGGCTTCACCCCATGTCGACGGCAGAGACCCCTCCCCATTCCCGCATCAAAGGCACGGTGCTCATTTCCCGGCTGAACATGGTGCGCCAGCAGGGTGGGCAGGCGAGGGTGGAGGAGGTGCTGCGCCGGCTGCCGCCCGCGGATCAGGCGCTGCTGCGGAAGATGATCCTCCCCATCAACTGGTATCCGTTGGAGCTCAACCTGCGGCTGGACGCGGCCATCGCGGACGTGCTGTCGCCGGAGGATCGCACGCGGGCCTTCATGGAGATGGGGCGCGCCTCGGCGGACGAGAACCTCAAGGGGGCGCAGCACGTCTTCGTCCGGCCGGGAGATCCACACTTCCTGCTGAGCCAGGCGCCGCAGATCTACCGCTTCTATTACGCCGTCGGCTCGCGCACCTACGAGAAGACGGGCCAGAGGTCGGCCGTGCTGCGCACCTTCGGCGCGGAGAACGCCACCGAGACGGACTGCCTCACCATCATCGGCTGGCACCAGCGCGCCATCGAGCTGTCCGGGGGCAAGTCCGTCCGGCTCACCCACCCGAAGTGCACGGCCCGCGGCGCCCAGTGTTGCGAGTATCACTGCCAGTGGGACTAGCGGGGTGAGTCCTCGGAGGCGCTGGAGGGGAGCGGGTGGGCCTCGAGGTAGCTCAGCACATCATCCAGGTGGCGATAGACGCGGACCTCGTGGCGGATGATGGACTCCACCGTGCCGGCGGGATCGATGATGAAGGTGACGCGCCGGTCCACCTTGAGCACGGGCCAGAGCACCTCATAGGAGTGGCTGATCTGGCGCTCCTCGTCGCCGAGGAGGGAGAAGTGGATGTCCTCTTGCTCGGCGAAGGCGCACTGGGTGCGCACCGAGTCCACGGACACGCCCACCAGCTCCGCGCCCAGGGCTTGGATGCGGGCGTGGTTGTCTCGAAACGCCCGGGTCTCGAGGGTACAGCCGATGGTGAAGGCCTTGGGGAAGAAGAACAGCACCACGCGCCGTCCCCGCAGGGAGGACAGGGCGAGGGTGCGCCCCTGGCAATCGATGGCGCTGAAGTCCGGCGCTGGATCTCCGACCTGGATCATCCCGGGTTCCCCCTAACGTGCCCACCCCTACCACGCCCGCGGAGTTCGTGACGAACACGATGGGTGGATTCCCGGGACGGTTTTCGAGTTAAGGTTGGCCGCCGTGCTTCCTACCAAACACGTCCTTGTCTCACAGGTATTTCAGTCCCAGCTGGCCGAGGCCCTGGGCGTCACCCGGGTGGCGCGGGTGACGGGGTTGGATCGCGCCGGGGTGGAGGTGGCGTGCGCCGTGCGGCCCGGCGGGCATGTGCTCCAGGTGTGCAACGGCAAGGGGCTGTCCTTCGAGGGGGCCGCGCTGGGGGCGCTCTTCGAGACGGCGGAGCTGTGGGCGGCGGAGAACGTGCTGCCGGGCCGGCTGGTGTGGGGCGCCCGCTCGGAGCTGGATGTACGCAGCGCGAGCGCCTGGAGCGCCGAGGCGCTGGGCTCGGCGGGGAGGATGGTGGATCCGCGGCTGTGGGGGGACTCGGTGCGGTGCGCGTGGAGGCAGGCCACGGAGCTGCACTCGGGGCGCTCGGTGTGGGTTCCGGCGCAGGGCGTGCACTGCCCTCCGTCGGGCGCGGCGGCGCTGGGGCCGGTGAGCGTGGCGTGGACGAGCAATGGCTCCGGCGCGCACCCGGACGCCCGGCGCGCGCTGCTGCACGCGCTGCTGGAGGCGACGGAGCGGGATCAACTGGCCCGGGTGCTGCCCGGCGGGTGGACGGAGGAGGCGGTGCGGCGGCGGATGCTGGGGCCGGTGGTGCTCGAGCGGGGCGCGCCTCGCACGGCGGAGCTGGCGCGCTCGCTGCGGGAGCGGGGCTTTGGCGTGTACCTCTTCGATGTGACGCCCACCCTGCGGGCGCCGGGAGCGGTGGGGCTGCCAGTGGCCGCGGCGGTGCTGGTGGATCAGGAGGAGGGGCCGGTGCCGCTGACGGCGGGGTATGCCTGTGCGCTCGGGAGGGACGACGCGCTGCTGCGGGCGCTGCTGGAGGCGGCCCAGTCTCGCCTCACGGACATCCACGGCGCGCGGGAGGACGTGTCCCCAGCGGACCGGGATGCGGCGCGAGGCTTCGCCCGAGTCTGTGCCTCGGTGCGCTCCAAGCGCCGCACCGAGGACATGCCGGACTTCTCCACGGAGGCCTCCTCTCCGGCACGAGGGGTGAAGCGCGTGCTGCACCAGCTGCGGCGCGCGGGCTTCACGCAGGTGGCCGAAGTCACGCTGGACGCGCCCATGCCCGGGCTGCACGTGAGGCGGGTGGTGGTGCCGGGCATGCGCATCTCGGAGCTCCTATGAAACGCCGTCCTGAGGATCTCGTCGTCTTCCTGGGTCCCTCGCTGCCCGCGGACGAGGCGCGCAAGCTGGCGCGCTGCCATGTCCTGCCTCCCGCGCGCCAGGGGGATGTGTGGCGAGCGCTCTCGCTGCGGCCCCGGGTGATCGCCCTGGTGGATGGAGTCTTCGAGGCGCAGCCCTCCGTGTGGCACCACGAGCTGCTGGCCGCGCTGGAGGCGGGCGTGGCGCTCTTCGGCGGGGCGAGCATGGGCGCGCTGCGCGCGGCGGAGCTGTCCGCTCACGGCATGGTGGGTGTGGGGCAGATCTTCGAGGGGTTCCGGGATGGGGTGTTGGTGGATGACTCGGAGGTGGCGCTGCTGCATGCGGACGCGGAGCACGGCTATCGGCCGCTCACCGTGCCGCTGGTGAATGTCCGGCACGTGGCCGCGCAGGCGCGTGCGGCGCGAGTGCTCAACCAGCGGCAGGCTCGGGAATTGGTGACGGCGGCCGAGGAGCTCTTCTACCAGGACCGCACCTGGCGCCGGATCCTCGACGCCGTGCGGCCCCTCTGGCCCGCCGCCACGCGAGGAGGCTGGGAGGGCTGGTTCTCGCGAGGAGTGGGGGATCTCAAGCGCCAGGATGCCATCGCCTGCATCCGGTCGGCGGCGGCGTTCTTGTCCTTGGTCGTGCCGGTGTATCCTCCGAGAGGTGCGCTCCGGCCACCGCCCTCGTCGCTCGTGAGGCGCCGGAGGCTGGCGGATGATGTGTCCATGGTGGACGGCAGGGCCATCTCCTCCGCACAGGTGCTGGCGACGCTGCAGCGAGCGCCGGACAGCGTGGAGCTGGCCGAGGCGGGCCTGCGGCGAGCGTTGTTGGCCGGGTGGGCTCGCTCGTTGGGGCTCGTGCCCACCGATGAAGAGCAGAAGGCGGCGGAAGCGGAGTGGTGGCGGAACCACCGGGTGCGCCCTTCGGCGCGGCAGGCGTTCCTGGGCGCGTGTGGGCTGGACAAGCCGGGGTTGCGCAGGTTGTGCGAAGAGCGGGCGTTGGAGCGGCTGGTGCTCGCCCACGCGCAGCGCTTGCTGTCGGATGGTCCTTCCTGGGAGGAGGCGCTCGCCTCCGAGGCACGCCTCCGAGGCCGCTGGGCCGAAGTGGCGCGAGGTGCGCGCCGGGCGAAGCGTTCTCGCGCCCGGTGAGAAAATGTACCGCAAGCCGTCCAGTGCTGGACGCGAGGCGGCTCGTTGGAGGGAGAGGCTGAGCGCTGCACGGCAGCTCTCCGCGAACAGCATCCGGTGATGAACGAAGGGCCGCGGCTGAATGGGAGCCAGCGGTAGGCGAGCGAGGCTCGGCGCCCCATCTTGCCAGGCACGTCGGAGGGGGGGACCCGCCGACGAAGCATCGCCATGCGTCTGAAGAACCTTTCGGCCTTCCTGCTCCTGGTGCTCGGGGGATGTTCTGGAGCGGAGTTCACCGAGCCACCCATGCCACCGCCCTCGCGCGACGAGAGGCTGGAGGACGACACGGGCGTGCGGGAGCCGGTTGCCACGGAGGCCGCACGAGGCGACAGGCCACCGGTCGCGCGGCTGCGCTCACCTGAGGAGGGCGCACGCTACCGGCCCGGGAGCGCCCTCACCTTCGAGGGGCGTGGAGAGGATCCGGAGGATGGAGCCCTACCGGCGAGCGCCTTCACCTGGTGGGTGGACATCCATCGAGGCGACCGGGTGTCTTCGTTCGTGCCGCCCCTCAGCGGGATGGCGCGAGGGACGTTCACGGTGCCTGCGATGCAGGAGACGGACGGCCCTCAGTGGTACCGGATCCACCTGGAGGTGAGGGACTCGCACGGGAACACGCACGCGGTGTACCGGGACGTGTATGCCGAGGACGTGAAGTCCGACGAACTCTCGCCCCGCGTCCGCTGATTCGGGTTCAGCGCCGCGCATGCGAAGCGCTCAGAAGATGTGGCCGATGTCCAGGTAGAAGCCGGTGGTGGGCTCGGTGATGCCGACGCCGTAGTCCAGCCGGATGACGAACTCGCGATTCCACGAGATGCGCAGCCCGCCGCCCGCGGACGTCTTCAGGCCGCCGCCCTCGTTGAAGTGCAGGTTGCTCCAGACGCGCCCCGAGTCCACGAACCCCGCCAGGGTGAAGTCGAACTGCTGCCCCAACGGCTCCGCCGAGAGCGCCGTCCACCGCAGCTCCGCGTTGAGCAGCAGCTTCACGGGCCCCTGGTAGCGGCGCAGCAGGATGCCACGCGCGGAGTACACACCTCCGAAGCCATCCTTGTTCTCGAGCCCGCCGTACACCGGGAACAGGGAGATGGGCACGTCGCCACCCATCACATCGAACAGGCCCCGCCACCCCATGACCAGGCGCCGGTACCCGGGGATGACGGGGTGGAAGAACCGCGCATGGAGCGTGGCGCCCCAGTAGTTGAACTGGCTGCCGATGGCGCCAGCACCCCCGCGCACCGACAGCTCGTGGAACATGCCCAGGGTGGGGGAGGACTCGATGTCCCGGGTGTCGTACTGGATGCCGAACATCAGCTCGGAGGTGCGCTCCGAGAACGTGTCGGAGAGGCCGCTGGCGTGGGAGTCGATCAGCCCCGTCGAGCCATCCTCGATGAGCTTCGAGTCGCCGGTCTGGCCCAGATCGTCCGAGGAGTAGCGCGTCCGGATCCGGTCCATGCGCAGGCGGTAGCCCAGGAAGAGCATCCAGGTGTTGGTGAGCTGTCGCCGCGCGTTGATGCGGATGCGCGGCAGGCTCTGGTGGTCATAGGTGTAGTAGCGCAGGCCTCGGAAGTCGGCGTTGTCCGGGCAGACATCTGGATTGGACTCCAGGGCGTCCCGGTTCGTGCAGTCGGAGAACTCGGGGACGTAGGACGCGGTGTTTCCCAGGCCGTAGTAGGGGGCGTACCGGGTCCGGGTGTACGCCACCTCGAAGCCCATTCGCCACTGCGAGTCGAGGAAGTGGGGCGCGTCGAGCTGGATGAAGTGAGAGGCCACCTGCCGCGTGGTCTGGAAGACCTGCAGCAGGATCGAGTAGCGGAAGGGCTCGTAGGTGCCGTCCGCGCGGTCCACGAGCATCAGGATCGCGCCGTAGCCAAACCCCTCGTCGGTGTTGAAGTTCACCGCGGGCACGCCCTGGATGTCCCAGCCCGTGCGGTGAGCCGGCTCGTCAGGAGCCCGCGCGGGGGGCACGAGCGGGGCCCCCGGTGGGGAGGCGGCAGGCGTGTCAGAGGCACTCTCGGCCCGGACGGCGGCGGGGAGCAGGAGGAGACTCGTCAGCAGGGAGAGGACGACGCGGCTCTGGGGAGGGCAAGACAGGGGGCGGAGGGGATTCCGGCTCATGGGCACTCGTGCGCGCGGGACAGAGCGAGACGGTATGCCGGGGGAGCGCATGGCGTCCATTGGGGGGCAGGAGCGCCGGCTGGCCATCGCCGATTTCGGCTTGTATCCTGATCCCCAAGCCGTTACGGGCTTGAGACAGCAACAGGGGGAGGCGTGTCACCGCGCCTCAAAACCGGGTGACAGTCCCGGTCAGGTGAATCATGAGCCGGATTTGCCAGGACGATGTGGGGCGGTGTGACTTCATCGACGTGCTCGAGGAAGCGGTAGTCCGTCGGCGCCCCGTGGCCGTGCAATTGCGGGTCGGGGAGACCTTCATCGACCAGATGATGGATGTGGTCACCGAGGCCGGGACCGACTTCGCGGTCTTCCGTTCGCATGATCGGGTCCCCGTCCGGGAGATTGCCGCCGTCTCCCGCTCGGAGCCTCGCGCGATGCCTTGAGCCTTGCGCCCCGGGGTGTAGGGTGCGAGCCGGATGAGCATGGATCTTCCACCCGAGGCCCTGCGCTGCCACCGCGCCGACGCGCGAGAGGCGGATGGCTACCGGGCTGCGCTCGGGGAAGCCCGTGCCGGCCTGCTGCTGACGGATCCGCCGTACTGCCTGCTCACGCGGCGGCGAAAGGGCGGGGACGAGCGGGATCCGCGGGCCCACAAGAAGATCGATCGCAACCCGATTGTCCGCTTCGAGACCGTGAGGGACTACCGCGCCTTCACGGAGGCGTGGCTGACGCGAGCGGTGTCCTGGCTCACGCCGGAGGCGCCGCTGGTGATCTGGACGAACCTGCTGGGCAAGGAGCCCATCACCACGGTGGCGAAGGGGCTGGGCTATTCGCACCTGCGGGGCGAGTACACCTGGGGCAAGCGGACGACGGACAAGAACGCGAACGAGCAGCTGCTGCGCGTGTACGAGGTGGCGCTGGTGTTCGCGCGGACGCCCGAGCCGCCCAGGGGGCTGGGAGACCTTCCCACCGTCTGGGCGGTGGTCGGCGGCTACGATGATGACGCCGAGGCGGAGCGGTGGGGCAGCCACCCGCACCACAAGCCGTTCTCGGTGTTGGAGCCGCTGGTGAGGACGTACAGCCGGCCTGGAGACACCGTCTTGGATCCCTTTGCCGGGAGCGGCTCGACGCCGGCGGCGGCGCTGCGGCTGGGGCGGAGGCCGGCGTGCATGGAGCTCGAGCCCGAGTGGGCCGAGCGAGTCACTCGTCGCCTCCGTGAGACCGCGCAAGAGTGACCCTGGGGCTGAAGCTAGCGGCCCAGGGCCCGATAGAGCCTCGTCTCCGCCCACGTGGGAGTGTCCGTGGGTCTCCGTGCCCACCAGTTCAGCGCGATGGTGCGCCGCTGCCGGGAGCGGCCAGGGAGCTTGCGATCAGGGATCTGGTTGTTCGCGTCCAGCACTCCGTGGGTGAAGGTCCCCTCGAAGACGACGAAGCGGTTGGGCCGAGGGGCCACCAGCGTCAGATCATCCAGCTTGTTCGGCGCCATCGAGGGGTTGGCCGGATCCGGGAGCTGCTGGGTGATGGCCAGCGCTCCGCCGCGCACGCGGTTCAGGAAGAGCACGGAGGACAGCCGCGGATGCACCAGCTTGCCGGTGCGCAGGGCGAGCTTCTCGTCCCGGTCCTGGTGGAAGTCCACCCGCACGTCCGTGGTGTACATGCGGCTCAGCCACCACTCGACGCCCGCGATGCGCAGGTGCTTCACCACGCGCGGCCGGAGCGTGAGGATGGCCTCCTCCACCACGTTGGTGGGCTCGCTGAAGTCGTACCAGAAGGTCGTCTGGTAGGTGGTGCGCAGGCGCTCGGTGCCCAGCGCCCCAATGCGCCTCTGCAGACGGCGGAAGAGGGGCTCTGGCAGCGCGCCATCCGTGAGCTCGAGGGATTGGACGAAGGGTTCCACATGCCACCTCCATTCAGGCCTCGATCGAGGCTGGAGCCGAGCCGTCAGCCGCTTGACGGCTCCCACGCGGCCGCTGCGACACAGGGGCTCAGGCGCGATATACCCTGCCTCGGCCGCTCTCCGAGCAGGAGAGCGGATTCCACTCCGGGTCCCTCATCCATGCACCGGTGTGGCCTCGCTCGCAATCTTCCCGAAGAAGTCTCACTCGAAGCCCGAACCAGAGGAGCAGCCTCATGAAAGTCGCCAAGGATCGAATCATCGCGTTGGAGTACCGGCTGCACCTGGGAGATGGACAGGTCATCGACCAGAGCGAGCCCGGCTCCCCGCTCTCCTATATGCACGGGCGTGGGCAGATCGTCCCCGGCCTGGAGGGCGCCCTGGAGGGCATGGGCGTTGGCGACGCCAAGAAGGTCGTGGTGGCTCCCGCCCAGGGTTACGGCGAGCACGATTCCCGAGGGCTCCAGGAGGTGCCGCGCACCATGTTCCCGGCCAACGCCGAGCTGACGCCGGGCATGCGGCTGGCCGCGCAGACTGACGGGGGCGAGGTCATCCCCATTGGCATCCACGAGGTGAAGGGCGACACGGTGGTCGTCGACCTGAACCACCCGCTGGCGGGCAAGACGCTGCACTTCGACGTCACCGTGCGTGACATCCGCGACGCCACCGCCGAGGAGATCACCCACGGCCATGCCCACGGGCCCGACGGCCACGGCCACGATCACGACTGACGCGCGATCATCCCCGCGGCGATAGGCGTACCCACACCCCGTTCCGGGCGCGCAGCGTGGTGGTGAAGTTCACCTGGGCCGTGCGCCCCGGAATGGCCTCCACGCGGAAGCGCTGCGCGATGCGGGCGAGCAGGAACTGCCCCTCCATCAGCGCGAACTCCTTGCCGATGCACTGCCGCTGGCCCGCGCCGAACGGCAGCCACGCCTGCTTGGGACGCCTGGCCGAGCGCTCAGGCGTGAAGCGATCCGGATCGAACTGCTCGGGCGACTCCCAGATATCCGGGTGGCGGTGGATGAGGTGCGAGAGGACTCCCACGAGCGTCCCCGCGGGGATCCGGTAGCCGTCGATCTCATCGTCCTCGAGCGGCGTCCGGGGCAGCCAGTACGCGGGCGAGTACAGCCGCATCGACTCCTGCAACACGTTGCGCGTATAGGTGAGCCGCCGCGCGTCCTCGAAGCCCGGCGTGCGCGTGCCGAGCACGGTGTCCACCTCGCTTTGGAGCCGCTGGGCGATCTCCGGCTGCTGCGTCAGCACATGGAGCGCCCACGCCATGGCCACCGAGGTGGTCTCGAACCCCGCGACGAAGAGCGCCACCGCCTCGTCCCGGAGCTGGCCGGGCGTCATGTGCTCGCCCGTCTCGGAATCACTCGCCTGCAGGAGCAGGGACAGCAGCGTGTCTCCCAACGCGGGATCCTGCTCTCCCCGATCGAGCATCCGGAAGATGATCGAGTCGATCGTCTGCACGGCCATCCGGTAGCGCGCGGTCCCGGGGATCGGCGTCCACGAGGGCAGGAACCGGGCCAGCATTCCCCTCAGCATGAAGTCGATGATGTAGGCCATGGCCTCGGAGGCCTGCTCGGCTTCGGCTCGCGTCAGCCCACCGCCGAACATCGTGTGGACGAGCACGTGCATCGTCAGGTGGGTGAAGGCCCGCGCTGCGTTGAAGGGCTCTCCCGTTCGAGCGGAGGGCTCCCATTGCTCCGTCAGGCCCTCGTCAATGCTCTCCATCAGCCTCCCGGCCAGCGCGGCGATCCGCTGGTGATGGAAGGCCGGCTGGAGCATCCGCCGCTGGCGCAGCCAGGACGCGCCATCATTGACGGGCAGCCCGTTGCCCATGAGCGTCCGGACCGAGTCCCAGAAAGGGCCGCCCTTGGTGTAGTTGGCCCCGTGGTCCACCAGCACGTGCTGGGCATGCCGTGGGTGGCACAGGGCGATGGCCTCGTTCAGCCCCAAGCCCAGCCGGAAGATCTCTCCGTGCTGGCGCCGGGCCGCCTCCAGGAACCGGAATCGCTGGCTCAGCAGGCGAGGGAGGCTCCCCACCAGGGGAAGCCCGGGGACCCGGGGCGGAAGGTGTGTGCGTGGAAGCGTGGACAGCGCCGCGAAGTCGCGCATGGAATGGATTCTCCAGGGGGGGCCAGGTGAAGCGAGGCAGTGTCCTCGTCCAGGTAGCAATGGCCCGCCCCAGACAGAACCCTGGGGGGCATTCCAGCGTGCACCCGAGAACGGTGCCCGTGTGCGCTACGAGCGGCCGGGACGGCGTCGCAGCCCTGGCACGTCCTGGCCCTTGGTGCTGTTGTCCGGTGACGGTGGAGGTTTCGCGCCGCGCTGCTTGAGACTCCAGTAACGCTGCTGAAGCGACAGGTTGAGCGGATCGGCCGTCAGCGCCTTCTCGTACTCCGCCAGCGCCAGATCGATCCGGCTCTGCGTCTCCCAGGCCGCCGCGGTGGTGGAGTGGATCCGCTCGCGGGCCTCCGCGCCCGGGTGGGCCTGCAGGAAGCGAGCGCGCAGGGCTTCGAGCTCGGTGGCCGTCAGCCCGCTGGAGATGCAGCGCGCCACGCCCGAGTAGTTGGCTCGCCAGGCGTCGTGCTCGATGCGCTGGCGCGGGTGGCCGAGCAGATCCGCGGCCTTCTCCACGCGTGAGCGCATCTCGGCCAGATCCCTGGACTGCCGGGCCGACAGCGGCCGGGAGGCGATGTTGTCCAGGGCCGTCATCGCGGCGCGGGCATGCTGCCGCACATCATCGAAGGTGGCGTCCTGCGCCAGCGACAGCAGCACGTACGGATCGCTGTGCATGCGCTGCAGCAGCATGGCCAGCAGGGCCTCCGCCTGCGGATCGTCCACGGCCACCTTGGGCGGCGTGGGAGCCGCGTGCTGTCCCTGCGCCAGCCGGGCCAGGGCGTCGCGCGCTTCATTGGAGAGGTTGACGAACTGGATGGCGAAGCCCGCGCGCATTCCCCACGAGGCGGCCTGGGCGGGAGTGACGTGGCGGACGGCCTCGCCCATGCAGGGCAGGGGCCTGCCGGGCAGCTCCAGGGTGAGCGACACGCGCGAGCGCAGCGGGGGCATGAGCCCCTCGGTGCACAGGAAGGCGCCCGCGCGGCTCAGGTCGGTGCAGCTCAGGCGGACCGGCTCCGTGCCCGGCGCGAGCACCACCCGAGCGGCCACCTCGACGGGCGGAGGAGACGGAGCGCGGCGGGCCGGAGCGGGCGCGGTGGCTGGCATGGCCATCGCCGTGTCCGCGGGCAGCGAGGGAGGCGGGGCGCTGGCGGGCGGAGGCGGCGCGGTGAGGGCCGGAGTCGCCAGCGTGGAGATATCCGTGAGCGCGTGCTCCAGCGCCGAGCGCATCTCGGCCGCGCTTCGGAAGCGATCATCCGGGCGCTTCGCCATGGCGCGCATGACGAGCTCGGACAGGCCAATCGGCACCAGGCGGTTGACCTCGTGGGGTGCCGCCGGCATCTCCTGCAGGTGGGCGTGGAGCAGGCTCCCCAGCCCGCCCTTGCCGAAGGGGGTGCGGCCGGTGAGCAGCTCGTAGGCGATGATCCCCAGCGCGTACAGGTCCGTCCGCCCATCCACGCCCTTGCCGGCCCACTGCTCGGGAGCCATGTACTCGGGAGTGCCGATGATGGTGCCCAGCGAGGTCTGCCCCGGCGCGTGCCCGTCGAGCAGCTTGGCGATACCGAAGTCCAGCACCTTGACGAAGTGGGGGGTGCGGTCGTGCCGCACCAGGAAGATGTTCTCCGGCTTCAAGTCCCGGTGGACCACGCCGTTGATGTGAGCGGCCTGCAGCGCGTCACACACCTGGGTGAGGATCGGCACGATCACCGAGGGCTGCTGCGGGCTCCCGGTCATGGCGGACAGCGGGCTGCCCTCCAGGTACTCCATGACCAGGTAGTGCCGCCGCGGGGGCAGCACGTTCATGTCGAAGATGTTGATGATGTTCTCGTGGCCGATCAGGTTGACGGAGCGGGCTTCGGCCAGGAAGCGCTGGACCAGGGCCTCGTTGGAGGCGAAGTGCTCGTGAAGGAACTTCACGGCGACCTTGCTGCCAATGAGGGTGTGCTCGCCCAGGTAGACGGTGCCCATGCCGCCACCGCCGAGCTTGCGCACCAGGCGGAAGCTGCCCACCACCATGCCGATCAGCGGATCCTTGAGCTCGGCGGGCGCGGCGGCCTTGGCGGCGGCCGCGGCGGCGACCAGGGCCTCGGGCGAAGTCTCCGGAGGCGCCCACCACTTCTGTCCGCCCTTCGGATCCGGACGCAGGTTGGTGGGGGACAGCTCACCCGGCGGGTGGGGCTCGGGGCTCCCCACGGGCGAGGTCGGCTCCGGCCGCTCAGGGGGCTCCGGAGACTGCTGCTCAGGGCTGTTGGCTTTGTCCTGAGGCATAGAGAGGGACTGGCAGGGTAGGCCATCTGTCGGTGCAAGGCCCGTGCACCTTCCGTGGCCACATGACCACACTGCACCGATGGTCGGATTCTTATCGTGTTGCGGGCAAAGGTGAAGCGCGGCTCAAGTATTTCGCGTAGGCGGAATGTCTCAAGTGAAACGAGCCGAGACCGCCCCGGGCTCAGCTCCGCAGCTTTGCCCTTTTGGGCAGGCGGCGGAGCAGGTTGAGCAGTCGAAGCGTGGAATGCATGTTTCCCTGGATCTCCCAGGGATCGATCCGATCTCCTCCATTGGTGAATTGAGGCGAGAGCACGAAGACGCGGACCTTGGCCCCTCCCACGAGCCCGTGGAAGCGCGAGTCCCTCAGCAGTCCGTGGCTGACGCGGAGCTGGGACGAGGGCTGGAAGAAGTCCAGATCCAGTGAGACCCAGTCCGCTTCGGTGGCGCCGGGCTGCTCGAGGACCTGTCGCCAGTGGAGCTGGCCGGGATCCAGGAAGCCGGGCACGAGCACGGACACTCCCACGTCCCGTCCGCTCATGCGCGTGGAGCGCTGGGCCGCGCCGGTGGTGAAGAAGACGTCCTGCTCTCGGAGCACGCAGGCCGCGTCACCTGGGCGCTTGAGGCCCTCGAGGAGCTTCCACCAGGTGGCGGCCTGCTGAGGCCGGCGAGCCTCCAGGTAGCTGTCCTTGCACCAGTCCGAGTGCCGGTCCGCATGGAAGAGGGCGCGGGGCAGCTCGCCCGTCGTCCAGTAGTGGTAGAGCGCCACATCGAGCATGTGGTGGTCGCGCAGGACGTAGTCGGTGAGGCCCGAGCCGTCGCGCAGCACCAGGACGATGCCTCGCAGCGCCGCGTCGAGCTCCTTCATCGTGAGCGTGTCGCTCCAGGCGCGCTCCTCGAAGGTGTGCTGTTGCCCCGCGTAGGGCTTCTCGCCGGCCTGGCCGACGACGTCCTCGGGGCCGGACCAGCGATGGACCTGCCGCTCGAAGCGCTCGGCCTCGCCGTCCTCGAGTACCTGCCGAGCCACCTCCCGGATGTCGCTCTGGGTGCCGGTGCCGGGGATGCTGGGAACGAACCGCTCCGCCTGGGCCGAGCCCGCCACCGCGCGGAGCTGGAACGCATAGGCGTCGTCGGTGGGTCGCTTCCAGTCGGAGTACCGGATGAGCACGTGCGAGTCTCTCGAGGAGCCTGCCCGGTTGCTCCTGGGGCTCGGCGGCATGGAATCTAACGAACAGGCTGGGGGGCCCGAAAATGCCACTTTCGGGGGGCTACTTGCCCTTGGTCAGCTCGGTGGCGAGGAACATCCCTGCCTCGGCCAGCCCGGCGGCGATCATCTTCCGGCCCTGCTCGGACTCCATGACACGCCGGGCGGCCTCTCCGGCCGTGCCGATCTCCAGGTCCAACATCATCATGAAGGCGCTCCAGGCGGGGTTGGTCTCCACCGCTCGGCCGTAGCGCAGGGGCCGATCCTCGAGCGTGTTGAAGACCTTCTCCAGCAGGCGCTCCTCATCCAGCCGCTTCACGCGGCCCTTCATCGCCTCCCAGGTGGCGGCCAGCAGGTCCTCCCAGAGCTGGCCGGCCAGGGCGCGGCTCAGGCGTTGCGAGGCCTCCTCTTCGTCGATGTTGTGGGCCTTCGCATAGGTGGGCACGAGCCGATTCACCACCACGGGGCGGGTGGCGAGGTGTCCCAGCCGGGGCGGGTATCTCACGAGCGTGTCTCCTCCACGGCCCACTGTAGGCGCTGCGGGCCGTTCACGATGCGGCGGGTAGGACAGCACCGTGCTTTTTTCGATGTGAACCAATGTAGGCTGGTTCAGCCGTGGGCTCGGAGCCGAGCCCCGTCCTGACGAGAGGAAGCCATGCCCGCCTACGTGGTGGTCGAAGTGGAAGTGCACGATGCGCAGACCTACGAGCGATACAAGAAGCTCGCGCCGCCGGCGATCGCGGCCTACGGGGGCCGCTATCTGGTGCGAGGGGGCGCCACCGAGGTGCTCGAGGGTTCGTGGAAACCGCCCCGGTTCGTGGTCCTGGAGTTCCCCACGGCCGAGCGGGCGCGGGCGTGGTGGAGCTCTCCCGAGTACGCGGAGGCCAAGGCGCTGCGCCAGTCCTGCGCGCACACGCAGATGCTGCTCGTGGAGGGGCTCTCGGCCCCGGTTGGCTGAGGGCCGCGGCGCTCCCGGAAATGTCAGACCCGCTCGGTAGTCTCTCTTCATTCCCGCAACGGCAAGGAAGGGTCGACCATGGCTGACATCCGTGAGAATCCGAGCGTCTCGGTCAACAAGCTGGGCCAGTACCTCACCGCGACGCCCGCGCTGCGCAAGCGCATCATCCACGCGCAGAAGAACCCGGTGGATCCTCAGTACCTGCGCTACCCCGAGGCCGCGCAGGCCATCGCCGAGTTCCTCTGCGGCGGCCGGGACGAGGTGATCCTGCGCTACCACCAGCGCCGGATGCTCAACGCCACGCCCGAGTCGGACTTCGACGCGCACCGGCTGGCGCTGTGCGCCGAGGCGCTCCAGGCATTCCTCCAGTCGTCCAACGAGCTGGCGCTGACGAACGCGGTGGCGAGCCCCGCGGGCGCGGAGCTGCCGCCCATGGAGCTGGCCGGCGTCACCATCAACGTGCGGCCGGAGCTCATTCTGCGCAGCGTGGATCGGCATGGGCAGATGCACTCGGGCCTGCTGAAGCTGTACTTCTCCAAGCACACGCCGCTCAACGAGCAGTCCGGGCAGTACATCGCCACGGTGCTGCACATGTACGCGGAGCAGCACCTGCTGCAGAAGGGGCCGGTGGATCACCGGCTGGTGCGGGTGTTCGACGTGTTCGCGGGCAAGGTGTACGTGGCGCCCAAGGCCCAGCAGCGCCGGCTGGGCAACTTGCAGGTGGCGTGCGCGGAGATCGCCGCGTGCTGGAGCGTGAACTGACGCTCAGTCGATCTTGGCGGAGGAGATGGAGGCGCCGGCGATGACGCGGAAGGCCGGTGTGTCCATGGCGGTGCCGATTCCCGGCCCGCCCAGCACCCAGAGATCCAGCCAGGGCTTGGCGTGACGGCGGATGGCCAGCAGCGCTTCGACGCTCGTCCGTCCGCCCTGCTGCGGCAGGCCCACGAGCACGCTCAGCTCGCCGCGCGTCTTCTTGCCGCCCACCCCCGTCACCGTGGCCGCCAGCCGCAGCTCGTTGCCGACCACGTCCTGGGGCCGGCCGGTGAAGGAGCTGAGGTCCAGCTTCTTGCGCAGTAAGTAGCCTGCCTCGGCGCCCACCTGGAACCACTCCGTCCGGGTGCCCACCTGGAGCCGGGGAAAGAGGTTCAGGTCCTCCTTGGCGAGGGCCTCGGCGGTGCCCACGGGCAGTCCGGCCGTCATGTCCAGCGAGAGGTTCACCGGCATCCCGTTCTTCATGCTCAACAGGCCCGCCCGAGCCCCCACCCAGGGCATGTCCAGCCCGCCGCTGGTGGGCGGCAGCATGTCCATCCGGCGCGTGCCGGACTGGCCCAGGATGAAGGGCAGCTGCGCACCCACCTGCAGCCAGGACAGCGCGCCGTAGGCCGCGGTGAGGTGGGCGGTGAACTTGCCCTCCACCAGTGCCTGGGCCGTCTGGGGATCCCAGCGGTCATCGAAGGCGAGCGGCTGCTGCTCGTACTGGAACTGGATCGAGGTCCGCAGCACGCCCTGATCGAGCGTGCGGCCCGTGCCGACCACGAGTGAGCCCAGGGCGCCCGGATCGAACTGGAGCCGCTGCAGCTCGAAGGCGGGCAGCCGCGATTGGGCGAGAGCCGAGGTGGCCAGCAGCGACAGGGCGAGGAGAGAGAGGGGCAGGTGGCGGGACATCGTGCTCATCTTTCGGTAGGTCCTCACGGTAAGGCCAGAGGGCTCCTTGGTACACCATGGAAGGAGCCCGTGAGGGGAAAGATGATGCAGAAAAATCCGCCGAGACACCTGGTCTCAGTTGCGCAGGCCGGGGGCCTCGTGGCCCGTGCGCGCCACGTACTCGGTGTAGCCGCCGCCGTACTGGTGGATGCCCTCGGGCGTCAGCTCCAGCACCCGGTTGGAGAGGGCCGCCAGGAAGTGCCGGTCGTGGCTGACGAAGAGCATGGTGCCCTCGTAGTTGGCCAGCGCCGTGATCAGCATCTGCTTGGTGGCCATGTCCAGGTGGTTGGTGGGCTCGTCCAGCACCAGGAAGTTGGGCGGATCGTAGAGCATCTGCGCCAGCACCAGCCGCGCCTTCTCGCCGCCGGAGAGCACCCGGCACTTCTTCTCCACCTCGTCCCCCGAGAAGCCGAAGCACCCGGCCAGCGCCCGGAGCGAGCCCTGTGAGGCGCGCGGGAAGCGCTCGATGAGGGACTCGAACACCGTCAGCTCCGGCTTGAGCACCTCCATGGCGTGCTGGGCGAAGTAGCCCATCTTCACGCTGGAGCCCACCGTCACCGCCCCGTCATCCGGTTGGGACTCGCCGGACACGAGCTTGAGCAGCGTGGACTTGCCCGCGCCGTTGACGCCCATGACACACCAGCGCTCGCCGCGGCGCACCAGGAAGTCCAGCCCGTCGTAGATGCGGCGCTTGCCGTAGCCCTTCACCACGCTCTCCAGCTTGGCCACGTCGTCGCCCGAGCGCGGCGGGGGCTGGAACTCGAACAGCAGCGTCTGGCGGCGCTTGGGCGGCTCCACCTTTTCGATCTTCTCCAGCTTCTTCACCCGGCTCTGCACCTGGGCCGCGTGCGAGGCCCGGGCCTTGAAGCGCTCGATGAACTTCAGCTCCTTGGCGAGCATGGCCTGCTGGCGCTCGAACTGCGCCTGCTGCTGGCGCTCGTTCTGGGCGCGCTGCTTCTCGTAGAAGTCGTAGTTGCCCGAGTACGTCGTCAGCGAGCCGCCGTCGATCTCGATGATCTTCGTGACGATGCGGTTCATGAACTCGCGATCGTGGCTGGTCATCAGCAGGGCGCCCTCGTAGCCCTTGAGGAAGTTCTCCAGCCAGATGAGCGACTCGAGATCCAAGTGGTTGCTGGGCTCGTCCAGGAGCATCGCGTCCGGGCGCATCAGCAGGATGCGAGCCAGCGCCACGCGCATCTTCCACCCGCCGCTCAGCGCGCCCACGTCCCCGTCCATCATCTCCTGGCCGAAGCCCAGGCCCGCGAGGATCTCCCGCGCCCGGCCCTCCAGCGCGTAGCCGCCCAGCTCCTCGTAGCGGCCCTGCACCACGCCGAAGCGCTCGATGAGCTTGTCCATCTCGTCCAGGCGCTCGGGGTCGGCCATGGCGGCCTCCAGCTGCTTGAGCTCGGCGGCCACCTCGGACACCGGGCCGGCGCCGTCCATCGTCGCGGCCACGGCGCTCATGCCGGACATCTCGCCCACGTCCTGGTCGAAGTAGCCGATGGTGACGCCCCGGTCGACGGAGACCTGGCCTTCGTCGGGCAGCTCTCGCTGCATGATCATGCGGAAGAGGGTGGTCTTCCCCGCGCCGTTGGGGCCAACCAGGCCAATCTTCTCGCCCCGGTTGAGCTGGGCGGAGGCTTCCACGAAGAGGATTTGCTGGCCGTGCTGCTTGCCGATGTTGTCGAGCCGGATCATGAGATGTTCGAAGGAGTGAGGGGCGGCCTACCTAGCACAGACCCGAGCCTGTGAAGGGGATGCCTTGCAACGCTCGGCGCCGCCGCAGGCTTCCCCCAGCCGCCAGGCAGCCCTCCGCCCCTCACCCCGGGGGCTGCAATTGCTTTCCGACATGGCCGTAGGGATGCTTACCGGACAGGGGAGCTCATGGCCGCACTGCTGGAAGACATCCGTTTCGCCGCTCGAATCCTCCGCAAGAACCCAGGCTTCACCGTGGTGGCCATCCTCACGCTGGCGCTGGCCATCGGCGCGAACACGGCCATCTTCAGCGTGGTGAACGGGGTGCTGCTGCGCCCGCTGCCCTTCCCGGAGTCCGAGCGGCTCCTCCAGGTGTTTCGCCGCTCGGCGGAGGGGATCGCCGAGTCGCTCTCCGAACCTCAGTACGTCTTCCTGACGGGTCAGGCCCAGCCCTTCTCCGGGGTGACGGCGTACCCGGTGATGAACAGCGGGTTCAACCTGACGGGGGACGGAGTGCCCGAGCGCATCATGGGCGCGCGGGTGACGCGGTCTTTCTTCGACGTCGTCGGGGTCCGGCCGTCGCTCGGCCGAGGGTTCCTGGCGGAGGAGGATGTGGTTGGCGGGGCCCACGTGGCGGTGATCGGGCACGGCCTGTGGCAGCACCGCTTCGGAGGCAGCCCGGACATCGTCGGCCGCTCCGTCACCCTCAACGGTGAGACATTCACCATCGTCGGCGTCGCGCCCGCCGGCTTCGGCTTCCCGGACTCCGCGCAGCTCTGGACGCCGCTGCAGGTGAACACCGCGAGCACCGAGGATGGGCACTACCTCGCGGTGCTGGGCCGGCTGAAGCCGGGCGTGCAGCCGGAGCAGGTGAGCGCGATGCTGGCTGTCCAGAGTGAGCAGCTCCGCGCGAGCCGGGCTGGAGCGCTGGCCGCGGAGCGCAAGCTGGATGCGTCGCCGTTGCAGACCATGAAGGCTCGCGACGTGAAGCCGGCGCTGCTGGTGCTGCTGGGCGCGGTCGTGCTGGTGCTCCTCATCGCCTGCGTGAACCTGGCCAACCTCCAGCTCGCGCGGGCCGCCAACCGGGAGCGGGAGCTGGCCGTGCGCACCGCCCTGGGCGCCAGCCCCCAGCGCATCATGCGCCAGCTGCTCACCGAGAGCGTCCTGCTGTCCACCGCCGGAGGAGTGCTGGGACTGCTGCTGGCGATCTGGTCCATCCCGGCGCTGCTCGCGCTGGCGCCCGAGGGGCTGCCGCTGCCGGAGGGGGTGGGCATCGACGGGGCGGTGCTGGCCTTCACGCTGGGAGTGTCCATGCTCACGGGCCTGCTCTTCGGCCTGCTGCCCGCGCTGCAGGCCTCGCGGCCGAACCTGCAGGGCTCGCTGAAGGTGAGCGCGTCGCGGGCCACGTCCGGTCCCGGCGGCAACCGCACGCGCAAGCTGCTGGTGGTGAGCGAGGTGGCGCTCGCCGTCATCCTCCTCGTCGGCGCGTCGCTGCTGGTGAAGAGCTTCGCGGCCCTGCAGGGCACGGCCCCCGGCATTGACGCGGAGCAGGTGCTGACGATGAAGCTCTCGCTGCCCGAGGGGCGCTACGGCAGCCCGGAGGCGCTGGAGTCCTTCCTCCAGCGCGTGCTGGAGCGGGTGCAGACCGTGCCGGGAGTCCAGGCGGCGGGCTACGCGGGCACGCTCCCCTTCGAGCTGGGCGCCGACATGCAGTTCTCCATCGAGGGCCGCTACCGAGGCCCTGACAGCGAGGAGGGCGTGGGCAGTGCCTACTACCGCCCCGTGACTCCCGGCTACTTCCGGGCGCTGAAGATCGAGCTGGTGCGCGGGCGGCTGCTGAACGACACGGATCGGCGCGGGAGCGCGCCCGTGGTGCTCATCAACGAGGCCACGGCCCGCAAGTACTGGCCGGGACAGGATCCGATCGGGCAGCGCATCACCATCGGTTTCGCGGTGCCGCAGATCGCGGACAAGCAGCCTCGGGAGATCATCGGCGTGGTGCGGGACGTGCACGAGGTGGGCCTGCACGAGGAGGCCCCCGCCATCACCTACCTGCCGCCCGGGCAGATGCCCGAGGGGTTCTCGGCGATGATGGTGCGCCTGCTGCCCCAGAACCTGCTGGTGCGCGCGCCCGGGGACACCGCGCCACTGGCGGCCGCCGTGCAGCGGGAGATCTGGGCGGTGGACTCGTTGCAGCCGGTGACGAACATCGTCCCCATGGCGTCCATCGTCACGCGCTCCATGGGCTCGCAGCGCTTCAACACGCTGCTGCTGGGGCTGATGGCGGCGCTGGCGCTGGTGCTGGCCGCGGTGGGCATCTACGGCGTGCTGTCGTACCTGGTGAACCAGCGCACGCGGGAGCTCGGGGTGCGCCTGGCGCTGGGGGCGACTCGGGGCGAGGTGGTGCGGCTCGTGCTGAGGCAGGGGCTGTCCACCGTGGGCGTGGGCGTGGCGCTGGGGCTGGCCGGGGCCTTCGGGCTCACGCGGCTGCTCGAGCACCTGCTGGTCTACGTGAGCGCGCTGGATCCGGTGGCGTTCATCGCGGCGCCGGTGGTGCTGGTGGGCGTGGCCCTGGTGTCCACGTGGCTGCCAGCGCGCAGGGCCTCGCGCGTGGACCCCATGGTGGCGCTCCGGTACGACTGATCCGTCACGGCGGCGCTCCACTCCCAGTTTGACCTTCCGGCCGGGTGCGTTCGGGCCCCGGCCGTGAGATGGTCTCACTGGATGTTTGCGGGACGGCTCACTGGAAAGGGAGGCATGGTCGAGCTGCGCGACGACCTTCGATTCGCCGCGCGCCTTCTTCGCAAGAGCCCTGGCTTTACCGCGGTGGCCGTCCTCTCGCTGGCGCTGGCCATCGGGGCGAACACGGCCATCTTCAGCGTGGTGAACGGAGTGTTGCTGCGCCCGCTGCCCTTCCTGGAGCCGGATCGCCTCTTCCAGGTGGTGCGCCACGATCCCGGGCGGGACGATGCCCCGCTCTCCGTTCCGCAGTACGCGTTCCTGCTCCGCCAGGAGCAGCCGTTCTCGCGTCTGGCGGCGTGGCCGGTGATCGACAGCGGCTTCAACCTGAGCGGGGAGATTCCTCCCCAGCGCATCCGGGGAGCGCGAGTCACCCCGTCTTTCTTCGAGGTGCTCGGCGTCTCGCCCGTGCTCGGCCGCGGCTTCCGGGCCGGGGACGACGCCGAGGGCGGGCCGCGCGTGGTGGTGGTGGCGCATGAGCTGTGGCAGCGCCGGCTCGGGGGCCGCCCGGACGCCATCGGGGGCACCCTCAACCTGGACGGTGAGGACTTCACCATCATCGGCGTGGCGCCACCCGGCTTCGCGTACCCGCGCTCCGCGCAGGTGTGGCTCCCGCTCCGGCTCGATCCGGCGAGCACGGAGGACACGCACTACCTCATGGTGGTGGGGCGGCTGAAGCCTGAGTCCAGGCCGGAGCAGGCCGCTGCCCAGGTGAAGGCACAGGGCGAGCAACTCGGTGCGAGCCGCCCCGGCGCGGTGCGCCCCGGGGATTGGTTGGATGCCGGCGATCTCCAGTCCGTGAAGGTCCACCAGGTGCGGACACCGCTGCTGGTGCTGCTGGGCGCGGTGGGGCTGGTGCTGCTGGTCGCGTGCGTCAACCTGGCCAGTCTCCAGCTCGCCCGGGGGATGGGCCGGGAACGGGAGCTGTCCGTGCGCATCGCCCTGGGGGCGAACGCGGCTCGGATCTTCCGCCAGTTCCTCACCGAGAGCGTCCTCTTGTCCGTCTCGGGCGGGGCGGTGGGGTTGCTGCTGGCCACCTGGTTCCTGCCCTCGATGCTGGCGCTGGCTCCCGAGGGGCTGCTGGCGCCGGAGGAGGCCGCCATGGGGGGCCGGGTGATCGCCTTCACCCTGGGCATCTCCGTGCTGGCGGGGCTTCTGTTCGGGCTGCTCCCAGCGTGGCAGGCCTCCCGGATGAGTCCGGGCGGCTCGCTCCGGGTGAGCGCCTTGTCAGCCACCTCCAGTCCTCCTCGGGGGCGCACCCAGTGGGTGCTGGTGGTGGGGCAGGTGACGCTCGCCGTCATCCTGCTCATCGGGGCCTCGCTGCTGGCGAAGAGCTTCGTCCTGCTGAGGAGCATCGCCCCAGGCTTTGACTCGCGGGAGGTGTGGACGGCGAAGCTGTCCCTGCCCGAGTCCCGCTACGGCACGCCCGAGGCCCTCGAGTCCTTTGCCCACCGGGTCACGGAGCGGCTGAAGGGACAGCCCTCCATCCAGGCGGCGGGCTTCGCGCTGACACTCCCGCTGGAGTCCGGGCTGCGGCTGGACTTCATCATCCAGGGCCGCCGTGAGGGGGAGGGTGCCCCCGGGAAGATGGCCCGGGCGCACTACCGGCCAGTGACTCACGGCTACTTCGACGCGTTGAAGATCGAGCGGGTCCGTGGACGGCTGTTGGACGATCTCGATCGCAGCGCGAGCGCACCCGTGGCGGTCATCAACGAGGCCGCGGCGCGCCGCTTCTGGCCAGACGGGGAGCCGCTCGGGCAGCACATCACACTGGGGAGTTCGATCCCGCAGATCGTCGATCCGGAGCCGCGGGAGATCATCGGCGTGGTGAGCGATGTCCGCGAGCTGGCGCTGGGAGAGGAGCCGCAGCCCGTGGTCTACATCCCCCTGGGACAGATGCCCGCGCCGCTCCTGGAGCGGTTCGCGAGCATGCTGCCTCAGAGCCTCCTGGTGCGGGCCTCGGGAGACCGTCAGGCGCTCGCGGAGACGTTGCGGCGGGAGATCTGGGCGGTGGATCCGACGCAGCCGGTGACGGACGTCACGAGCATGGAGCAGGTCATCTCCCGCTCGGTGGGGCCGCAGCGCTTCAACACGCTGCTGCTGGGGCTGATGGCGCTGCTGGCGCTGGCGCTGGCCGCGGTGGGCCTCTACGGCGTGCTGTCCTATCGGGTGAACCAGCGGGCTCGGGAGATGGGCGTGCGCCTGGCGCTGGGAGCGCCGCGGAGCGCGGTGGTGTGGCTGGTGCTGCGCCGGGGACTGTCCGCGGTGCTGGTGGGGGTGGCGCTGGGCGTGGCGGCGGCCTTCAAGCTCACGCCCCTGCTGGAGCACGAGCTGTACTCCGTGAGCGCGTGGGATCCGTGGGTGTTCGTCTCGGCCCCGGCGGCGCTGGTCGCGGTGACGCTGGTGTCCACATGGCTGCCGGCGTTTCGGGCCTCGCGGGTGGATCCGATGGTGACGCTGCGCTCCGAGTAGCTCCGGGGGCGCGGGGCGCGCTTCAACGAGGCTGGCGGGCGCCGAGCGGCAGCTCGAGGATGGACGAGCCCCTCCCTTCCGTACGAGCCGGAAGGCGGGCAGCGAACAGTCTCACGGTCAACGTTCGCCACTGCACGAGCCTTCCGTTCACGAGCTATCGCGGACGGCGAATCGCTCCGCGGCGAGTTTCATGGATTGCCAGACTGGCGGCACTCTCTCTCTGCAGCCAACTTCTTGCCCCGGGGGGCGCCATGACGCAGTCCATGTGCTGTGAGGAAGGCTTCTGCCGTCGCGAGTGGATCCGAGTCCCGTCATGCCTCGTGGCGGCGCTCTCCTTGTCGCTGCTGGCCACGGTCGTGGCCTGCGGCCCGGTGGCTCCTGAGGCCGGGCTTTCATCCCTCGCCAGCCAGCACCAGGAGCTCGACTCGCCGAATGGCCTGACGCTCAATGGCCTTTCCTACAATGGCTTGTCGGCCAATGGCTTGTCCTACAATGGCTTGTCCTACAACGGGCTGTCGGCCAACGGGCTGTCGGCCAACGGCTTCGCCGCGTGGTTCTCACAGGATCCGGACCAGAGTGAGAAGGTGATGCGGTACCTCGTTCGCTGTGCCGTCCCCGCGGGCGTGGTCCGCACGTACACGGACCCGCAGACGCAGATCACCTACAGCTGGACGGGCGAGCTGGGGCTGGCTCCGGACTGGGCCAGCGGGCAGCCCGCGACGCTCGCGGAGCAGCAGATCGTCTCGGCGTGTCTGGCGGCTCACGTCAACAAGTTCGGCGTGTCCGTCGTCATCTCCGTGCTTGGCCAGGGCGCCACCGGACAGCTCATTCCCTTCTCGGACCAGGAGCTCCACCGGTACTCGCGCAAGGAGGCCTGCTTCTTCGGCAACCTCTTCAATGGAGAGGGAGTCTTCTTTGGCGCGGACAGCCCCCGCTTGCGCGATAACGAGAGCTCTCCGCGCGCGTGCGAACTCTCGAGTGTGGATCCGTCGCAGCGCAACGACTGCGCGCCCCTCACGTACGCGGGCAGGTGCGACAAGCTCTGCGACCGGGTCCACGGCGAGGAGTTCTACGGGGACTGCACGTGGAACGGTGTCACCTACAAGCCCATCACGACTCGGGTCTCCAAGGAGACCATCTACTCGTGCGGTGATGGCATCTGCCAGTTCACCGAGTCGTGCGGCCGGGGGGCCCGCTCCAACAGCTGTGAGAAGGACTGTGGGCGCTGCCCGGATGACCAGGGCTGAGGTGCTCGAAGATGTGCGGCGGATCCCAGCCGAGGATGCGCCCCGTCATCCGGCGAGCGTTGGGTGGGCTCGGGGGTCAGAGCACATGCAGCTGGTGCATGTGCATGTAGAAGAAGATCCCCTGGAACATCGTGAACATGCTCAGCAGCGCCATGCCCAGCATCGGCCGCCGTGCCGCCACCATGCCCCAGCCCAGAAAGCCCGGCCAGCAGGACGAGGAGTAGCGGCCAATCGCCACGAACCCGATGGCCGAGAAGACGGCACAGAGCAGCAGTCCGTACGAGGCTAGCGCCCACGAGGGTCTGTGGCGCACGGTGATCAGCACTCCGATGAGCACCAGCGCCGCGAAGGGAATGGACATGGCGGCAGGCATCAGGCCCGCCTGCTCGGCGGGGGACATCCGCCAGAAGTCGGCGAGGCTCCAGTAGGACATGGGCCCCCAGACATCCCGCGCCGCGTAGAACGCCAGGTAGTCGCCAAACGCCAGCTTCAGGTAGATGCAGTAGCCGAGCAGCCCCAGCCAAGGCACGAACAGCGCCAACCAGGCCGGGCTCTTGAAGAAGCGGCGGGGGTGAGGCCGCTGCTGCACCTGGGCGATGAGCAGCCCCAGGCCCGCCAGCAGCGCCACGTGGCGCGAGAGCGAGCCGATGCCCAGCGCGGCCCCCGCCCGGAAGTGCTGGCCTCGCAGCGCCAGCTCCAGCGCCAGCGCGGAGAACAGCACCATCAACGGTTCGGTGAACCCGGAGGCGTAGAAGAAGGCGAAGGGGTAGGCGGCGAACAGGAGCACGCCCCAGCGCGCGGTCGCTTCATCCACCAGCCGCCGGAACATGCGGAACATGACGACCAAGGCGCCCAGGGTTGCGGCGTTGCAGATGATGAGCAGGCCCCACTGAAAGGGAATCCGAGTGATGAACCAGAGGGCTCGGGTGAGCAGCGGCAGCAGCGGGAAGAAGTTCGTCTCCATCAGCCGGGTGTACCCATCCCGAGCGATGAAGATGTAGTAGCCGCAGTCCCAGCGGCAGAAGGCCTCGAAGGTCGGCACCGCCTGGTAGTACGTGCTCATCGACGCCGGCACGACCATCCGGCGATCCGAGTACAACCCCACCCAGGCCGCGAAGAACAGCACCCCACGGGAGATGAGCCAGACCCAGAATGGGAACGCCAGGGAACGCAGCCCTTGGGGCTCGATCACTGTGGCTTCTGGCGCGTCGAGGGAACTTCCATCCGGCGTTGTCACGCGCGCAGATTACAGAAGTGTCAGGCGCCGCTGACGAGGTTCTGCAGCTCCTGCCAGCGCGCGTACAGGCGGTCCACCTCGTTGGAGGCCGCCTCCAACTCGCGCTGGAGCTCCGGCACCTTGGACGCACTGCTGTAGACGGACGGGTCGGCCAGCTTCGCCTCCAGCTCCGCCTTGCGCGTCTCGGCCGCCTCGATCGCCGCCTCCATCCCCTCCAGCTCGCGCTGGTCCTTGTACGAGAGCTTCCCGGGCTTGCGCGCAGACCTGGGGGCCTCGGCCGGGGGCGGGGCAGGGGACTCCTTCTTCGGCGCGGGCGCGGCGGTGCTCGCGGCCTGGGCCGCCTCCGCCTGATCCTTGAGGCGCCGGTACATGGCGTAGTTGCCCTCGTACCGGACCACGCGGCCTTCCCCCTCGAAGGCCAGGATGGACGTGGCCACCTTGTCCAGGAAGTACCGATCGTGCGTCACCAGCAGCACGCTCCCGGTGAAGCTCAGCAGCAGCCCCTCCAGGATGTTCAGCGTGACGATGTCCAGATCGTTCGTGGGCTCGTCCAGCACCAGCACGTTGGAGCCTTCCAGGAAGAGCCGCGCCAAGAGCAGCCGGTTGCGCTCGCCTCCGGACAGCGCCGCCACCTTCTGGCGCTGCATGGGCACCGGGAACAGCAGATCTTCCAGGTAGTCGCGCAGGGCGATCTTCTTGTCGCCCAGCTCCACCCAGTCCTCGCCGTGCGAGGCGGCCTCGTACACCGTCTGCTCCGGATCCAGCGAGGCCCGGGTCTGATCGTAGTACGCCACCTTCGTGTTCTTGCCGATGACGAGCTTGCCCCCGTCCGGTGGCACCTCGCCCAGCAGCACGCGCAGGAACGTCGTCTTGCCCACGCCGTTGGGGCCCACCAGCCCCACGCGCTCGCCGCGCTGGAGCCGGAAGTCCACGCCCTTCAGCACCCGCCGCTCTCCAAAGGACTTCTGGATGCCCTCCGCCTCGATGACGGTGTGCCCCAGCCGTGGAGCCGCCAGCACCTGCAGCGCCGCCACCTTGGGCCGCTCGAAGCCTCGCTCCGCCATCAGCTTCCGAGCCCGATCGATGCGCGCCTTGCTCTTGGTGCGCCGCGCCTCGGGGCCTCGCCGCAGCCACGCCACTTCCTGGGTGATCCACCGCTCGCGCTTGTGCTGGGCCAGGGCCGCGTTCTCCTGCGCCACCAGCTTCTGCTCCACGTACGCCTCATAGTTGCCAGGGTACGAGACGGCGCCTCCGCCAGGCTGGATCTCCACCATCCGATCCACCAGCCCGTCCAGGAAGTAGCGATCGTGCGTCACCAGCAGCAGCGCGCCAGGGAGCTTGTCCAGCTCCTCCTCGAGCCAGTCCACCGTGTCCGCGTCCAGGTGGTTGGTGGGCTCGTCCAGCAGCAGCAGCTCCGGACGCGTCAGCAGCGCCCGGGCGATCGCCACGCGCTTGCGCAGGCCGCCGGACAGCTGCGCCACCGGCAGGTCCCAGTCCTTCACGCCCAGCCGATCCAACAGGATCTTGGCGTGGTGCTCCGTGTCCCAGCCGCCGAGCTGCTCAATGCGGTCCGACAGCGCGGAGAGCTGCTCCAGGAGCTTCTCGTGCGCCTCGGCGGGAGTGGCCTCCAGCTTGCGGCTCAGCTCCGAGTGCGCCGCGAGCGCCTCCTTCAACGGCCCCTGCGAGACGGACAGCTCCGAGGCCACCGTGGCGCCCTCGGGGAACTCGGGCTCCTGCGGCAGGTAGGTGACGCGGGCGCCGCGGCGCAGCTGCAGCTCTCCCGCGTCCGCCCGAGACACCCCCGCCAGGATCTTCATCAGCGAGGACTTGCCCGAGCCGTTCACGCCGACCAGGCCCACGCGCTCGCCCTCTTCGATGGTGAGGGTGAGCCCCTCGAAGACGGTACGGCTCCCGAAGGCGAGCTGGACGTTGGCGGCGCGGAGCAGGGTCACGGGCCCCTCTTTACCTCAGAGCCACTTCGGGGCGGTGCGCACAGGAGGCGCGGGCGGCCGGGAAGACGCCGAAGCCGGCGCCGGAGCCGCACCCGAGGAGCCCCGTCCCTCGGAGCCCCGGTGCTGCCCCTGCGACTGCCGAGCCCCTCCGCCCTGGCCACCTGCGCGGCCGTGGCCCCGCCGCCGCCGCTGCCCCTCCCCACGAGGACCCTCGGCCTGGGCGCCGTTACCGCGCGACTCGCCGTGCCGCTGTCCGCCACCCGCGTGCCGCTGTCCGCCCTGGCGCCGCTGGCCACCGTGGGAGCGCTGGCCCTCCTGCGCTGGCCGGGCCTGCTCCTCGCCGAGCGCCGTGGGCGACGGTACCGAGGAGCCGGAGCGGAACGGATGATCCGCCACCACCGGCACGTGGCGCCGGATGGTGCGCTCGATGTCCTTCAGGTACGCCCGCTCCTCGCCGTCGCAGAAGGACAGGGCGGTGCCCGCCGCGCCCGCGCGCCCCGTGCGGCCGATGCGGTGCACGTAGGACTCGGGGATGTTGGGCAGATCGAAGTTGATGACGTGGGTGATGCCCTCGATGTCGATGCCGCGGGCGGCGATGTCCGTCGCCACGAGCACCCGGCAGCTCCCATCCTTGAAGGAGTCCAGCGCCCGCTCGCGGGCGTTCTGGCTCTTGTTGCCGTGGATGGCCTCGGCGGTGATGCGCGCCGCCATGAGCTGCTTCGTCACCCGGTTGGCGCCGTGCTTGGTGCGCGTGAACACCAGCGCCCGGCGGATGGCCGTGTCGCCCAGCAGGTGCACCAGCAGGTGCCGCTTCTGCTCCCGCTCCACGAAGTACAGCCGCTGATCCACCTTCTCGGCCGTGGTGGACTGCGGCACCACCTCGACGCGAGCCGGATCCTTCAGCAGGCTCTTGGAGAGCGCCTGGATCTCCGGCGGCATCGTCGCGGAGAAGAACAGCGTCTGCCGCTTCTGGGGCAGCTGGGCGATGACGCGCTTCACGTCATGGATGAAGCCCATGTCCAGCATGCGGTCCGCCTCGTCCAGCACGAACACCTCGAGCGCCTTGTACGAGACGAGCCCCTGGCTCATCAGATCCAACAAGCGCCCGGGCGTCGCCACCAGCACGTCCACGCCGCGGCGCAGCGCCTGCTCCTGCGCGTTCTGCCCCACGCCCCCGAAGATCACCGCCCACGACAGCTTGGTGTGGCGGCCGTAGGCCTGGAAGCTCTCGGCGATCTGGCTGGCCAGCTCGCGGGTGGGGGTGAGGATGAGCGCGCGGATGGGGCGGCCCTGCGCGGGGGAGCGGCTGGTGGAGAGCCGCTGGAGGATGGGCAGCGCGAACGCCGCCGTCTTGCCCGTGCCCGTCTGCGCGCACCCCAGCACGTCCCGGCCCTCGAGCGCGGGCGGAATGGCCTGCAGCTGGATGGGGGTGGGGGTGGTGTAGCCCTCTTCCTTCACCGCGCGCAGCAACGGCTCGGACAACTTCAGATCTTCGAACGTCATGTTTTCCTGTCGCGGGTGGCAGGCACCCGCACAGGCGGAGCCGGAAAAACGGAGAGGGCGCCTCCACCCGCGAGGCGCCCTCCCGCGACTGCTTGGATGATGCGTAAGGCCCGCGGACTACTTGCGCGCGGCCTGCTCGGCGGCCAGCTTCTCGCGGTAGGCCGCCATCAGCGCCTCGGCCTCGTTCTTCGGCACGGGCGAGTACTTCGCGAACTCCATGGTGAACTCACCCTTGCCCTGAGTGGCCGAGCGCAGGTCCGTGGAGTAGCCGAACATGGTGTTCAGCGGCACCTCGGCCACGGCCACCAGGTAGCCCTCGCGGTTCTCGGTGCTGAGGATGGTGCCACGGCGCTGGTTGAGCTGACCCACCACCGAGCCCTGGAAGTCCTCCGGGGCCTGCACTTCCACCTTCATCACCGGCTCGAGGATGATCGGCTTGGCCGCGGCGTAGCCCTCACGGAAGCCCATGATGGCCGCGGTCTTGAACGCCATTTCGCTCGAGTCCACCGCGTGGAACGCGCCGTCGTTGATGACCACGCGCACGCCCACCACGGGGAAGCCAATCAGGTTGCCCTTCTTGATGGCCTCCTGGAAGCCCTTGTCGCACGCGGGGATGAACTCGCGGGGGATGGAGCCGCCGACGATGTCATCCACGAACTCGTACTGCTGCACGGCGTCAGCCGGCAGGGGCTCGAGGTAGCCGCACACGCGCGCGAACTGGCCGGAGCCACCGGTCTGCTTCTTGTGCGTGTAGGCGAACTCGCCCTTCTGGCTGATCGTCTCGCGGTAGGCCACCTGCGGCTTGCCGGCGATGACTTCGCAGTTGTACTCGCGCCGCATGCGCTCGATGTAGATCTCCAGGTGCAGCTCGCCCATGCCGCTGATGATCGTCTGGGCGCTCTCCTCGTCGCGGTGCACGCGGAAGGTGGGATCCTCCTTGGTGAACCGGTTGAGGGCCTTGGAGAAGTTGGCCGTGCTGGTGCGCTCCTTGGGAGACACGGCGAGGGAGATCACCGCGTCCGGCACGTGCATGGACGTCATCGTGTACTGCACGCCGCCGTCGGTGAACGTGTCGCCGGAGGCGCACTCCACGCCGAACAGGGCGATGATGTCACCGGCCTGTCCCTCGGTGATGTCGTTCATCTCGTTGGAGTGCATGCGCACGATACGAGGAACCTTGACCTTCTTCTGGTTCGACTGGTTGATGATGAAGTCACCCTTGGTCACGCGCCCCTGGTAGACGCGCATGTAGGTGAGCTGGCCGTAGCGGCCGTCCTCCAGCTTGAACGCAAGGCCGACGAAGGGCTTGGCCGGGTCGGACTCGAGGATGACCTGGGCCTCGTTGTTCTTCTGGTCCAGGGCGATGTTCGTGGCTTCCTTCGGGTTGGGAAGGTAGCTGGTCACCCCGTTCAGCAGCAGCTGCACGCCCTTGTTCTTGTAGGCCGAGCCGCACATGACCGGCGTCATCTTCAGGGCGATGGTCGCCCGGCGGACGGCGGCGCGGATCTGCTCCTCGGTGATGGCCGAGTCCGAGAGGAACAGCTCGCCGAGCTGGTCATCCACCTCGGCCACGCCCTCGATCATCTCCTGGCGGCGCGTCTTGGCCTCCGCGAGCATGTCCGCGGGGATGGCCTCCTCGCGGATGATCTCACCGTTCTCACCATCGAAGTAGTACGCCTTCATGCTGAGCAGATCGATCAGGCCCTGGAAGCGGTCCTCGGCGCCGATGGGGAACTGGAGCTTCACCGGGTGGTGGTGGAGCTTCTCCTTCAGCTGGGCGGCCACGCGGTCATAGTTGGCGCCGGCGCGGTCCATCTTGTTGACGAACGCGATGCGCGGAACCTTGTAGCGCTTCATCTGCCGGTCCACGGTGATGGACTGGGACTGAACGCCGGACACCGAGCAGAGCACCAGGATGGCGCCATCGAGCACGCGCAGCGCGCGCTCCACCTCGATGGTGAAGTCCACGTGTCCCGGGGTGTCGATCAGGTTGATGTTGTAGTCGCCCCACATGGCGTAGGTGGCGGCGGACTGGATGGTAATGCCCTTCTCGCGCTCGAGATCCATCGAGTCCATCTTCGCGCCGACGCCGTCCTTGCCACGGACCTCGTGGATCTCGTGGATGCGGCCCGTGTAATAGAGGATGCGCTCGGAGAGAGTCGTCTTGCCCGAGTCGATGTGGGCGGAGATGCCGATGTTGCGAATCTTTTCGATGGGTACGTTGGAGGCCACGATCCGGTCCTTCTTCTCTTGAAAAACGCCTGGGGGAACAGGGCAGGCGGGGCCTCTACTTCCCACAGGTTGAACTTTCCAGCCAAATCCGCATTGCTGATGGGAACTTACGTGCTCCCACCCCCGCCTACTGATTGGGCCGATACCTTTATATAGGGGAAGCCAGGCGGCTGCAGAAAAGGGGCCCCGCCGTGCATTTTCCGAGGACTTCAACCATGGGCGCGAACGAAAACTTCTCTCTGGCCCGAGCCTGGCTGCACGCTTTCAACGCCCATGACGTGGACGCCCTGGTGGCGCTCTATGCCGAGGACTGCACGCACACCTCGCCGAAGATCCGGGTGCTGCACCCGGAGACGGGCGGCAAGCTGGTGGGCAAGCGGGCGCTGGAGAAGTGGTGGAGGGAGGCGATCGCCCGGCTGCCCGGCCTGCGCTACGAGGAGACGGCGCTGACGGCGGACGGGGAGCGCGTCTTCATGGAGTACGTGCGCCACGCGCCCAACGAGCCGCCCCTGCCGGTGGCCGAGGTGCTGGAGGTGAAGGGCGGCCAGATCGTCGCCTCGCGCGTGTACCACGGCTGAGCCGAGGGCCTCAGGGCTGCCCCACGGGCTGGTCGCGCGAGTTCCCTTGGTGCGAGCCGAGCGGCCGCCCTCCTTCCTCCACGGGGGCCTTGTCGTCATGCGCCCCATCCCGGAGCTCCAGGTAGAGGTGGGCCACCTCCGGGTGCTCCTGCTTCACCTCGTCCTGGAGGCGAGCCACGGCGTGGGCGATCTCCTCGGCCTTCAGGTCCGGGCGGAACTCCACGCCCATGGCGATGAGCACCGTCTTGGGGCCCATGTGCATGGTGCGCGCCTCCCAGACGCGCTCCACCTCGGGGTGGCGCTCGGTCAGCTGGGTGACGTGCTGGATCAGCTCCGGTTCGGCCGCCTCGCCCACCAGCAGCTTGCGGTTCTCGTTGCCCACCAGCAGCGCCATGGTGCAGAGCAGACAGCCGATGAGGATGGAGCCCACCGCGTCCAGCTGGGGCAGCTTCAGCAGGTGCGAGAGGCAGACGGCGGCTCCGGCGATCACCAGGCCCACCATCTCCGCGCCGTCCTCCATGACGACCATGAACTTGGAGGGATCCCGGGCGCGCTCGAAGGACTTCCAGAAGCCCTCGCCCTTTTTATGGTCCTTGCGGAACTCCTTCAGGGCGACGACGAACGAGTAGCCGGCCAGCACCATGGCCACGGAGATGACGATATAGGTCCACTTCGGGTCCTCGAGCTCCCCCGGGTGGACGAGGTGCACGATGCCCTCGACGATCGCCGCGCAGCCGCTGACGGCGAACATCGCGAAGGACACGGTGGTGGTCCAGAAGAAGAGCTCCTTGCCGTGCCCGAAGGGGTGCTGCTCATCCGGCGGCAGCTCGCCGCGCTTCTGCCCGAGCCTCAGGAGCAGGCTGTTGCCCGTGTCGACCACCGAGTGCAGCCCCTCGGCGATGAGCGATGAGCTGTGCGCCAGCACGCCGACCAGGAGCTTGCAGAAGGCGATGGCACCGTTCGCCAGGGCTCCGATCACGACGACCTTCTTGCTGTCTCCGGCCATGGGCTCCTCGTTCCGTCGGGTTCGCGGCGCCAGGACAGGGGGCTGGCTGCCTCGATGGAGGATGGGAACGGAGTGAAGAGGATGCCGGGCTCGGAGGGACGCTGGCTCTCCGAGCGAGCGCAGGAGGGTCAAATCACCTTGAGGGCAGGCTCAGGGGCGAGGCGGAGCTCGGTCCGCAGCGCTTGCGCCACCTGGAGATCCGGCAGCTCCAGGCGCGCGCCGAACCGGCCGCAGTACCGCGTCAGCAAGCGCTCTGCTCGCTCCTGCTGGCCTTGGTCCCGGAGCTGTCGGGCCAGGCGGGTCGCCGCGCGAAGCTCCGCGAGCCGGTGGTGCTGGCGCCGGGCGATGACGAGCGCTCGCACGAGGTAACGCCGGGCCTCGTCCTCCTCGCCGAGCTGGCGCAGCAGCTCCCCATGGACGCGCGCCAGCTCCGCGTCCTCCAGGCGCACGCCTGTCTTCCGCGCCCATTGCCCAGCCTCGCGCACGGCCTGCAATCCTTCCTCGGTCCTTCCCCGGCGAAGGTGGAACTCGGCGACGTAGAGGAGGGCCGCGGCCAGGTGGGTCCACCAGCCCGCGCGCTTCCAGAGCTCGATGACGTGTTGCGCCAGGCCGTAGCCTTCATCGCCCCGCCCCTGCTCCATGAGCGCCCAGCCTCGGGTGAACAGGGCCACCAGCAGCCAGGAGTCCAAGTGGTGTTCGCGGCAGAGGGAGATGCCCTCGTCCGCCCGCTCCAGGGCGCAGGCAGGCTCTCTCAGGTTCAGGCAGCTCAGGGCTGTATAGGTGTGCGCGAAGGCGCGTGTCCGGGGATCGCCGAGCTGCCGCGCCAGGTGCAAGGCTCGCCGGGCCTCCCACCGGGCCTCGGTGGGCCGGCCCAGGAGCGCGTGGATGCCCGAGGCGATGACCAGGGAGCCCACCGTGGGATCCACCCCGTACTCCAGGAGCAGGGACGGGCGCTGCTCGGGGCTGAAGCGCGCGCGCGCCACCGCCCGCTCGATCTGCTCCGCGGCGGCGGCCAGCTTCCCACGCATGAGCAGCGAGGGCGCCAGCATCCGGTGTCCCTCCACGAGGAGCGCGGCATCCTTCGTGCGCCGGCCCTGGGAGATGATGGCCTCGGCCAGCCGCTGCAGCGGCTCGAAGTCGGTTCGCCCGAAGTAGTAGGAGGAGATCCCCCAGGTGAGCAGCCCCAGCCGGAAGGTTCCCTCCAGGCCGGTGAGCAGCAGCAGGTCCGCGGCGCGTGCGTAGGCCCGCTCGACCTCGGGGGAGCGGAAGCCCTGGGTCCGCATCAGCGAGAGCCCCATCATGAGCTGGATCAACAGCTCCTGCCGGTTGCGTCCCGCCTCCTCCGGCAGCTCGCGCAGCAGCTTCAGCGCCTGGGAGAAGTGGCCCACCGCCTCCGCGTCCGCCGAGCGCTTCTCGGCCAGCTCTCCGGCTCGAATCCACCAGCGCACGGCGGGCCCGGGGGCCCCCGCCTGGGTGTAATGGTGGGCGAGCACCTCCGGCCGCTCCTCGGCCATCTCGGGGAAGTGCTCCGTCAGCACCTGGGCGATGCGCGCGTGGTGCTGCCGCCGCAGGCTCCGCGTGAGCGAGAGGTAGGCGGCCTCCTGGAAGAGCACGTGCCGGAACTGGTAGCCGGGCGCGGTGGCTCCCCCCAGTGGCTGGAGCATTCCGGACTCGAGCAGCCCCGCCAGCTCCGGCTCCAGCGCGCCGTCCTCCTGCGTCCAGAGATAGGCGAGCAGGGCGGCGCTGAAGTCTCGCCCCACCACGGCGCAGCGCTGCGCCAGCGTGCGTTGCCGGACGGGCAGCGTATCCAGCCGCGCCAGCAGCAGCTCGTGCAGGGTGATGGGGATGGAGGGACGCTCCTGCGCCGGGCTGGAGCCGGAGGAGCGCGCGAGCACCATTCGCGCCATCTCCTCCACGAAGAGGGGCACTCCGTCCGTTCTCTTCACCAGATCCGCGAGGGCCTCATCGGACAGTGGCTGTCCATGGGCGACTTGCTTCACCAGCGTGGCGGTCAGATCGGCCGGCAGGCGTTCGAGCACCAGCCGGTGCAGGGCGGTCCGCTGCGGCCAGGGCGGCTGGAAGTCGGGGCGGGCGCTCAGCACGAGGAGCAACCGCTTCCCCTCGAGCCGCTGGAGCAGCAGCCCGAGCAGCGCCACCGTGGAGGGATCGGCCCAGTGCACATCCTCCAGGATGACGAGGAGCGGACGCTCGCCAGAGGCCTTCCGCGCGAGTGCCAGCAGCGCCACGCAGAGCTGCTCCCGCCAGGCCTGCTGCTGCGCGGGCTCCAGGCGTGGGAGCAGCAGATTGCCCGGGGCGGAGGGGGAGATCAGCATCGCGAGCTGTCTCGCATGCTCCGGCTCCAGGCCGAGCGCGTTCAGGCGCTCACGCAGCGTGGCCTCGGAGGCCTCCGGGCCGAGGCGGAGCAGGGAGCGCATCAGCTCGATGAGCGGGTGGAAGGCGCTGTTGCGGAGCTGGGGCCAGCACTGGCTCCGGGCCAGCACCGCCGTCTCCGTCGAGATCCGCCCGCTTAGCTCCTGGATGAGGCGGGACTTGCCCAGGCCGGCCTCGCCGACGAGCAGCACGCAGGAGCCCTGTCCTCGCGCGGCCTGCTCCCAGTGCTGGGTGAGGGTTCGCAGCTCCTGCTCGCGCCCCACCAGCGGCGTGAGCCCACCGGCATACAGCACCCGGGCGAACCGCAGGGGAACCCGTCGAGGGTGCAGCACGCGATGGACCTCCACGCGAGGCCCGCTCGCCACTCCCTCCAAGGCGCGTGAGCCCAGCTCCTGGGCCTTGAAGGAGCCGCGCACCAGCGTCCACGTGGTGCCGCTGAGGAGCACCGCGCCAGGCTTCGCCAGCCGGGCGAGCCCTGTGGCCACCGAGGGAGCCTCGCCCTGGATGGCCCACACTCCGCCGGGGTTCGAGTCCGAGAACCTCCGGTCCACCACCACCGAGCCCGTGTGGACACCCACCCTCACCGAGAGCCGCGAGCGGGGAAGGTGGGGCAGGGCTTGCTGGAGGGCCTCGGGCAAGGTCTCGGCGAGGCGCAGTCCGGTGTGCACCGCCTGCTCCGAGTCGTCCTCGTGGGCCCGTGGGTAGCCGAAGCACGCGAGCCCCTGATTGCCCAGGCAGGAGGCGACGGATCCTCCGTGCGAGGCGATGGCCTGGGAGAAGAGCTGATGGAAGGCCGCCTGGAGCTCTCCAGCGTCCTCCGCATCGAGCTCCTCCGAGGCGCCATCCCATCCTCCGAGCTGACAGGCGACCAGGGTGAGCGGCCGGCGTTGAGGCGCGGAGGTGGGCTTCGAGGGCTCCGGCCCCAGCTGCTCCAGGAGCTGAGACACCCGCTGGTGGAACTCCACGGCCGTGGGGAAGCGCGCCTCGGGGGCCTTGGCCAGCGCCTTGGTCAGCAGCACCTCCACGCCCTCGGGCAGATTCGGGAGGCGCTCGAGCACCCAGGGCACGGGCTCTGGGGCCATCACCTTCTCGCGGAACTCCTCCGCCGAGTCCGCCTGGTAGAGGGGCTCTCCCGTGAGCATCTCGCGCAGCAGCACGCCCACGGCCCAGACATCCGTCCGCGCATCCTGCGGGGCTCCCTGCCACTGCTCCGGAGCCATGTACGAGGGCGTGCCCGCCGTGGGCAGTGGGGGCACGCCCGAGCCGGTGGCCGTGCTGAAGTGCGCCAGCCCGAAGTCCAGCAGCTTCGCCCGGCCCTCGCGGGTGAGGAAGATGTTGCGCGGTTTGAGATCTCGGTGGATGACGTGCCGAGCGTGGGCATGGGCCAGCCCCGCGGTGATGCCCTCCAAAAGCTCCAGCGCCCGGCGCACGTCCAGCCGCCCGCGCCGCAGCAGCGAGGCCAGGGTCTCGCCCTCCAGGTACTCCATCACCAGGAACGGGACGCGTGGCTCCCAGGGTGGGCTGTCCCACTCTGCGACATCGAAGATGCGGACGATGTGCTCGTGATCGAGCTGCGCCACGGCCCGTGCCTCCTGGCGGAGCAGCGAGCTCATCAGCTTCCCGGGCAGCCGGCCTCGGGGCAGGAGGAACTTGAGGGCCACGGTGCGCTGCAGCGCTTCGTCCCATGCTCGGAAGACGCAGCCCATGGCGCCGCCGCCCAGCTTCTCGAGGATCTCGAAGCGGTCTCCCCCCGGGCCGCCCAGCCGTGTGCCTGGCTCGGGCAGCCTCAGCGGCGAGGGAGGATCGGCGACGGCCTGGAGCAGCGAGTCATCGAAGTCCTGCTCACTCGTGCCCAAGGACTCGAGCTCATTTCGCGGGGTGGGTTCTCCGTGCATGGCAGGCTCTGGCGGGCTTCTGGGTGAGGATGCGCGCGCCGTGGCATGAACTCGTCCGCCCTCCCCGCGGGCGCGCCCCAGGGGTCTCCTGAGAGGAGTCCCGGATGGGCTGGGTGTGACGGAGAACGACTGGACACTCGGGAGGGCGGATCCTCTCCCGCCTGGGGGGAGATGGGGTAGGGTGGCGCTCCGGCTCTCGGCGGAGGTACACGTGGCGAACCCCGACGCATTCGACAGGGACTTTGGCTACCTGATGCCGTTCCTCGACAAGGTGGCGGCGGCGGCGGCCGGGCTGGAGGATGCGGCCGCACGCGACGAGCTCTCTCGCATCATCGCCGACGAGAAGGTCCGCTGGGAGCGCGTGCGGGAGCTGCTGAGAGGCGCCGGAGGCAGCAGGGCCGCTCCGGCGAGCCGCCTGGCTCCTCCGGCCCAGACCCTGGCGCGCTCCTCCGGGGATGGCATCAACCGCGTGGCGCCCACGATGGCGGGGCTCACCGTGGGCAGCCTCAAGGGCTCGCGCTGAGCGGGGCGCCGCCTACTTCGCCCCGGCCTGGAGCTGCTGGAGCGCGTCGTAGGTGGCCGTCTTGTAGGCCTCGGAGAGCGTCGGGTAGTTGAAGCACGTCTCCACGAAGAGCTGCGCGCCGGCTCCGGCCACCAGCGCCGTGAGGCCCACGTGCACCAGCTCCGCGGCCTGCTCGCCCAGCACGTGCACGCCCAGCAGCTTCAGGCTCTCGCGGTGGAAGAGCAGCTTCAGCATCCCGTGCATCTCTCCGATGATCTGCCCGCGCGGGTTGGTGACGAAGGCGGCGCGGCCCGCGACGTAGGGGACGTTCTTGGAGCGCAAGGCCTCCTCGGTCTCGCCGGCCATGGAGACCTCGGGGATGGTGTAGATGCCGTAGGGCAGCACCGGCGCGGGCTTGAACGGATGCCCGAAGGCGTGCAGCACCGCCAGGCGCGCCTGCTCCATGGAGGTGGACGCCAGCGCCGGGAAGCCAATCACATCCCCCACCGCGTAGATGTGGGGCACGGCCGTCTGGTACGAGGCATCCACCTCCACGTGGCCGCGCGGGCCCAGCTTGACGCCGACGGTCTCCAGCCCCAGCCCCGAGGTGTTGGCCGAGCGGCCCGAGGCCACCAGCACCTGATCCACCTCCAGCACCTCGTTGCCGGAGAGCGTGAGCCGGATGGGCTCGGTGGGGTTGTCCGGCGCCTGGACGGACTCCACGGTGAAGCCGAAGCGCATCCGCACGCCGAGCGCCTCCATGCGCTGGCGCAGCAGCTCGGAGAACTCGTCGTCGAGGAAGGGCAGCACCTCCTTCTTCATGTCCACCAGCGTCACCGAGGTGCCCAGCGCGGCGAACATGCAGGCGTACTCGCAGCCGACGACGCCGCCGCCCACCACGACCATGGCCTTGGGCAGCGCGGGCAGATCGAGGAGCTCATCCGAGTCATGCACGCGGGGATGATCGAAGGGGTAGAGCGGCGGCCGGTAGGGCGAGGAGCCCGTGGCGATGAGCACGTAGTCCGTGGTGAGCCGGCGCTCGGGCTGGCCCTCGCGGCGGACCAGGACGGTGTGCGCGTCGGCCAGCGAGCCCAGGCCGTGGATCATCTGCACGTTGTTGAACTGGAGGTTGGTGCCAATGCGCTGGCGCTCGGTCTCCTTCACCCGGCGCTCGCGGTAGAGGAAGTCGGACACCGTGGCCTGGTGGCGCAGGGTGGACTCCACGCCGTACAGGCCGCGGGCGCGGTAGCCGGAGAGGTAGAGCGCCGTCTCGCGCAGCGTCTTGGAGGGCAGGGTGCCGGTGTTGGCGGCGGTGCCACCGAGCACGGACGCTCGCTCCACCAGCGCCACACGCTTGCCCAGGCGCGCGGCCTGCACGGCGCCCTGCTCGCCCGCGGGGCCGGAGCCAATCACCACCAGATCGAAGTCAGCCATTCGCGGAGCTCCCCTGCGCTGTGCAGGCGGAACGTACGCGAGTGGCGCCGGGGTTTGAAGGAGCTTGCAAGCGAGGAGTTCAACTCCGGCCGCTGTAGCCCAGGCCCTGGGAGATCTCCTCGGGGGTAAGCAGGCGGAAGGTGCCCTCGGACACGTCCAGCTCCACGCCGCCCACGGCCTCACGGTGCAGGGCCTGCACGGGCAGCCCCACGGCGCCGAGCATGCGCTTCACCTGGTGGTGGCGGCCCTCGGTGACAACGACTTCCACGGTGTGCTCGTCCCGGAGCTTCACCTTGGCGGGCCGCGTTGGGCCGTCCTCCAACATGACGCCTCGGCGCAGGGGCTCGATTTTCTCCTCGTCCGCCGTGCCCTGCACCGTGGCCACGTAGCGCTTGGGCAGGTGCGTCTCCGGCGAGGTGGCGTGGGCCACGAGCTTCTCGTCATTGGTGAACAGCAGCAGCCCCGTGGTGCCGCGGTCCAGCCTGCCGATGGCGTGCCAGGTGTAGCGAGAGAGCTCATCGGGCAGCTGGGGCAGCAGCACCTCGTAGACAGTGCCCGTGCGGTGCTGGCTCACGGTGGAGGTGAGCAGATCCGCGGGCTTGTGGAAGGCCAGCACCCGAGTCTCCACCTCGCGCGGGATCTCGGCTCCGTTCACCCGGAGCACGGCGCCCTCGGGCACCGGCGCGAGCGGCTGGCTCACCACGCGCCCGTTGACGGTGACGCGTCCGGCGCGGATGGCCTCCTCGGCCTCGGGGAGCGGGAACACACCGGCGCGGGCGAGCGCTCGGGACAGCCAGTCAGGCTTCGCCTTGCCCTCCCAGCGGCTCCGGCTCGGGGACTTGTCTTGGGAGGCCGAGGGCCGACGGGGAGGGGGCTTGCGGGCCATAGGAGGGGCGCACTGTACCCGCTGCGGCGTGCGGTGGGCGGGTTTCAGTACCGAGGCGCGTTCGGGAACTCGTCGGGGTCCTCTCCCTCAGCCGAGCCGGGCGTCTTGCCGGGCTCCCCCGCGGGCACCTTCCGCTCTTCCTTCTCGGGGCCTTCGGCGGATTGCGGAGTGCGGCCTGGATCCTCGACGGGCGCTTCGCGCTTCGGCTCGGGCTCCGGGCTGGCGCTCATCCCTGTGTCTTCATAGGGCATGTGGTCCATGACTCGCTCCTGGTGGGGTGACGTTCCCAGGAAGGTAGGTCTCCAGGGCGAGCGCGGCTTCGAGCCGTCCTCCTGCCCGTGGAGCGTGCAGGGAGGGGAGGGCTCTCAGGTGGATGGGATGGAATCCACCGGCGGCCCATACATCGACCGCTTCCTCCTCCTGCGTTTCCTACGCGTGAGGTAGGTTGGGCCGCACAGACTGCATCGGTCTTCTCTCCTTTCCCAGGCACTCCATGGATCGCCCGGCCCTTCTTGCCCCCTTTCACCCTGTCTTGCTCCCCCTCGACACCGTGATCGGTGGCTGGCGCGTAGAGGCCTGGACCGGATGCGGGGTCTTTGGTGCCGTCTACCGGGCCGTTCCCGCTCGCGACCCGTACGCCTCTCCGGTGGCTCTCAAGTTGGCGGTGCGTCCCGCGGACCCCCGCTTCGCACGCGAGGCAGAGCTGCTCTCGCGCTGTCACCATCCCAGCATCCCTCGTCTGCTGGACCAGGGCTCGTGGCTCTCTCCGGCTGCCACTCACCACCCGTTCCTCGTCATGCAATGGATCGACGGTGTTTCCTTGTATGAGCAGGACCGGCTCCACGCGGCCTCTTCAGCTCAACTGCGGCGCTGGCTACTGCAACTGTCTCAGGCGCTTGCGGTGGTTCATGGCCAAGGTGCGGTCCATCGAGACCTCAATGGGAGACAACACCTTTCAGGGGGCCTCACGAGGGGGCTCCGCAGGGCCAGGAGAAGAGAGCGCAGGGGGCAAGGGAGGTCTCCCGGGGCTGATTGAGAGGGTGGCGAGGGCGCTGTGGGCGGAGTACTCGCGCCAGCCGTGGGAGAAGACGTCAGAGGGATGGCGTCGGGAGTTCAAGGAGAGGGCCGCGGGCGTCGTGTGGGGGGGGACGAGCAGCGGCGTCCCCGAGCGCAGCCCCAGTAGTACCGGGGCGGAGCGAGGGCTCTCCGGGACGGGCTCGGCGCCCACGGTGGACGTGGCGGACCTCTGTAACTACGTGCTGGGCAGTGATGCGTCGCCGGGTGAGTGCGGCCACATCATCGGCAAGGTCACCGGCCTGGCGCGCGAACTGGAAGAGGTGCGGCGCGAGTGCGGGCGGCTGCGCGAGGAGGTGGAGGGGCTCACGCTGGACTTGTCCGAGGCACGCCGCGGCGGCGCCGAGGCCGAGCGGGAGCGAGACGGCGCCTTCCAGAAGGCAGATGCGCAGGAGGCCCGCGCAGAGGCAGCCGAGCACCGTGCGCGCGAGCTGGGCGCGGAGCTCGAAGCGCAGGCCGAGCTCCTTGAGCGCCTGGATGGGGAGGCATGGATCCGCCTCGCGACAATCATCCAGTGGCGGGGGCTCTTCCTCCGCATGCTCGCGCTGGCAGTCCACCAGCACGCGCAGGGACGGGGTGAGGCGGCGGAAGAATGGGAGGGCACGCCGTGAGCCCCTCCGTGGCCGAGCTTCTGCGCTCCGCCACGGCCCTCCACGCACTCACCCTGCAGCAGCCGTGGGCTACCGCGGTTGCCGAGCTGGGCAAGGACGTGGAGAACCGTGTGTGGGCGCCGTACCAGGCGCGGGTGGGCCAGCCGCTGGCCATACACGCGGGCCTCGTTTACGACCAGCAGAGCGCCGAGGGCATTCGGCAGGAGTTCGGCCTGAAGGTTCCAGGCCGCCACGCCTGCCCTCGCGGCGCGGTGGTGGCCGTGGCCATGCTCGCGGGCGCCTCCCGGGACAGCGCTTCGCGCTGGGCTGTGGCGGGGCAGTGGCACTGGCACCTCGAGGGCGTGGTGCAGCTGGTGAGGCCGGTACCGTGCAAGGGCGCTCAGGGGCTGTGGCATCTGCCTGCAGAGGCGTTCGCCGAGGTGCGCCGCCAAGTGCTGGAAGGCGCAGGCCCAAGCTCGGCCATGAAGGGCGTGGTGCGTGTGAAAGCGCCAGAGGATGCGAGTGAGGTCCGTGCGCAGGTGCGCGGCGCTCGCTGGTGCCTCTGTGGAGCCCAGCTCGTCCGCTGCGACGCCTGCGGCCGCCACCACTGCTCCAAGCCTGGCCACCTGCGGCACCGCTGTGGCCTGGAGCCCCAGTGGTGCAGCCGCTGCTGGCAGGGGTTCTACACCGGGCCGGGCGAGCCTGAGCACGTGTGTGAGGTGCGGCCATGAGCGATCAGCGCAAGGGCGAGGGGGCGGCATGAACGCCTCTCTCTTCCCGGAGCACGCTCCGCTGTGGTGCGCGTGCGTGGTGGATCCACCGTGGGCACAGGAGGCAGGCGGAGGCGGCAGGGGCGCACAGGGGCACTACCCGCTGCTCTCCACGCCTGAGGTGCGCGAGGTGGTGCGGCGCTCCGGCATGTGGCGGCCACACGACGATGCCCACCTGTACCTCTGGGTGACAAACACCATCCTCGCGGAGGGCGACGGGCACGAGCTCATGCGCGCGCTGGGCTTCCGGCCGGTGACGGTGCTCACGTGGACCAAGAAGCACGCCGGCCTGGGGCAGTACTTCCGCGGGCAGACAGAGCACGTCCTCTTCGGCGTGCGAGGCCAGGGTCGCGCGCCACAGGTGCTAACTGCCTCGCGCAGCGAGGGCACCCACTGGCTGCACACGGTGGAGCGCGGCGAGCACTCGGAGAAGCCAGCGCGGAGTTATGCGCTGGTAGAGGCGCGCAGTCATGGCCCGTACCTCTCCATGTTCCACCGTGGGCCGCCGCCGCGGCCGGGCTGGCTGGTGTGGGGTGACGAAGCGGTGGCGCCGCTGGAAGTCGGAGGCAGGCGATGACACCGCCCCAGCAAGCCGGCCTCCGCTGGGAAGTGCTGCGAGCGCTGGGGCAGGCCATGGAGGGCGTAGCGCACGGCCATCCCTCGCTGAGCACCGCCTTCCACTACCTAAGGCTCACCGAGCGGGCCTGGGTCGAGGTGGACAGGGCGTTGGACGACGTCCGGTTCGAGGTGCCCGCCGAGCAGTTCGTGGCCGTAGCCGAGAGCCAGGGAGCGCAGAGCGCCGAGGGAGTGCAGTTGCGGGAGGCACTCCATGCCGCACGGCGCAACGCGGGCCTGCCGTGGGAGAGCCCAGAGAGCCTCACCCGCGAACAGTGTGTGGCGCTGCTCTTCATTGCCAGAGAGTTCCTGAAGCGGCTGCCCGCAGTGAGCGCGGGGCCGCTCCTTCCTTCCCTACCTATCTCCGCAAGGAGTGACACATGAGCGTGGTGTTCCGCGCAGTCCTGCCCATTCCCCCAAGCGTCAACGAGTCCCTGCAACCGGTGCGTCTTCCAGGAGGTGCTCTCCGGCTGGCCCACACGGCGGAGGCACGGCGGTGGGCGAGCAAGGCGCACCTCCTGTTGTTGACGGTACGCCGGCCCACGGAACTGCGCAGGGGCCCGCTCGCCATGCGCCTCAAGGTGCACGTGGCGACCATCGCGAGCGACGGGGGCAACCGGCTGAAGCTGCTCGAGGATGCGCTGGTGAAGGCGCGCGTCATCGGCGACGACAGGCAGATTGCCGAGTGGGAGATCGTCAAGGTGGTGGGAGATGGCGAGCCTCGGGTGGAGGTGGAGCTTAGGCAGGCCAGCCTCGCCGAGCACCCCGAGCTAGCCCAGCGTCTGGCCATTGCCGAGAACAAGCAGGGCAAGAGGAAGGCGGGCAGGTCATGACGATGCACGCACGCAACCGGAAGGGGCTCGTCGTCGATCTGTTCGCGGGGGGGGGCGGAGCCAGTACGGGCATTGAGGCCGCGCTCGGGCGGCCTGTAGACATTGCCATCAACCACAACCCAACCGCGCTCGCCGTCCATGCGGAGAACCACCCGAGCACGCGCCACCTCACGGCCGATATCTGGGAGGTGCGGCCGCAGGAGGCCACGGGCGGCCGGCCGGTCGATGTGCTCTGGGCCTCGCCGGACTGCACGCACTTCAGCATCGCCAAGGGCGGCACGCCGCGGGAGAAGAACATCCGCAGCCTCGCATGGGTGGTGGTGGAGTGGGCGCAGGCCGTGCGGCCTCGCTGCATCTTCCTGGAGAACGTCGCCGAGTTCCGCACGTGGGGCCCGTTGGGGCCAGATGGCCAGCCGGACAAAGCGCGCATGGGAGAGACGTTTGCTCAGTGGCGCGCCCGGCTGGAGTTCCTCGGGTACCAGGTTGAGTATCGAGTGCTGGATGCCTCTCACTACGGAGCACGTACGCGCCGCAAGAGGCTATTCCTCGTGGGGCGGTGCGATGGGGAGCCCATCCGCTGGCCAGAGCCCACGCACGGGCCGGGGAAGTTGCCTCTCCGAACGGCGGAGTGCATCGACTGGGATCTGCCATGCCCCAGCATCTTCGAGCGCAAGAAGCCGCTCGCGGAGAAGACGCTCTGGCGCATCGCCCAAGGCATCCGCCGTTTCGTGTTGGAGAACCCAGAGCCGTTCATCATCGGCTGCGGCGGGCGTGCTGGGCAGACGCCGCCCACGCCGCTGAGTGCGCCGGTGGGAACAATCACCGCGAAGAATGACCGATCGCTGGTGGTGCCGCACATCCTCAAGGTGAACCACGGGGGGCGCACGGACAGGGCAGAGCCAGCCCAGGACCCGCTCTCGACGGTGACCGCTCAGCGGCGAGGGCATGCGCTGGTTGCTGCGTTTCTCTCAAAGCACTACGGCGGGCACATGACGCCGGGCGCCTCGCTGGCGAGCCCAATGGACACCATCACGGCCACGGACCACCACGCCCTCTCGGCGGCTACGCTGGTGAAGCTGAACGGCGAATGTCACGGAGCAGCCCTGGATGAGCCCATGCCGACAGTGAAGGCCTCAGGGAACCACATCGCCGCAGTCCACGCCTTCCTCATGCAGTACTACGGCAGCGGCGGACAGTGGGCCGGTGTCAACGAACCCATGCGGACAATCACCGCCAAGCACCGGGTGGGCCTCGTCGCCGTGCACGGGGTGGATTACCAGATCGTCGATATCGGCATGCGCATGCTGGAGCCCCACGAGCTGCTGCGCGCCCAGTTCGGAAGGTTCGCCAGCAACTACGACATGAGCGCCGCCACATCGAAGGCTGCGCAGGTGCGGCTCATCGGAAACAGCGTGTGCCCCGAGGCTGCGGAGGCGGTTGTGCGAGCCAACCTGCGAGGCGACAAGCACACGAGGGTCGCGGCATGACGGCCTGGCGCTTCAAGCGGAGGGAGGTGCCAGCGCGCTTCCTCGAGCAGGTGTGGCGGATGAAAGCCTCGCTGCTCGCTGAGCGGTGGGGGCTGAGCGTGAAGGCCATAGAGGCATGGCGCAGGCGACTGCGGAAGAGAGGGAGGGCGCCGGAGCGCCCACTCACGCCCAGGCAGTACCGAGACCAGGAGGACGCGGGATGAAGCTCACCCCAGTAGAGCAGGGCACGTACAGGCTCGTCGCACGGCTGCTGCGCGAGGGGCGCAGGAAGCTGGAGAAGCAAACGAAGCTCGGGGTGGCCATGGATCCGCGCCAACTGGAGTTGCTCGGGCAACTCGCCAACAGGGCACAGGCCATTGCGCTCGAGGAGGTGCAGCCGGACCTCTTCTCGGGATGAGCCTCCTCTTCTTGAGAGTCATGAGCCAGAACAGGCAGAGCGAGGAGCAGCGGCGGAGGGAAGCACGGTTGGAGTACCTGCGGCATGCGAAGGTGGGCCTGCCAGCCGAGGCGCCGAAGATGGCGGTACCGCCGAATGCGTGCTGCTCCAGAGCGTATGTCGTGCCGTGCTTCTGCGGTGGGGCGCGGGAGTGTCCAGACCACCCAGGCCCGGCATGCTTCGGGTCATGGGGCCATGACTGAGGACAGAAGAAGGCCCCGCCCCAGAGCAGCGGAGGGCGGGGCCGAGTGCACGAGCAAGCGTGGGTTACGGGGTGGCCGCAGGAGGCAGGGCCGGAGGCAGCGTACAGGCCTGCGCCTGGCTCACCTCGATCTGCCGCTCCACCGTGAGGTTCACCATCTGCCAGGCGAGCGCGGCAGCCTTCCACGCCTCGCAAGGCGATACGGCCGGCAGCGGCGCGGAAGGCTGCGCATGAAACAGCGCACAGCCAGGCAGGCCGAGGGTGAGTAGCGGGAGCAGCACCAGCAGAGAACAGCGCGAGGGACGACGGACAGCACGGGGCATTGTGGCTCCGGGGTGGTGCGGCACGAGGCCGCGGGGGTGAGGGCTAGTCGCCGCGACGAGTGGTGCGCATGGGCTGGGCGTCGCTCATCCGCTCTACCGCCTTGGCAATCCGCTCCATCTCGCGACGGAGGCCAGCCAGTTCGGTGTCAATGAGGCGCCGCGTGCCAGCCGCATCGGTCTCAACGGTGGCGAGGCGGACCTGGAGCGCGGCGAGCTGGGCGGCTGTGGACTGCATCTGCGCGCGCTCCTCCATGCGGGATTGGTCGGCCGCATCCTGGCGAGCCGTGCTCACGCCCCACAGGGAGCCAGAGCTCACCAACACCAGCACAGCGGTGAGCAGGAAGGGAGGAGCCATCCACGGGGAGGAGTTGGGCGAGGAGGCGGGAGAGGACATGCCGAGGAGAAGCGGCGGCACCCAGGGCAAGCGCAGAGGGGAGGTGGGGTGGGAGAGGGCACACCCCCACCCTCAAAAACCGGGCAGCGGGCTGAGAATTGGATTGCTTGGCCGCGTCCAATCGCGCGCTCTCGCTTACCCCAGGCACCCCAGCTCGCAACTGTCGGACGACCCCCAGAAATTTTGGGGCCTGGGTGGCTACCCCGGGCTTCTGGCGCACGGAGGCCGGGGCGCAGGCTCGAGCGGGGCGTGCCGTTCCGTGGCTCTGTGGGGCAGCCAGGGCGCTTCGTGTGCCCGCCACTTCTGTCCTACATGGCTCGGCCCCGCGGGATGCCCAAGAAGCTGCTCGATCCCGAGGGGGCCGAGGACGAGGCCGGTGCGCCCGAGATTCCCAACCCGCTGGAGGGCTGGGAGTGGAAGGGCTCTCGCGGTCCGGCCACCACGTTGAAGGAGGAGATGATTGCGGTCATCGCCCGGGCGCTGGCCGAGACGGGGTTCCTCCGCGTCGCGGCGGCCCGCGCTGGTTGCACCGAGGACGCTCTCTCGGCCTGGCTCGCGCGGGGAGAGCAGCAGGTGAAGGCCAGGAAACGGAGCATCTACACCCGGCTCCTGTCGGCGTGCCAGGAAGCCTGGGCGCACCACGCCAGCTTCATGCTCAAGCTCGGGGATCGCACGGTCCTCGACCGTCACACCAACCCGCGGTGGGTGACGTGGAAGCTCTCGGTGATGGGATCCACTTTCCGCGTCCCGAAGGAGGGGCCCAGCGGCCAGGGGCAGGGCCTCGGCCCGGCCTTCGAGCTCCAGTCGCCTGCCGAGGCCGCCACCGCGCTTGAGGAGAAGATGGCCCACTTCCTCGCGACCCAGGTTCGCGTGGAGAAGATCCTCGCCGAGGCAGCAGTCGCCACTCCTGAGGCGAATGAGCCGGCATCCCCTCCTGCGGCGGAGGAGGGGTGATGGCCGCCGCGGCGCTGCCTGCTGGAGTGGGCGAGGAGGATCTCCTCAAGGGCCTGTCGATCATCCACCGCGACACTCACGGGCGCTACAGCCTGAGCGACCGGGTGGCGCTACGGGCGCAGGAACAATGGGGAGACACGGCGGGCCTCATCAAGCGCCTGTCGTTGACGCCGGCTGAGGTGCTGACCTGGCGGTACGAGCCGCGCTACCACCTGCGGCCAGCGCAGCAGAACCCATCCGCGCTGATTGCTGCCGGCGGTGAGGCGCTCTTCCCCTTCTGGCGGACGTGGTTCCTTCTGGGAGGCCGCGGGGCGGGTAAGACATACGCGGGCAGCGTTGGAGTCATCGAGGAGGCCCGGCAGGATCCCAACGCGCGCATCCTGATAACCGGCCCGACGTGGACCACGATCAGACAGGCGATGCTCGAGGGTGACTCAGGCATCCTCTCCCTCAGTCCTCCCTGGTTCTATCCAGAGTTCAAGGTGTCGAAGAAGGAGCTCCACTGGCCCAATGGCGCGGTAGGGTTCTGCGTCTCGGCCGATAAGGCCGCAGGGTTCCGCTCCAAGAATTGCTCCTACGGCTGGGCGGACGAAATCGTAGCGTGGGAGAAGAACCCGCTCGAGGTCTACAAGGAGTGCCGGCGCGTGCTGCGCATCGAGACACCGCGGATGCGCAAGCTCGGCCTGCCGGCACGGCTCTGCATCACCACCACCCCGGCTCCGACCCAGCTCTTCAGGGAGATCCTCAAGGACAGGCACGGCCTGGTGCTTGCTCGCTCCACCACCTTGGACAACGCGAGCAACCTGGAGCCGCAGTACCTGCGCCAGGCGCTTGCCGGGCTCCACACCACCGAGGGGCGGCGCGAGTACGGCGGCGAGCTCTTCTTCGCACTCGACGCCAACCTCTACCGACGCGTCAACTGGGACCGGACGCGCATCAAGAGCTTCGCGAGGATGCCGCCGCGTCCCGAGAAGTACGGTGACTGGGCTCCGCTCCGGTTGCGCGGGCAGAAGATCACCACGCGGTTTGACTTCATCGTCGTGAGCGTGGACCCGGCCACGGGGGAGAAGAAGGGCGCGGATCTGCACGGCATCGTAGTCCTGGGGTTCCGCTGGGAAGAGGACTTCTTCTGCCACACCTACGTGCTGGCGGACTTGTCACTCCAGGCCCCGGAGGCCAGCGCCTGGGCGAAGAAGGCCGTCGACGCCTGGAAGGAATGGCAGAAGGAAGCGCCACCTCGAAAGTGCTGGGTGCACGCGGAGACGAACACCGCCGGGAGCATGGTTAAAACGGTGCTGCGCGCTCAGGACGCCAAGGTTCGCGTAAAGGGCACGCGCGCCATGCAGTCCAAGGCCGACCGCGCATCGCCGGTGAGCATCCTGTGTGAGTCCGGCCAGGTGCACATGGTTGGCCGTCATCACGAGTTGGAGAAGCAACTCGCCGCCTTCACCGGCCAGGAGGGTGGCCACGGCAGAGACGATAGGGCGGATGCCTTCGCATGGCCGATATTCCTGTACGTGTGCCCGAAGCGCGCCATGCGGGGGGTGGGCAGCAAGGGCGAGGGGGAGTCCGTCGAAGAGCAGGATGAGGACGAGTAGCCGCCCCTTTTCCGGGGCATGGCATCGCTGGCGACACGCATCCTCCGAACACTCGGCCTCCGTAGCGCGGGCCGCCCGCTCATCACCGCGATTCCTCTCACGAGCTTCGGACCCCGCCGCGGCGAGCGCCAGGTGCTTGCCGCCTTCAGAGAGCATGCGTACCTCCAGGCGGTGGTGTCCACGGTGGCGGACGCGGTGGCCACGCCGCGCTGGCACGTCTACAAGCCCGTAGACCGGGGCACCGAGGGCCGAGCGCTGGCGATGGCGCTCAAGTCCGCAGCCTTCGAGGAGCGCGCCAAGCTCCTCAAGTCTGCCGTGCAGGAGGGCGGGTTTGTCGAAGTCCGGGGCCATGAGGTCGCGCGCATCCTGGAGGCCCCGCACCCGAAGTTCAGCGGCCGGGCCTACCGCAAGCTCCTCTGTATTCACCTCGATCTCGCCGGCGAGAGCTTCCTCTGGCTCTCGCGTGACGTGACGGGCCGGGTCAACGGCTTCCAGGTCCTCCCACCTCAGGCGGTGATGACGACGCCGCTTGAGGGCCAGCCCTACTACTCCGTTAGCTACAACCTCTTCAGCGGTCAGGTGCCGGCCTCCGACATTGTGTGGCTCCGTCACCTCGATCCGGAGAATCCCGAGGGGCGCGGGGTGGGCCGTGGGCGAGCGGCCGGGGATGAGCTGGATAGCTCCGAGGCCATCCAGAAGGCCATCAAGGCGAGCTTCGAGCGCTCGGGTGCGCCAGTGGCCACGGTCGGTGTTGAGGGTGTAGCGGGTCAGGATGCAGAGGAGGCCGTCGAGGACCTGCAGAAACGCTACGAGGAGAGCTTCGGCAAGCCTGAGCAGGCCGGGCGCGTGTTCTTCGTACCTCACGGCGTGAGCATGGCGCAGCTCCAGATCGACCTGCGGGCTCTCCAGATGGTCGAGGTGGATCAGAGCCTGCGCGAGTTCTGCCGGCAGATCTACAACGTGAGCCCGGAGTTGATGGGCGACCTCACATCCTCGAACCGCTCCACGTCCGAAGAGGCCAAGTACACCCTGGCCGAGTACTGCGTCGTGCCGCGGCTGGAGTTCCTCCGCGCAGAGCTCCAGCACCACCTCGTGCCGCTCGTGGATGAAGACGCGATCCTCGAGTACGACGATCCGCGGCCTCAGAGCTGGGAGCGCAAGCACAAGGCGATGACCTCCGCCTACAACGAAGGGGTGCTGGTGAACGAGGCCCGGGAGCTTGGCGGCCTGCCGGCCCTCGCACAGTTCGAGGGGCAGGTGTTCAAACCGCTCCCTGGCGCAGTTCCGGTGACGTGGCAGCCCGTTTCCGAGCCCCAGAACGCGCCGCCCCCGCGAGGCCCCGCAGCCGAGTAGTGCGCCGCCGCTTCTTCCATGCGTATGCCCACCGCACCTGTCACCACCGTCAAGGCCCTTGGCTTCCTCCGAGAGAAGGCGGCCGGCGACACCTCCGGACCACCGGTGTTCCGCCTGAGCAACGGCGTGCTCGATAGGCACAGGGACCGCGTCCGCCCAGCCTCAATCTCCGTCGAGGAGTACAACGCCAACAACGTCCTGCTCTGGAACCACGACGACTGTCAGCCTGCCATCGGCACTGCGCGCGTCTACCGCGATGGCGAGGAGTGGCTCATGGAGCCGAGCTTCGACTTGATCGGCGACCTCTCGAAAGAGGTGGCAGCGAAGGTCACAGCGGGCACCCTCAAGAGCTGCTCCTTCAAGTTCGTCATCGACGGCTATGAGCCGAACGCCGAGGGCGGCCTGGACTACACGGCCGTCCGAGTCGTGGAAGTCAGCATCACCAACGTCCCCGCCAACCAGGAGTCTCTCCGCTTGAAGAACAACACGCCCCCTACCCCCGCTCCCGAGGACACCACCCCTCCGCCTCCTCCGCCATCCAAGGCGCTCGAGCAGGCGGACCTGGATGCCGTCAGTGCGCTGCTGGATGAGAAGCTCGCTCCCATCGTGGCCGCGCTCCAGGCCCTCACCGACGAGGAGACGACCGAGATGGAGGAGCCGGCGCCTCCCGCTCCACCTCCTCCCTCCGAGGCGGAACTCGCCGCGAAGAGCTTCACCGCGGTCCTCCAGGGCCGGAAGTAGGCAGCCTCCGCCCCTTCTCCCTCCCGTACCCCCTTCAAGGAACAGCACCACCATGAACATCAAGGGCTTCACTCCCGAGCAGGTGAAGGAACTCAATGCCTGGGTCGCCAAGCGCGTGGGGGAAGAGCTCGCCGCTCGTCCCCAGGTCCCCACGGCCCCGCCGTCGTTCGTCGCCTCCAAGTCCATCACGCCCGAGGACCGCAAGAAGGCATTCGCGCGGGCCTTCGGCCTGGGCATCAAGAGCGCCATCCTCGAGAAGCACCAGGCCGGGAGCGCGGCGCTCCCAGGCCTGAAGAAGGCGCACGAGGTGGCGCTGAAGAGCTGGCAGGAGATGGCCAAGTCCGTCTTCACGCCCACCGTCTTCTCGCAGGGTGGAAGCCTCATCCCCGAGTATTTCTCCGAGGAGATCATCGAAGTCCTCCGGGACGTCACCGTGCTGATGGCGGCCGGCGTCCGGACGCAGGACGTGAGCGGGAAGTTCAACATCGGCCAGCTCAACAGCGCGGCGGTCGCGCAGTTCGTCCTCCCCGGCACCGAGCCGACGATCCCGACCCCTGACACGGGCTCCGTCATCCTCGATCCCAAGAAGCTGATGGGAGTCGTGCGCGCCACCGGCGACATGATGCGAGATCCGAGCTGGAACGGTTCGGAGATCCTCACGGGCGACATGATGGGCGCGGTGGGCGCCGAGGCTGACAAGCAGGGCCTCGTGGGCGATGGGACTGGCGCCAATCCGACCGGAGTGCTCAAGCAGGTGGCCGCCGGCTACAAGAACGCGCAGACGGCGGCCTTCAAGCAGGCGAACCTCACCTCTGTCATCGCGGACCTGGACAAGGCCGAGCGCCTGGTGCGGGAGTCGAAGATCCCCTTCCAGGGCAATCGCCCCGGCTGGATCTTCACCTCCAAGACGCTGATGGCGCTCAAGTCCCTGCGCGACACGGCCGGGTGGGTGTTCCGACAGCAGCTCGACCAGGGCACGCTCAACGGCTACCCCTACTTCGTCACCGACTCGATCAGTGGCGCGGACACCATCTCGAAGGATCCGATCTTCTTCGGCCTCTGGGCGCAGGTGTACCTGGGGATGATGGGCGGCATCATGGTGGACATGGACTCGAGCCAGGAGTTCTCCAAGGACAACGTGCTGATCCGCGGCATCACGAACGTGGACATCAAGCTGCGCCACACGAAGGCCGTCGCCATCATCGGCGAGGTGACCTACACCTGAGCCTGCGGCGCCCTGGCGCGCTGCCGGTGTTCCCTGCCCGGGAGTGCACTCCTGGGCTCTTCCCTCGCAGTCCAGGAGTCCTCTCCATGCATCCCTCACTCTCCAATGTCGGCGCCTACCTCAAGACGGTGGGCGCCAGTTCGGCCACCCAGGGCTTCACTCCTGAGGCCAAGGCAGCAGGGACCTTCTACGGCGATGCCTTCTCCATCGACGGCGCCAAGAGTTGCGTCCTCACCGGCCTCACCGGCACGGCCACCGGCGCGCCAGACAGCTACAGCGTGGCCTACTCCTTCCAGGTGTCGGCGGACTCCGCCTTCACCACGCCTGTGGACGTCGCCAGCAGCACCGTCACCCTCACGGCGGACGAGAAGGGCGGCGAGGTGGATATCAACCTGATGGGGCTCGCCTCCGGCTACTACTACGGCCGGGTGAAGGCCGTGGTGGCGCTCACCGGCGGGACGTCCCCCAAGGCGCTGTGCGCCGCGCAGGTGACGCTTGGCGGCTTCGAGCGCCTCCCCGTCTAACCCTGAGCAACACCATCACTCCAGGCCGGGAGGTGGCCTCACTGGCTGCCCCCGGCCCTGTCATTGGAGCCCACCATGCCCACCGCGTTGGACATGACGACCGTCGCTACCGCAGCCGCGCGACTGAGCCTGACCAGCTCGGATGCCTCGCTGCCGGGCCTCATTACCGCGGCGAGCTCCGCGCTCGCGCAGTACGTGGGCTACCCTCTGGAGCGGCGGGGGGGCGCAGAGGAGACAGTGGTGGGCCAGGGCGGGCGGTACCTATGGCTTCAGTCAGGCGCCATTCAGAGCCTCAGCTCCATCGTCATTGGCGGGCGCATGGTGGAGGCGAGCGCCTACGCGCTGGACGGCAGGGACGGGGCACGCAAAGGCCGCATCGTGGCGCGAGGCACGCACTGCTGGCCATTCACTGGGGAGTGGACGAGTGGCATCTCCTCCACGCCGTACCGGCCCTACGACACGGGGGAAATCATCGTCACCTTCACCGCGGGATGGGTGACGCCGGGGCAGGTAGCGCTGGGCACGTACTCCACCAGCGACATGCCTCCGGAGCTCGAGCAGGCGGCGCTCGAGGTGGTGACGGCCTGGCGCGCGGGCATGGGAAAGGACGGGCGGGTGACGGGCATGTCCACAGGGGACGCCTCGATGACATGGGACACGGTCCAGTTGCAAGCGGCGCTGCCCGCCCTCGCCCAGGCCCTGGCGGCCCCGTACCGCAAGCCGAGGAGGTAGCCCATGCCCTCGCTCTGGCGCTCCACCTTCCGCTCCACCTTTCACTACCGGCCCTTCGTGTCCGTGGACGCGCGGGGCATTGAGACGTGGGGGATCGCTGTGGCGGCATTCTGCCGAGTGCAGCCCTCGCGCAGGCTTATACGAGACGCCACCGGCAACCAGGTGGTGGAAGAGGCCGTGCTCTTCACCGAGGCGCTGGTGACCGAAAGGGATCTGGTGTGGCTCCCAGGCGAGGAGGTGCCCGTTGAGGCTGATGACACCTCGGGCAGCCATAAGCCGCTGGCCGTGCACACCCGCACCACTCTTCTCTCGGCTGTGGTCGATCACTACGAGGTGCACCTGTGAGCCGCCGCTTCTCACAACGGACACCACCAGGAGGCCGTCCTGAGATACCCAGCAGCCATATTGCTGTTCGTGGCGAGCGCAGCGCTCGCCACTCCCCCGCGCTACCTCTACGAGACGCAGTCCCTCACGCGCGCAGCACCCACCTCGAGTAACGAGGGAATGAGTCTCACGGACACTGCGGGGTACGCTGTTCGAGGCTTCTTCGTCAGCGTGTGCGCCGCCAGCGCGCAGACGCTCTCCGGGGCCGGCCTCCTCCGCGCCTGGGTGTACCACCCGGATGCGGCGTCTTGGATGCGCAACCCGGACCTGGACCTGAGCGTGACGGCGAGTGGAGTCCGCTGCCAGGCCTTCCCGGACCTGCGGACGGGGTACCTACAAGGCCGCCGAGTGCTCTTCGCGGCGGACTCGCTCACGGTGTCGGGCGGCACCACCGTCACCGTTCGCATTGATGGAGACAGCACGCTGTGAGGAACCACATGAAGGCCACGCTCTGCGGCGCGCTCGGCGCACTGCTGCTCGTCACCACCATCAACTCCCCGCGTGCCTATGCCCAGGCCATCGCCTCGGGAGGGGCTGTGAATGTGCTGGCCGCACTGCTTGGCCAGGATGTGCGCCTCAAGAGCCTCACATGCACGGCCACCTCCGGCAACGCCTGCGTGAAGCCCAGCGTGCTGGGCTCGAAGGTCTGCTTTGACCCGAGCTGCGCCACCTCCGTGTACTCGGACGGCTCTGCGGCGATCCTCCCTGAGAACGTGGCCGTAAATGCGCTCGTCACAGCGCAGATTTCAGCCCCCGGCTCTTTCGTTCGCCTCGTGAGCAACTACGGGGTGACACTGCCCACGGTAACGTCCGTACCCACGTGCGGCCCAGGTGGATCGGACAGCGCCGCCACACTCGTGGTGCAGCCAGCCTCTGGCCCTTCGCGCGTGTGCTACTGCGCCTACGACAGCAGCAGCGGGACCTATGCCTGGGAGCACGTGGGCGGATCCTTGGGCACCACGACCTCCTGCCCGACGAACTGAGCGCCACATGCAACGAGTGCTGCTTGTTTCGCTGCTGTTCGCCTCCGCCGCGTTCGCGCAGGCCATGCTCACCTATCCAGGGAGAACGCCCGGGAAGGTGGCGGCCGGACGAGATCTCCGGAAGGGCTGCGCCCTCGGGGACAGCCTCACGTACGGCCACGCACAGGTGGACTCTCCGTGGCCTGAGCAACTCACCACAGCCACGCACTATGAGTGGGTCAACGCCGGCCAGAACGGGGACACCACCACTGGCATGCTCGGGCGCTACCTGAACCAGGTAAGCGGTGAGGATTGCACCGTGGTGACGTTGCTGGGCGGCACGAACGATGCCTCGGCCGGAGTGGATCCAGCCATCACCTGCGCGAACCTCACCGCCATCGCGGATGGAGTGCTGGCGGCGCACCAGGAACTGGTGGTGCTGACCGTGCCACCGCGGAGAAACTCGGGTGGCTACGGGCCAGAGCTCCAAGGCAGGCTAGACGCGACCAACGCATGCGTCCGCTCCTACGCGCTGGCGCACCCCTCCGCGCGCTTTGTGGACCTGAACACCTCACTGGCAGATCCAGAGGACCCGGCCGCGCTGAACCCCATATGGGACTGGGGAGACCACCTGCACCCGAACCAGGCCGGCGACGACGAGATTCGTCGGCAAGTGCTGTTGGTACTGTGATGGAGAGCGGCCAATGGCCTTGAGAGACGCAGCGGCAGACCTCCTGGCGGCCCTTGAGTCCGCTGGCGTGGGCAGCACGAGCAGCTCGCCGCCCACCCTTTACTCCGCGCCGCTACCTGCCGGTGGGCCCGAGGCGCTGGTGAGCGTGGTGGACTTCGGCGCGGCCGAGGATGCGGAGCCACGCCTGGGTGGCGCTGGCCGCACGAGCCTCTCCCCGGAAGTGACGGTGCGCGTGCGCGGGGAGCGCCACGCCTTCGCCGCCGCGCAGGCACTGGCGCAGGCTGCCTGGGCGGCGTGTTGGTACCCGGCGGTGGAGGGCTACGTGCGCGTGGTGCCCTCGGGCAGCGGACCCAGTTACCTGGGGCCAGACCCCTCAGGGCGCCACCAGTTCAGCTTCACGGTGCGTATGGAGTACCGGGCTACGGCGGCGGCCGGCGGGGTGACGCCAGACACCTGAGCCGCCCCTTCTGCGTGGCATGGGCACTGGCAGAGTTGACGTGAAGGTGGACCTGCGCGACCTGAGGCGCCTCCTCTCGCAGTCACAGAAGGTGCTCCAGGCGCTGGACATGCCGTGCCGGGATGAGGCGCGCCGCACGCTGGACTTCGCGGCCTTCATGGTGCCGCAAGGCCCCAACCTCGCGGGCAACGGCGAGCCACCTCTCTCGAGCACCGCGTTCCTCGCGGGCCCCCTCTACAACATGGAGGTGCTCTCGACCACCTTCCTGGCGGGGTACAGCCACCCAGCAGCTGGCGCCATTCATGAGGGCTTCCACTGGGGCGAGGAGACGGTGCACCCGCGGCCCCGGTGGATGCGAGCGGCCTTCAAGGGCGCCAAGGGCCGGGCACGCAAGGCCGTGGCGGCCACGCTCGCCCAAGCTCTCCGCCGCTTCTTCCCTGCGACGTAGCCAACCTACTGCACGAGGCCTCTCATGACTGCCCCCGTCATTGCCCATCTGGTTCCAATCCACATCACCGCCGCCAGCGCCACCACCCTCAGCTCCTCCAACCAGTTGGAGGAGACGAGCAAGGTCGACATCACCGAGGCCGCCGATGTCCAGGAGCGGAAGAACCTCAACAGCGCCGGCTACACGCAGGTGGGCTCCACCTGGCGCAGCGGCTCTGGCTCGCTCGATTTCAAGGTGGTGCTTGGCTCCAGCACGCAGACCCTGATCGCGGCGGGCGGCACCGCGTTCATCACCATCATCACCAACGCGGCCGCGGCCTCCGGTGAGGAGAAGAGCCGGCGCTACGAGGTGGTGTTCGAGAGCGTGCCCACCACCTACGAGGCGGGCAACTACGTGAGCGGCACCGCGAGCTTCAAGGTGAACGGCGCCCCCACCATCGTCCTGGGCACCTGAGCCACTTACCCCAACGTGCACCCGAGGAACCCGTGAGCGAGAACCGCGAGGCCGTGAAGCAGTCCCTGCTGAAGGCGCAGTGGAAGAAGATGGGCGAGCTGCAGGTGGAGGGTGAGGACGGAGGAGTCACGCTCCTCATTCGGCGTCCACCGCCCAAGGCGACCAAGCGCATCCTGGATCAGTGTCGCCAGGATGGGCTCGTGGATGCGAAGGGAGAACCGACCACGCAGGAGGCCGGACTCGAGGTGGCGGCGCGGATGTTCGCGCCCATGCTCTTCCTGCCTGGCGAGAAGGCGGCGCTCTTCACCCCCGAGGAGCTCTCCGAGGCGCCGTGGTTCACCGAGGCCACGGAGGCCTGTGCCGCCGCCCTCGGGGTGAAGTCGGCGGTGGAGGCGGCCAAGGGAAACTGAGGGGCGACGCCCTCCTGATGTTGACGGTGGGCGTCGCCATTCGCATGGGGAAGCGCCCCGCGCACGTGGCGCGCTGGCCCATGGAGGAGATTGCGCTGGTGGCTGCCTACTGCGAGCTGGAAGCCGAGCAGACGAAGCAGACAGCCAACCCACCGAGTGAGGCACCCGGGCCGGGCGCGGTGGTGCACAGGCGCACGGTGTTCCACGCAGCGCCCAGGGAGAAGAAGTCATGAGCGGAGCCCTCAAGGCCGGCAGCGTATACGTGGCGGTGAGCGCAGCTATCGGCGACTTCACGAAGCAGATGGCCGATGTGCTGAAGACGGTGGAGAAGACCGCCGCTCGGGTGAAGGCCGCCGCCGAGCCCATCGGCGCGATTGGCAGAGCCATTGCCGTGGGCATGGCCGGTGTGGTGTACGCCGCCGCCAAGAGCAACCAGGCGGTGGGCGCGCATGTGGACAAGCTCTCGGCCACCTTCGCACGGCTCTCCGGAGACGTGGCCCGGATGCTGCTGCCGGTGCTGGATGCGCTCCAGCGCGTGGTGGCCAAAGTCACCTACGTCTTCGAGCACATGTCGGCCGGACATAAACGAGCGGCGGCCACGGCGCTCGAGGTGGCGGCGGTAGTGGGCCTCGTGGCCACGGTGGTAGGGAGGCTTGCGGGGCTGGTATCGGGGCTGAGCGCCGTCCTCGGGATGCTGGTGAGTGCTGGCTCAGCGGTGGTAGGCGCCCTCTCGTCAGTGAGCCTGGGCGCCGGCGCTGTAGCCGCCGCTGAGGCCGCTGCCACGGTGGCGAGCGCCGGACTTCTGGCGTCACTGGGTGCAGTGGCGATGGCGGCCCTGCCCTGGATCGCGGTGGCCGGGGCTGTGGTGCTGGCCCTGGGGGCTCTCTACAAGGCGTGGGAGACCAACGCCGGCCACATTCGTACCAGCGTGCTGGCGGCCTGGGGCGTGGTGGTGAAGGCGACCCAGGAGTTGGCGGCGGGCGTTGTGTCTGCGGGCAGCTCGTTCGTGGATGGGGTGTCCGAAATGTTCAAGGGCGCGCTCCAACTCGCGGGGGAGTTCGGGGATGGCCTGTGGGCCGTGTTCGAGGCCATCAAGAAGGCGCTGCTCCAGTGGGTGCGCGAGCAGGCGAAGAGTCTCTCGGGCCTGTTCTCCATGGTGGGGATCAACACCGCGCCCATGCTGGAGAAGGTGGAGGAGGCGCTGACGGCGGTGGACAAGTACGCCTCTCGCGCCACGGTGAATGCCGCACTCGACATGGGCGTGGCCTACGCCAAGGGGCTTGGGCAGGGCATCTCCAAGAGCGTGAAGTACGCAGTCGACGGCACGAAGATGCTGGCCGGGGACGTCTGGGATGCGGCGAAAGGTGCCTGGGAGCAGGTGAAGGGGAAGCTCTCGGACATGGTGGGCGGCGAGACCGTCCACGTAAAGGTGAAGGTGGACTTCACAGTCGGCGAGGAACTCAACACAGCGAGGATCAAGGACGTCATCGCCAAGGAGCGCGAGGCACAGGCGTTCGGCATGGCGCATGGTGGGCAACGCGCGGTGATGGCGGATGATCTGCGCGCGGCCCTACGCCAGGTGCTTGCCGAGCCGCTCGCCGCTGTCCCCGGAGCGGCAAGGACAGACGCCGCAAACGAGGAGCGCGCCGCTGGCGACAAGCGGATCTCCACCATTCTTGCCGGGCTCTATGATTCGCTCGCGCAGGATGTGAACGTTGCGGTGGACAAGGCCCGCAGCGCCATCCCCAATGCCGTGCGGGACTTCACCGACAAGCTGCTCGGCTCCCTCGGGCAGGCCGGCAGCCTCATCCAGGATGGGCTCAAGGCGGCGGCTGAGGGTGGCCCCGCGGCCGCCATCGTCACGGTGGTGGGGGACCTGCTCATGCAGAGCACCCAGTTCCAGCACCTCGTAGAGGTGCTCAACGGGATCGTAGGCATGGTGGCGGACACCGTGGGCAAGCTGGCCGAGCCCTTCATCCCTCTCCTCGGCGCGGTGTCCATGCTGGTGAAGGCGGGGCTGGATGCGCTCGCGCCGGCCTTCTCGGCGATCTCCGCCATGATTCAGCCGCTGGTGCCGCCGCTGGTGGTGCTGGGTGAGCTGTTCCAGGCCCTGGCCCCAGTGCTCGCCCTGGTCGTCTCGGTGATGACGCTCATCATCAACCCGCTGCAGCTTTTCGCCGGGCCCGTCATGCACGCCCTGTTCGACGTTCTGAAGCTGGTGTCCCGCGTCATCCTCACCGTGGTGAAGGCGGTGGCCGGGGTGTGGAACGGGGTGGTGGGCGCCATTCAGAGCGTGCTGCGCACCATCGGCAACCTCTCCATTCTCGGCAAGAAGCCGTTGGGGTTCCTGAGCGGATGGGCGGATGGGTTGAATAGCGCCATCATCTCCACGGATGGGATGACGGCGGCGCTCCAGAGCCTCTCGGGCCTCACGTGGGATCAGGCTCAGGCCGCCGCCGCGCAGACGGCGGAGTCGGTCCGCAACCGCGAGGCGCTGGCCAGGGCCAACGAGGAGCTCTCCAACGTGCCCAACGCCTTCAAGACGGCGCTGCGCCGGTTTCAGGCCCAGGACGCGCAGACGGGCTTCACGGGAAGCGGTGGGGTGTCCGTGCCCGTTGCGACGCAGCCACCGGCAGCGCCATATGTGCCAGGCAGCAGCTTCACGCCCATGCCGGGAGGCCCGCGGATCGCGGGCAATGGCGGGTACTACGGCAACATCGCGGGCGCCTATGCCGCTGCGGCGGCGCCCACGCTCCACCTCACCACCACCATCAACACCACCAACCCGGCCGAGAGCATGGCCCAGTACGAGAGGCTGGTGGACAAGGTGGCCTACAAGCTGACGGGCTCACGCGGGCGAGCAGGCCGCTGGGCCGTGCCCGAGGGAGCGTAGCCCGTGGCCGGCGTGCTCTATGTGCAGGGGGTGGAGTTGGACGTGTCCGCGGCGGACTGGGAGCCAGTGCGCCTGGGCAGCGTGGCGCGCGGCTTCTCCGGACAGCCGCGCAGCTCCGTGCGGGCGACGAAGCGGGACCACCACTTCGTGGGAGACGTTGCCGGACTCTCTGTAGCCTCCGCCGAGCTGCTCCGCGCTCTGGTGGAGGGAGAGGGCCACTCCTGGAGCTTCGACGATGCCAGCGGCGCAGAGAGCACGCTGCTGCTCAGCTCCCGAGGGCTGCTGCCCACCTCGCGTGGCTCCGTGTCTGATGCTGAGGGGGTACATGGGTCGGGCGCCTTCTTTGAGGACAGCACGCCAACCGTGTGGGAGCTCGGCCTCGGCGCCGACTCCACCATCATGTACTGGCTTGGCGACACCGGGGACTACACGAACATTCTCATACGCCGACGCGCGGGGGTGGTGGATGCGGTGTGGCTCGATGGTTTCTACAACGTAACCAGCGATCCAGCAGGGCTCATCACCGTGGATGGAAGCGGGCGCCTGGTGGTTGCTGGAGCAGGCTACGCGATTGATGACCTGGTGGCGCTGCCCTACGCAGTGCCGGACGCCTGGATTCTGCCGCTCTACAACTGGCGGGTGGCCCACGCGTGGGCGCCGCTGCCCTACGTGACGGCCTCCGGCACGGCCTTCCCACGGGGCCCGGCACAGGTGCTCGGGCAGGTTGGCGCGGCGAAACGGGTGCCGCTCTGGAGTGGCGGCACGTTCGGCCTCGGGGAGGTGCTGGACTTCACCCTCCAGGAGAGCTGAGCGCCCCTTCTCATGGGGCATGAGAGCCCTCACCGCCCAGCAGTCCGCCGCGCTCGCAGCCCAGCCAGGCCACGCCTCTTCCGCCCGGGTGCGCGTGTGGAACGGCGCCCAGTGGGTGAACCTCTCAGCCCTCGGGCCTCCGGCGCTCGACTTCCTCCAGGAGGTGGAGGTGAGCGAAAGCGTGGAGGCCCCCGTGGCCACGGCGACGGTGCGCTGCGCTCGCGAGGTGAACGGCTTCTCCCTGGCGCCCCTGGTGGCCAGCAGCCCCCTCAACCTCGTGTCCGGCGCCTACGCGCCGCTGCTCGCCGAGGGGCGCACCTTCGTGGTGGAAACCGCGGTGCGCCCGCTAGGCATGCAGCCCGAGGAGGGAGACTGGCTGGAGAGCTTCCGGGGGCGGATTGATTCGGTGGACGTGGGCGGGGAAGGCCTCACCTTCGAGGGGCGCGACTACGGCGGAGGGCTGCTCCAGGATTGCTACATCGAGACGGAGCGGCAGTACGGCTCGGCCACGGGCACGCCCGCTGAGTACGTGATGGGTGCGATCCTCCTCGACAACCCTTCCCTCAATGCCCCTGGCGTTGCGCGCTGGCTGCCGAACCACACCTACCATGATGGCGACACGGTGTGCCCGAACGGCGGCCAGAGCACGGGGCTCGTGTACCTCGGAGACGCGCTCTCCGGCAGCACGGCAAGCAGCGGCAGCACCGAACCCTCTTGGCCGACGACACTGGCAGGCTCCCCCTCGGTGGACGACGGGGGCATGCGGTGGTTCGCCACGGCCACGCACCCCATTCTTCACACGCCTGTGAGCCCGGGGTGGATCCTGGGCAAGTTCATCCAGAAGGGCGAGAGCCTCATGGATGCGCTCTCCGCCCTGGCCCAGCAGCTCGGCTGGGAGGTGCGCTGGAAGTGGAACAGCAGCACCAGCGCCTTCCAGCTCACCTTCTGGAGCCCGGACAGGGCAGCCACGGCGCCGGTGTGGACATTCACCGCGGACGAGTACCAGGCGTTGGGCCAGGTGCGCACGAGCCTCGAGGACGTGCGCAACGCGATTGAGGTGGTGTTCTCGGACACGGCGGACCTGGACGTGGCGGGCAACCCCAAGCGGAAGACGGTGTTGGTGGAGGATGCCACCTCCATAGCAGCGGTGGGCCGGCGCTTCATGCGCATGGCGGAGGCGGCCACGAGCAACCTCAACACCTCGAGCGAGGCCACCACCTTCGCCAATGCCGCGAAGGCGGATTTGAAGGACACTCCCCTGGGGCTCGAGCTGGAGGTGGACTTCCACCCGGATCTGGAGCTGGGGGACCTGGTGGCCGTGGAGGGCAACGGGTACCACTTCACCAGCACGCAGACGGCGGCCGTGCGCGCCCTCACCCACACCTTCAACGCGGGCGGGGCCAGCACGAAGCTGACGCTGCTGGGCAAGCCGAGCACCTCCGTGCGCCGGTGGCTCGCCATGGAGCAGCGGCCCGCCACCGCCCCCTCCTCGCCCTTCACCGGGCCCAGCGCGCCCACGGGCCTCTCCTCGGCCACCACCGCGGGCGGCTTCCGGCTCAGCTTCAGCCCGCCCACCACCGGCCCCAAGGCCGCCGCCTACGAGCTGCACGTGAGCACCTCCAGCGGCTTCACCCCGAGCGACAGCACGCGCCGCGTGGTGGGTGCGCTCACCGAGGTGGTGGTGACGGACTTGAGCCCCGGCACTACGTACTACGCGAAGGTGGTGGCGAGGGATGCGAAGGGAAACCGCGGGCTGCCAAGCTCCGAGGTGACACTCACGGCGCGGTACGTGGAGCCCCGAGCGCTCCAGCCACGCATTACCTGGGGCGCGCTGCCTCTCAACGGGGACTTCGAGAGCCAGAGCGACACCGCCGCGCCGCCGGATGCGTGGAGGCTCAGCAGCGGAGCGGCCTGGGGCACTCACGCGCAGCTCACCACGGATGTGCTCTCGGGGAAGGCGGCCCTGTTCTTCCCCTCAGCCTCCATCACCGCCTTTCTTACTGCGCAGGCCTTCACCGTGCGCGAGGGAGAGGCATGGGTGTTCAGCTGCTTCTACAAGCAGAGCATCGCCGCCGGTGCCGTTGCCGGTGTGCTGGCCTTCACCTATTTGGATGCGAGCCTCAACGCGATCAGTGCGGCCAGCGTGCAGCTCGTCGCCAGCGCGGCCAACACATGGACGAGGGCCGCCCAAAGGGTGGTGATTCCGGCCGGGGCGCGCTTTGCCGAAATCAGCGTGGGGCACACCAGCACCGCCACCACCCCGCCCTACGCTGGCACCCTCACCGTAGACAGTGTCGATGCGCTGCGGGGCGTGGCACGGGGCGGCACGCAGTACGTGAGCTACCAGAACGGGTGGGCGGACGCGAACCTGGCGGTGTATGGGGCTGTTCGCTTCCAGGTGAGCGACTTGGGCGAGGTGGTGTGGAAGGGCGCGGCGGTGGCCTCCACGCCAGCGCCGGCGGCCGGGGCGAACATCTTCACCCTGCCAGGCAGCTCGGGGGCACGGCCCGCCGATGATGCCCGGGTGTTCTCCGCCGTGACGTCTGGCGGCGCGCTGGTACGCGTGCAGTTCAACACCACGGGCACCGTGACGGTGAGTAGCATTGCCGCCGGGGACAGCTTCAGCCTCGACGGCATGCGCTACTTCGTGGACTGATCCGCCAGGGTGCAGGCAAGCAGGGCCTCGGGGAGGCGCGGCGCGCCCTTCTCGGGGGTGAAGCTGGCAATGCTCACCGAGTGGTCCTGCGCCACGCTGAAGCGCCAGTACCCGCCCTCTACCGCAACCTCGCACACCGCCCCGGGCTGCCCGGTCCGCGCCCATGCGTAGGAGGCAGAGCCGCTGTGGACGGTGGGGCCAAGTTCGACAGTGCAGGTGGTGGAGGCGCTGCCATCAAGGAAGAAGTGCGCCGCATGGGTAAGGCGGTACGACGAGCTGTCAGCCGTGCAGGTGATGGACTCGGCGGCGCCGCCATCCACGAGGACGGGTGGTTGGGTGCCGGAGTCCGGACGAGTGGAAGGCTTGGAGGATTCGCAGCCGCAGGAGAGAAGCACCGCGGAGAGCAGGGCCAGCAACCTCATGGGACAACTCCATGCGGCCCAGAGCGGGGCGCCGGTGGGAGGGGACCTCGGAAGGGAAACGAGGAGCAGATCGACGGTGCCCGCGCCGCTTGGCGGGGCAAGTCGGCTGTGGTGAAGCAGGGCCGCTCACGGGACGCACCCCATGCAGCGCACCTCCCACCTGGTGCCCGTGGTGCTCCCCCGGTGCAGCAGGTGTCCGGCGCCGGCTGGCACATGAGTGCCGCAGGCGCACGTGCCAGCTCGACGGTTGGTGCGGTGGCGAGCGGCTCGGGCCTCGCGGCAGGCGGCCTCGGGGTGGCGCACGCCACCCTCGGAGGTGTACCAGGCCTGCTCGCCCCGGCGAATGGTGCCGCCACAGGCCGCGCAGGGGCTCCCACGCGCTGTGGTTATGAGGGGCACTCGCCCCCCAGTGCCCTGCGAAGGCGCTGTAGCCCGCGCTCGCGCAGTTGCAGCACCTCCGCCGCGGAGCAGCGCAGGTGCTGGGCGAGGAGCCTGTCCCCCAGCACGCCCTCGCGCAGCAGCCCGAGAGGCCCGGCCACCGCCACGCGCTCGCGCACAGGGAGTGCCGCCAGGGCGCGCATTGCCCCCTGCTGCTCCTCGGTGGCAAGCAGGGCCTCGAGCGCGGTGCCCTGGGCGGCGAGGTGCTCGGAAACCTCCACGGCCTGGGCCAGGGGCCCCTGATCCTCAGGCACCACCACGCGCTCGGTAACGCGGCGGACGAGGCGCCCGCGCGTGTCCAGGCCTCGGTACTCCACGCGCTCGGTGTGGGCAGCCTCAAGGGCCTGGGCGGCGCGCTTGCGCCGCTGCCAGCGAGGCACGGCCACCGGCGTGGCTGCGGTGAGCGCGTCCCCCATGGCCTGCCTGGAAACGATCCTCAGAATGCGCGGGATCCCGATCGCGGGGAGCGCGAGGAAGCGCGGGTTTACCACCCTGGCGGTGTGAGAATCGGGGTCGGACGAAAACTGGCGCGGCATGAAGATCGCGGCAGGGTCCCCGGGTGCAGGCAAGGGAGACGGGCAGCCCTGCTGCAACAGGACTGCCCAGGCAGGTGGACGCCTTGTCTCGGTGCCATGATGGGCCGAGAAGGACCGCTGGTCACGTATTGCTCCACCTGCG